>CAMBWO010000283.1 GCA_945871285.1 Pseudorhodobacter antarcticus | reverse complement strand
TGGTGTTTGGCGTGGCGCTGGGGGTGTTCATCTTCATCTTCATGTCGGCGCTGATCGGGGGGTTGGCGCAGTTCATTCTGGCGCGAACGGCAGGCGATTTGCCCCACATCACCATTCAGGCCGAGGCGGTGGACCCCGGCTTGCTGCTGCCCGATGACGGGCGTCTGGTGCTGTTGGCGCAAGAGCCTGCGACGCGCCGGATTGCGGTCTTGAAGGACACCGCCGCCTATGTGCCGATGATCGCCGATTTGCCGGGTGTCACCGGCGTTTCGCCGCAGATCAACGGAACCGGGTTTCTGACGCGGGGGGCGCTGGTCACGCAGGTGGCGATCAACGGGTTGGAGCCGGGGCGGGAATCGGTGATTGCCAATCTGGCGGGCTATGTGACCGAGGGGGCGGCCTCGCTGGCGGCGGGGGGTGTGCTGATCGGCCAGACGCTGGCCGAGGAGAGTGACCTGTCGCTGGGCCAGACTGTAAGGGTCCAAAGCTCGGCCGGGATCGAGGCGGTGCTGACCGTCACGGGGATTTATGACAGCGGGGGTGGGCTGGATGGGGGCCGCGCCTATGTCAGCCTGGGCACGGCGCGCATCCTGTTCCAGATGCCGCAGGGCGTGACGCGGATCGAGATCAAGCTGGCCGATCTGTATGCCGCCGATGCCTTGGCGCCGCGCATCCGGGCGTTGACCGGGCTAAAGGCGAAATCCTGGACCGAGACGGCAGGGCAATTGTTGGACGCGCTGAGCGCGCAGGCGCAGACGGGGTATATCCTCAAGGCCTTTGCGATGCTGACGATCATCATCGGCGTCGCCTCGGCGCTGCTGTTGTCGACCTATCGGCGGCGTCCGGAAATCGGGATCATGCGGGCGATGGGGGCGGGGCGGGGGTTTGTGATGGTGGTGTTTGTCGCCCAAGGCGCGCTGATCGGGGCCTTGGGTGGGGTGATGGGGGCGGCGGCGGGCTATGGCGTGTTGCTGCTGCTGCCGGCGCGGGAGGCGTTTGGCCCGGCGCAAAGCGGATTGCCCATCGACGTGGCCCAGGGCGCCTACGGTCTGGCGATTGCGCTGACGACGCTGGGGGCGATCCTGGCCTCGATCCTGCCGGCCCGGTCGGCGGCGCGGCTGGACCCGGTTACGGCGATTGGCCAATGACCGTGCTGCTGGAGGTGGCGGCGCTGGTCAAGACCTTTGGCACGGGCGAGACGGCGACGCGGGTGTTGCGCGGGGTTGATCTGGTGATGAACCGGGGCGAGCTGGCGGCGCTGCTGGGGCCATCGGGGTCGGGCAAAAGCACGTTGCTGACCATTCTGGGCACGCTGATGCAGCCCACCTCGGGGCGGCACCGGATGTTGGGGGTGGACCTGACGCAGGCCAATGACCGCGCCTTGACCGAGTTTCGCAACCGTCACATCGGCTTTGTCTTTCAGTTTCACAACCTGCTGCCCGACTTTACCGCGCTGGAGAACGTGATATTTCCCACGGCGGTGCGCGAGGGGCGCGAGACGGCCACGGCGCGGCGCAGGGGGCAGGAGTTGCTGGTGCGGATGGGGTTGGGCGATCGCATCCACTTTGCCACGGCCAATCTGTCGGGCGGGCAAAAGCAGCGGGTGGCGGTGGCGCGGGCGCTGATGAACCGCCCCGAACTGGTGCTGGCGGATGAGCCGACGGGGAACCTCGACCGCGCCTCGGCCTTGCAGGTGATGGCGTTGATCGGCGCGATCAACCGCGAGGAGGGCACGACGTTTCTGATTTCGACCCATGACGACAAGATTGCGGCGGTATGCCAACGGCAGATCGTGGTCGGCGACGGGGTGGTGACGGGATAGGGGGGCCGGGCACCCGGAGGGGCGCCCGGCGCGCTTTAGATCCGGCCCATCAGCATCAGCACGATCACGATGACCAGGATCACCCCGATCACCCCGATGCCGCCATTGCCAAAGCCATAGCCATAGCCGCCGAAGCGACCGCTGAAACCGCCAAGCAGGAAGATGATGAGGAGGATGGCAAGGATGGTACCAAGTGACATGACTTTGCTCCAGTGTTCTCGTCAGGAATGATCATTCCGCTGGCCCATACAAGGAACCGCGCGGCAAATCAGGGGCACCCGCAGGCAGGCGGGCGAAGGTCCGGGGCCCACGGGTTTGCCCGCCAGCCACCGGGCCCTGCCCAACAGCAGACACCGTTAGGCGGCGGGTCGCCCTAACCTTCATTAGTGTCTGGCACGTTTGGGTCAGCCCAGCAGGCGGTCTGCGGCGCGGTACCAGGCGACCGAGGGGGCCAGGAACCACGGCGTGCCGTGGTAAAGCGGCCGGGTCTGGAAGGGCAGGCCGTCCAGCGCCGTCGCCCCCTCGGGCCGGCCCAGAATCTGCTGCCCGGCGCGGGTGCCGAAATAGAGCGACAGCGACACGCCCGACCCGCAATAGCCCATGCAATACTGCACCCCGTCCTGCACCCCGATATGGGGCAGTTCGTCAAAGGTATAGGCGACAAAGCCGTTCCAGGCGTGGCTGACCTTGGTTCCCGCCAGTTGCGGAAAGACCTCCAGCATCATCTGATAGAGGCGGGGCAGGCTGCGCATCGGGTCAGCCTCCATCAGGGCGGCCCGCCCGCCGAAGATCAGGCGCTGGCCATCGGGCGACATGCGGAAATAGATCACGACGCGGCGGGTATCGACGACCATGCGGCCTTTGGGGATCAGGCTGGCGGCCAAGGCGGGGGCCAGGGGGGCGGTGGCGAGCATATAGCTGCCGATGGGGATGACCCGGCGCTGGAGCCAAGGCGACAGGGGGCCGGAATAGCCGTTGGTCGCAATCAGGACCTTGCGGGCCGCGACGGTGCTGGTGCCTGCGCGGACGGCAAAGCCTGCGCCATCGGGTTGGATCGCGGTCACCTCGCGGTTGCCTTGAACGGTGACACCCAAGGATTCGGCCACGCGCAGCAGGCCCGCATGCAGTTTGGCCGGGTGGACGCCGCCGAACAGGGGGGACACGGCCCCGCCGTGGTAACGCTCGGACCCCAGTTCCTGCAACTGCTGGTCGCGGGGGATCAGGGTGATGGGCGGTTCGCCCGCCTGCTGCCGCACCTCGGCCCATTTCGCCAGCCCGTCGAACTGTTTGGGGGAATGGGCGGCCAGATAGCGCCCGGTTTGCCGCCAGTCGCAGTCGATGTCATGGGCGGCGATCAGGGCTTGGGCGTGGGACAGGGCGGCATAGCCTTCGTCGCGGATGCGCCGGGCGAGGGTTTCGCCGTGGCGGGCGGTCAGTTTGGCCAGTTCGGGTTTGATGCTGCTGGACAATTGGCCGCCGTTGCGGGTGGAACAGCCCGCGCCAATCGGGCCACGGTCGAGCACCAGAACCGACATGCCGCCCTTGGCCGCCTCGATCGCCGCCGCAAGCCCGGTGTAGCCGGAGCCAACGATGACAAGGTCGGCGGCGGGCGGCAGGGGTTGCGGGTCGGGGCGGCGCAGGGGGGCGTCATCCAGCCAGTAGGGTTGGGCGATGCAGTCGGCAAAGGGGGACATCACTGGCTTTCAGGTTCTGGATCAGGGTGATGGGGGTCAGGATGCCGCCGAGGAGTTGCAGGCTGGGCAGGATTTGCGCCACGGCGGCGTTCCAGTCGCCAAGCTCGGTCGAGGGCACATAGACCACGTCGCCGGGTTCGAGGGGCAGATCGAGGCCGCGCCCGGTCAGCGCCTTGCGGGCGTCGAACACGATCAGCTCGCCCGTGGTGGGGGTGGTGCTGCGGATGATGCGGATGGCGCCCAGTTGCGCGACCCCGGCCTGCGGCCCGCCTGCCATGGTCAGGGCCTGCATCAGGGTGCGGCCATCCGCGCCATAGGCGATGGACTGCGGTGCGCCGACCGCCCCCAGGACATAGACCGACATATCCTCTTTGCGGGGGGCAAAGATCACGTCGCGGGGTTTGATCCAGACATTCTGGCTGAAATCGCCATTGCGCAGCAGGGCGTTCAGATCGACCGTGCAGACGTGGTTGTCACGCAGCAGGCGGGCGCCGGGCAGATAGGCCTCACCCGTCAGACCCCCGGCAAGGGCGACGGCCTGGAGGATGTCGGTCGCGCCGTTCATGTAGATGACGCCGGACTGGTTGAACTCGCCCAGAAAATACATCGGCGCGCTTTGGGCCTGAACCAGTTCGACGGTGACCCAGGGGCCGCTCAGAAATGCAGTATAGGCCTGTTTCAGCTGGGCCTGAATGTCGCGGGTGGTCTGGCCCGACACCTGCACCAGTTCGACCATCGGCAGTTGCACAAAGCCCGCATCATCGACCCGCGCCGTGATGTCGGTCATCCCGGCCTCGCCGAAGATGTTGAATTTCAGGTTGTCGCCCGGCCCGACCAGATAGCTGCCGGGCGGGGCATAGCCGCCGCGGGACCCCGATTTCAGGCTGGTCGCCAGACGCGCCCCGCCGCAGACCGGGGTATGGGCCAGGTCGGTGCGGGCGGCGGTGACCATGACGCGTTCCACCACGCCCGCCGTTTCGGGTTGGGCGCTGCGGGGCAGGGTTGGCGGCACTTGCGGGACGCAGGCAGACAGGGCGAACAGCAGCACCAGCCGTGGGGCCAGCCGTTGCCAGCAAAGAAACCTACCCATCTTTATAGCCTTTACCCCAACCGGACAGGGGGATGCGCCGATCGGATGCCGCACTATCCCGCCTGACACCAGACACGTCACGCCCCCGACGGTATTGCAGGCCCGAACACAAACACAAAGTCAGAAAGCATGATCTCGATTTTGAACGCCAGCTCCGATACGGGCAATCAGGGGGTCAGCGCGCTGTGCCTGTCGGCCGTGGCCGGTTTGGCCGCACGCCAGATGGGGCCGGTGGCGGTGGCCGACCATGGCCGGGGGCGGCGGCGGGCCGATTGGGGCTTTGCCACGGTCGAGTTGATGGGCCTGAGCAACACGCGCCGCTATTGGCGCAGCGAGAATCTGATGGCGGTGCGGGCTCTGGCGCGGGTCGGGGGGGCGTATTCCCCCACGGCGCGTCTGATTGCGGGCAGCCGGGCGATTCTGGATGTCTCGGGCGGGGACAGTTTCACCGACCTGTATGGCCCCAAGCGGTTTCGCACGATGGTTGTGACCAAGCGGCTGGCGCTGGACAGTGGCAAGACGCTGATCCTGCTGCCGCAAACGCTGGGCCCGTTTCGCGACTGGAGCGCCCACGCCGAGGCGGTCGAGGTCTTGGCCGCCGCCCGCGCCGTCTGGGTGCGCGATGCGGGCAGCTACCGGTTCTTGCAAGACGTGCTGGGCGCGGCCTTTGACCCGGACCGGCACCGGCTGGGTCTGGATATGGCGGTGGCCTTGCCGCAAATGGAGCCCCAGACGGGCCTGTCGGCGCGAGTTGCGGGTTGGCTGGACGAGGGGCGCGATGCGCCGGTGATCGGGTTGAACGTGTCGGGCCTTTTGGCGCTGAACCCGCAGGCCGCGCAAAAAACCTTTGGTCTGGCTGACCGGCATGACCGCCAGCTGGGCACCGCCTGCCGCGCCATTCTGACCCGCCACCCCGGCATGCGGTTGCTGCTGATCCCCCATGTCCATCAGGCCGAGGGCGCCCCCGAGAGCGATCTGGCCGCCGCCCGCGCCTTGCGGGCCGGGTTGGGGGCCGAATTTGCCCAGCGGATCGAGATCATCGACAGCCCGCTGAACGCGATGGAGCTGAAATGGGTCCTGGCGCGGCTGGACTGGTTTGCCGGCGCCCGGATGCATGCCACGATCGGCGCGTTTTCGTCGGGGACACCGACCTTGGGCTTGGGCTATTCCGACAAGACGGCGGGGGTGTTTGACCAGTGCGGGATTGGCGAGGATGTCGCCGACCTGCGCCGGATGGATGCGGTGCGGTTGACGCAGGCGATGCTGGCTTCGTTGGCCGCCCGTGAGGCGACCAAGGCGCGGCTGGCCGGGCT
>CAMBWO010000282.1 GCA_945871285.1 Pseudorhodobacter antarcticus | reverse complement strand
TGCTGGTGCAGCGCATGGCCGAGGGGACGTTTGAGCCGACGGAGTTTGGCCTGTCGTGGTTCCTGCCGGCGCTGCGCACGCAAGCGGGGCTGCTGGCGGGGGTTGCGCTGGCGGTGGTGGCGGGCAATCTGATCAGCTTTGCGTTGCCTTTGTTGTTTCAGGTGCTGATTGACCGGGTGATCGCGCATCAGGCGTGGAACACGCTGTTTGCGATTGTCAGCATATTTGTGGTGCTGGCGCTGTTTGATGCGGGCTTTGCCTATGTCCGGCAAAGACTGATGCTGATTGCGGGGGGCAAGGTGGATGCGCTGATTGGCGCGCGGACCTTTGCGCATCTTTTATCGCTGCCCCTGTCGGTGTTTGAAACCACGCCCTCGGGGGTGATGACGCGCCATATGCAGCAGACTGAAAAGATCCGGGCGTTTTTGACGGGGCGGTTGTTTCAGACGCTGCTGGATGCGGCGTTTTTGCCCTTGCTGCTGGGGATTTTGGCAATGCTGTGCGGGCCTTTGACGGTGATTGTGCTGGGCTTTGCGCTGGCGATTGCGGGCTGTATCGGGGCGCTGTTGCCGACCTTTCGCCGCCGCCTGAAGGCGCTGTATATGGCCGAGGGCGAGCGTCAGGCCCATCTGGTGGAAACGCTGCAAAACATGCGGGCGGTGAAGTCGCTGGTGCTGGAGCCCAGCCGCCGCCGGGTGTGGGAGGATAACCTGGCCCTGGCGCTGCGCCGGCAATGGGATGTCGGCACGATTGGCGCGCTGGCCGGGGCGGCGACGGGGCTCTTGGAAAAGCTGATGCAGGTGACGGTGATCGCCTATGGCGCGGCGCTGGTTCTGCAATCGGAACTCAGCACCGGGGCGCTAGTGGCGTTTTTGATGCTGGCGGGGCGGGTGACGGGGCCCCTGGTGCAGATTGTGGGGTTGATCAACGAATACCAGGAGGCGGCGCTGTCGGTGCGGATGCTGGCGGGGGTGATGAACCAAAAGCCCGAGCGCGGGTTGCAACCGCGCCCGATGCGCCACCCGATTGGCGGGCGGCTGATGCTGGATCAGGTGTCGTTCACCTATCCCGGCGCTGCCACGCCCGCGCTGGACCGGGTGTCGCTGGACATCGTGCCGGGGCAGGTGATTGGCGTGGTCGGTCGGTCAGGGTCGGGCAAGACCACGTTGACGCGGCTGGTGCAGGGGATCGAGGTGCCGCAGGCGGGGTTGATCCAGGTGGATGGCGTGGACATCCGCCAGATTGATCTGGAGCATTTGCGGCGGTCTTTGGGCGTGGTGTTGCAGGAAAATCTGCTGTTTCGCGGCACGATTCGCGACAATATCGCGACCGCACGGCCCGATGCGGGGTTGGAGGAGGTCTTGCTGGCGGCAAAGCTGGCCGGGGCCGAGGAGTTTATCCGCCGTCTGCCGCAGGGCTTTGACACGCGGGTCGAGGAGGGCGGGGCGAACCTGTCGGGCGGCCAGCGGCAGCGCATTGCCATTGCGCGGGCGTTGATGACGGCGCCGCGGATCTTGGTGTTTGACGAGGCGACCTCGGCGCTGGACCCTGAATCCGAGGCGGTGGTGAACCGCAATCTGGCCGCGATTTCCAAGGGGCGCACGGTGATCATCGTGTCGCACCGGCTGTCCTCGCTGGTGCGCGCGGACAAGATCGTGGTGCTGGAGCAGGGCCGGGTCGTGGCCGTGGCCCCCCATGCGACGCTGCTGGAAACCTGCGAGATTTACCGCCACCTGTGGCAGCAACAGACCGAGCATCTGACATGAAGGGCCGGATTGCCGATGGTGCGCTGGCCTTTCAGGCCGATCTGGACCGGCTGGTGGCCGAGCCTGCGCCCCTGGGGCTGCGGCTGTGGCCGGTGCTGGGGGCAGGGATGGTTGTGGCGTTGGTGGTCGTGGCCGCGCTGGTGCGGATTGACATTGTGGTGGTGGCGAACGGGCGGCTGGCGGCCGATGCGCCCTCGGTCATCTTGCAGCCGATGAGCCGGGCCGTGCTGGTGGACATGCTGGTGCGCCCCGGGGACAGGGTGGTGGCAGGGCAGGTGCTGGCGCGGCTGGATTCGACGCTGACCGACGCCGACCGCGCCGCACTGGAGGTGGAGCGGCGGGCGTTGTCGGCTCGGGTGGCACGCTTGCAGGCCGAGGCTGCGGGCGTGGCGTTGCAGGCGGGCGGGGCTGATCTGGCCTTGCAGGCGCAGGTGATGAGCCAGCGCGCCGACCTGGCGGCGGCGCAGCGCGACCAATTGCAGGCCGCGATCCGGTCGTTGCAGCAGCAGATCGGGTCTGAGGGTGAGGCCGCCGCGGGCCTGCGTGAACGGCAGGCCATCGCGCGTGAGATCGAGGGGATGCGGGTTGCTTTGGCGGATCGGCAGAGCGGGTCGCATCTGGCGGCGCTGGAGGCGCGGCTGGTGCGGATTGATGCCGAAACGGCGCTGGCGCAGCACTTTGCGCGGCTGGAGGATCTGGCCCAGCGGTTGGCGCAGGCTGAGGCTGCCCTGCAAGCCTTTGAGAGCGACCGTAAGCGCCTGCTGATCGAGGCGTTGGCCGAGGTCATTCCCCGTCTGGCCGAGGTGGAGGAGCAGTTGACCAAGGCTGACCGACTGGCCGCGCTGGCCGACCTGCGCGCCCCGCGGCCGGGAGTTGTGCTGTCGGTGGCCATGGGCGGGCCGGGGTCGCTGATGGCGGAGAGTGACCCGGTGGTCGTGCTGGTGCCGACCGATGTGCCGCTGATTGCCGACATTGGCATCAAGTCCTCCGAGGCGGGCACGATTGCGCTGGGCGACCCGGTGACGATCAAGGTGGATGCCTTTCCCTGGCGCCGCAATGGGAGCCTTGAGGGCGTTTTGCAGGATGTGAGCCACGGGTCCTTTACCCCCGAAGGCGGCACCCAGGCGCTGCATTCGGGCCGGGTGACGCTGGCGGGCGCCCTGAACAACATGCCCCCCGGCGCAGAGCTTTTGCCGGGCATGACGCTGACCGCCGAGATCAAGACCGGCAGCCGGACTGTGCTGGAGTATTTCTTTGACCCCCTGATGCGTGGCCTGAACGAAAGCCTGCGCGAACCCTGAAGGAGAGACCATGACCATCGCCACCCACGGACCTTTTGAGACCACCGACGCCGTGCAGACCCGCACGGTGCTGCATGTCGGCTGCGGCGCGCCTGACCCCGCCAAACTGCCCGCCGCGTTTTTCCCGGCGGGGGCCTGGGCCGAGATGCGGCTGGACATCGACCCTGATGTGCAGCCCGACATCATTGCCAGCATCACTGAAATGCCGATGGTGCCAAACGGGGCCGTGGATGCCGTCTGGTCGTCGCACAACCTGGAACATCTGGCGAGCCATGAGGTGCCGATTGCGCTGGCCGAGTTTTTCCGCGTGTTGGCACCGGGCGGCTTTGTGCTGGTGACGATGCCGGACCTGCAACAGGTGGCGGCGTTGATTGCCGAGGGGCGGCTGGAGGAGGCGGCCTATCTGTCGGCGATGGGGCCGATTGCGCCGTTGGACATGCTCTATGGTTATCGGCCTGCGCTGGCGGCGGGGAATGCGTTCATGGGGCATCGGACCGGATTTGTCGCGGCCACGTTGCAGGCACATCTGGAGCGGGCGGGGTTTCAGGGCGTGCGGGTGCAGCGGGATGGGCATTTTGCGCTGTGGGGGAGCGGGGTGAAGGCAGTCTGACGCCGGGGTGTTGACTCCTTGGAAGGCTCCAATAGGGTCGGGTCAAGGCAAGCGCGGGGCAGTCATGGCAAAGACGGGCAGAACAGAGCCTGATGTGATCATCATCGGGGGTGGATCGGCCGGTGCCGTGATGGCCGCGCGGTTGTCGGAAAACCCGGCCACGCGGGTGGTGTTGCTGGAGGCGGGGGGGCGGGATCGCAACCCGCTGTACCACCTGCCTGCCGGATTTGCGAAGATGACCAAGGGCATAGGGTCCTGGGGGTGGCATACCGTCCCGCAGCGGCACATGAAGGATATGGTGATCCGCTATACTCAGGCCAAGGTGATCGGCGGCGGGTCCAGCATCAATGCGCAGATCTATACGCGGGGCAATGCGCTGGATTATGACGAATGGCGCCAGATGGGCTGCACTGGCTGGGGCTATGACGATGTGTTGCCGTATTTCCGCAAGGCGGAGGATAACGACACGCACGCAAACCACTATCACGGGCAGGGTGGGCCGCTGGGGGTCAGCCAGCCGCGTGCGCCCTTGCCGATTTGCGAGGCGTATTTTGCCGCGGCCGGGCAACTGGGTATCCCGCGCAACCCGGACATGACGGGCGAAAGTCAGGATGGGGTGGGGTATTACCAGTTGACGCAGAAGAATTATCGTCGGTCGTCCACCGCTGTCGCCTATCTGGGGCCGGCGCGGGGGCGGGGGAATTTGACGGTGCGGACGGGTGTGCAGGTCTTGCGGATCGTGGTCGAAGGGGGCCGGGCGGTTGGGGTGGAGGTTGCGGGCGAGGGGGTGTTGCGGGCAGGGCAGGTGATCTTGTCGGCGGGGGCGATCGGGTCGCCAAGGCTGTTGCAGTTGTCGGGGATCGGGCCGGGGGAGGAATTGGCGCGGCTGGGGATTCCGGTGGTGCTGGATCAGCCCGGTGTGGGGGCCAATTTGCAGGACCATGTCGACCTGTTCGTGATTGCCGAATGCACCGGGCCGCATACCTATGACCGCTTTGCCAAGCCGCATCTTTCGGCCCTTGCGGGCCTGCAATATCTGCTGACCCGGCGCGGCCCGGTGGCATCGAGCCTGTTTGAGACGGGGGGGTTCTGGTATGCCGACCCGAATGCCCGCAGCCCGGATATTCAGTTGCATCTGGGGTTAGGCTCTGGGATCGAGGCGGGGGTGGCGGCGATGCCGCAGGGGGGGGTGACGCTCAATTCGGCGTATATGCGGCCAAGGTCGCGGGGCACGGTGCGGCTGGCCAGTGCCGATCCACTGGCGGCCCCGCTGATTGACCCCAACTATTGGGCGGACCCTTATGACCGGGAAATGTCGATCCGGGGGTTGAAGCTGGCGCGAGAGATCATGCGTCAGGACGCGCTGAAACCCTATGTGCTGGCCGAGCGGTTGCCGGGGCCGGGGGTGCGGACCGAGCAGGAGTATTTCGACTATGCCTGCGCCCATGCCAAGACCGACCATCACCCGGTGGGCACTTGTCGCATGGGGGCGGACCCGGCGGCGGTGGTGGATCCGCAGTTGCGGTTCAACGGGATTGCGGGATTGCGGGTGGTGGATGCGTCCATCATGCCGACGCTGATTTCGTCGAACACCAATGCCGCGACGATCATGATTGCCGAAAAGGCGGCGGACATGATGCGGTGACGGTCAGGTCAACGAGGCGATGGCGCGGCGGGCGGCGAGGGTGACGGGGGCGATGGTGTCGGACAGGATCTGGTTGCGGTCAAAGCGGGCGGGATCGGTCAGAGCCTGCCGCAGGGCCGCGCCGAAGGCTTGGCGCAATTCTGTGCCGATGTTGAACTTGCAGACCGTGGTTTCGCGGGCGAGGCGGCGGCGCAGGGCCGGGTCGAGCCCGCTGCCGCCGTGCAGCACGAGGGGCAGGGTGGGGGCGGCGGCCTGAATCGCGCGCAAGCGGGGCCAGTCGATTGTGGCGCCGGTTGTGGTCATCAGGTGGCTGTTGCCGATGGAGACGGCCAGCGCATCGACGCCGGTTTCGGCGTGGAACTGCGCGACCTGGGCCGGGTCGGTGCCCAGTGAGGCTGCGCCGCCGTGATAGCCGACATAGCCCAGCTCGCCCTCGACCGAGACGCCTTGGGCGTGGGCCATGGCGACGACCTCTGCCGTGCGGGCGAGGTTTTCGAGGAAGGGCAGGGCGGAGCCGTCATACATGACGGAGGTGAAGCCGCAGTCGATGGCTTGGGCGCAGGCCGCCAGCCCCTCGCCATGATCAAGGTGGGCGACGACCGGGACCG
>CAMBWO010000281.1 GCA_945871285.1 Pseudorhodobacter antarcticus | reverse complement strand
TGTGCCGGTGCTGGTGATTTCAGGGGTGAACCGGCGGGATTCGCTGGGGCGGGGCTTGGGGTTGTTGCACGAGCTGCCCGATCAGGCGGCGATGGTGCGGGCGCTGTGTCCGACGCGGCAGGTGACGGGGCCTGCGGATCTGGGGCCGGTGCTGGACTGGGCGTTTGGTCTGTTGCAGACGGGGCGGCCGGGTCCGGTGCATATCGAGGTGCCGACGGATGTGATGCCGCTGCCCTGCCCGGCCCTGGCCCCGCCCGCTGCTATGGCCCCGCCACTGGTGCCCGCCTTGGACTCCGCTGCCGCCCGGCTGAATGCGGCCAAGCGGGTGGTGATCCTGTCGGGCGGCGGTTGCCGGGGCCATGAGGGGGCCTTGCGCGATCTGGCTGACGCCTTGGATGCGCCGGTGGTGCAGACGGTGAATGCGCGGGGGATGTTGCATCAGCACCCCTTGTGCGTGCCCGTCTCGCCTGGGATGGAGGCGGTGCGGGCGCTGACGCTGGACGCCGATCAGGTGCTGGCGATTGGCACCGAGTTCGGGCCGACCGAATATGACATGTATGGCACGGGCGGTTTCCCGGACCTGCCGGGGATGATCCGCATCGACATCTGTGCCGACCAGTTGGCCCGCCTGCCTGCTGCCTTGCGGGTGCAGGGCGATGCGGGGGCGACGATGGCGGCGCTGTTGCCGCTGATCACCGCGCGCCGGACCGATGGCGCCGCCCGCGCCGCCGCCGCCATCGCCGCGGCGCGGGCCGAACTGCCCGACCTCAGCCCCGCCTATCCGGGCATGCTGGCCATGGTCGAGGCGATCCGCACCGCCCTGCCCCGCGCCATTCTGGTCGGCGACAGCACCCAGCCCGTCTATGCCGCCAACCTGTTTTACAGTCACGACCGGCCTGGCGGGTATTTCAACGCCGCAACCGGCTTTGGCGCGCTGGGCTTTGGCCCCGGTGCGGCTGTGGGTGCCGCTTTGGCCGCCCCCGGCACGCGGGTGATCTGTCTGATTGGCGATGGCGGGTTGCAGTTCAGCCCCGGCGAGTTGCGCACGGCGGTGGATGAGCGTCTGCCCATCACCTTTGTCGTCTGGAACAACGCGGCCTATGGCGAGATTGCCGATGCGATGCGCGGTGCCAATACCGAGGTGATCGGCTGCCACCCCTCGCCCCTGCGTCTGGAGCCCTTTGCCGCCGCCTGCGATCTGCCGTTCACCTCTGTTCCACAAGACCCCGAGGTGCTGCATTGGGCGCTGACCCAATCCAGCGACGGGCCACGGCTGATCGAGATTCGCGTGGCGCGGTAAAGCTACGGCGCGAAATCGGAGGCGGTCAGCACCAGCAGCGGTGTCAGGCGCAGCATGGAATCGGCAATGCCGTCGCCGGTCGCATCGGCCCCGACATAGGTTGCGCCGCCCGATTGCACGGCGCGCAACTGCCCGGCCACATTGGTGACTGCCGCCGCACCGATAAAGACAAAGGCATCATTGGGGTTGGCGTTGGTGCTTTTGGCATCCAGTGTCACGGCCCTGCCCGCCGTTCAGGATGTCATCGCCGTCACCGCCTGCCAGCACATCATTGGCAAAGCCGCCCAGCAACGTAGCGGGCTGCTCCAGCCGGTGATGAAGGTCGCCGTGCTGTCAATCAGAATGTCTGCCATAAAATGCTCCGTCTTCAAAGTGCGCGGTAAGACCTGCGCCGACCTTAGGACACATCCCGTCCCCGCTGCAACAATTCAGGAGCGGGTCAGGCGGGCCTCGAGCACGTCAAACGGCAGGCCCGGCGCGTCCTTGGCGCAGCGGATCACCAACGAGGTTTTGACGGTGGCGACATTTTCGGCCTTGAGCAATTCCTCGGTCAGGAAATTCTGAAAGCTGGACAGGTCGGGTGCCACGCATTTCAGGATGAAGTCGATTTCGCCGTTCAGCATGTGGCATTCGCGGACGAGGGGCCAGGCCTTGCAACGGGCCTCGAAGGTGGCAAGGTCGGCCTCGGCTTGGCTGGTCAGGCGGACCATGGCAAAGACCTGCACTTCGAACCCCAGTTCGCGGGGGTTGATGTCGGCGTGATAGCCGCGGATCAGGCCCGCCTCTTCCAGCACGCGCACCCGGCGCAGGCAGGGCGGCGCGGAGATCCCGACACGGCTGGCCAGTTCGACATTGGTCATCCGGCCATCGCCCTGCAACTCGGCCAGGATCTTGCGGTCGATCAGATCAAGCTTTTGGGCCACGCGATGCTCCTGTTTGGTATTTCTGTATGCCATCGCCCCGGTGCGCGCAATAATATTTCACGGATGCGCAATTTATTGCTGCATGGCAGGGTTGCATGGGCCGCCTTGCCCGCCCCTGCGGCGCGTCATATATCGGGCGTGATATCATCAGGGGGCCACGATGGGCGAGACGCGACACACCAAAGTTCTGATCATCGGTTCCGGCCCTGCGGGGTATACTGCGGCCGTTTATGCCGCGCGGGCGATGCTGAACCCCATTCTGGTGCAGGGGATGCAACCCGGCGGGCAATTGACCATCACCACCGAGGTCGAGAACTGGCCGGGGGACACCCATGTGCAGGGCCCCGACCTGATGGTGCGGATGGAGGCCCATGCAAAGGCCATGGGGGCCGAAGTCATCACCGACATCATCACCGCGCTGGACCTGTCCAAGCGGCCTTTTGTGGCCCAGTCTGACAGCGGCACGGTGTTCACCGCCGATGCCGTCATTCTGGCGACGGGGGCGCAGGCGAAATGGCTGGGCCTGCCGAGTGAGGAAAAGTTCAAGGGCTTTGGCGTGTCGGCCTGCGCGACCTGCGACGGGTTCTTTTATCGGGGCCGCGAGATTGTGGTGATTGGCGGGGGCAATACCGCGGTCGAGGAGGCGCTGTTCCTGACCAATTTCGCGTCCAAGGTCACACTGATCCACCGCCGCGACACCTTGCGCGCCGAAAAGATCATGCAGGACCGGCTGTTCAAGCATCCCAAGATCCAGATGCTGTGGAACCATGACGTGACCGAGGTTGTGGGCACCGAGGCGCCCCTGGGTGTGACCGGCGTGCGCGCCCGCAATGTGCAGACCGGGGCAGAACAGATCGTGCCCTGCGAGGGGTTCTTTGTCGCCATCGGCCATGCGCCGGCGTCCGAACTGGTCAAGGATCAGTTGCCGCTGCACAACGGTGGCTATGTCAAGGTCGAACCCGGCAGCACCCGCACCGCCATTCCGGGTGTCTTTGCGGCGGGCGATCTGACCGACCATGTCTATCGTCAGGCCGTGACAAGCGCCGGGATGGGCTGCATGGCCGCGCTGGATGCCGAAAAGTTTCTGGCCGAGTGACGTCGGCCCCCTGAGTTTTGCCCCCTGAGTCTGGCTCCCTGAGTCTGGCCCGCCCGTCACGGTGCCCGCCCCCGGCCATCGGGGCGGGCATTTGTCGGTGCAGCGCCGAGATTGTGCGACTTTGCAGCGACCCGAGCTGCAATTTTGCAATCAGAGGCCGAGTATCCTCAAAATTGTGTTGAATTATACTTTTGCAACTTTAAGGATAGAGTGGTCAACTGCTTTGAAAGGTCAGATCATGACGTCGAAATTGAAAACTCTGGTGGTTTCTGGTGTGTTTGCGCTGTCTGCGGTATCGGCCAATGCGGCGACAGTTCTGAACGTCGGCACATTCGCTGGCGACAACACCGTGTTCGTGAGTGGCCAGGGTGGGACGCTGGCAGAATCGGATAACCCGGCATACGCCGCCGAGGATGCAGCCTCGAATTGGGTTTGGGACTTCAGCGAATTGAATGCGGGGAGCTTTATCGTAACCTTTGATCTGTCCCCATATGTAGACAGCGTTTTCGCATTGAGCGGCTTTTGGGGCGCGGACAATATGGGTGAGGTCAAGCTGAACGGCAACACGATCAGCACTTTGTCCTATGGGCCCGCGTCCTACACCTCCCTTACCGCTTTCAACGATGAGGGCTTCCTTAACAACACGAGCATGAACACCATTCAGTTCTTGGTGAATAATGGCAACCCAGGTGACCCGAACGAGCCGGCCGAGGGCGCCGCATTCCGCGCGACTATTCTTGTGACATCGACCCCGATTTCAGCGGTGCCGCTGCCGGCCGGTCTGCCGATGCTGGCGGGCGCGATCGGTCTTTTGGGTCTGGGCGCTGCGCGCCGGCGCAAGATCAGGCTGATCTGACCGGACCTGACCAGGACATGACGGGCCGCCGCTGGACAGTGCGGCGGCGGACCGCAGACAGGTAGACGGCGGTGCCAGTGTCGGCCCCGATGCCTTTTGAATTGATCTGGACTGGGGCGCATCCGATTGCCGTGCTGCTGACCGGGCCCCCAATCCGTTGAGGCGGATTTTTCGCGGCGGGGCGGGGTGGGGGCAAGCCGTCCTGCGCCTTTGGTGGTGGCCGGGAAAAACGCCGTCCATTCGGCCATTCCACCAGCATTTACGCCCTATTTCCGCTGATATTCGCGGTATTGGGTTGATTTTGCGGAGCATATGGCGCTACAGCCGCCCCAGCGGTGGCATCCTTCCGCCCAGCAGTCGACCCTCAAAGAGAGCATCCGATGACGAATTCAAATCTTGCCCCGATTCCCGAACTTTTTGTTTCCGCCGAAGCCGCCGCCGCGTTGAAGATTGAAGCAGGCACCATGCCGTCGTGGGATTTGACCCCGCGTCAGGCCTGCGATCTGGAATTGTTGATGAATGGCGGGTTCCACCCGTTGCAGGGCTTTCATACCGAAGCCGACTATGATGGCGTCGTGGACAACATGCGCACCGCGGATGGCACGTTGTGGCCCATACCGGTCACGCTGGACGTGTCGGAAAAGTTCGCAGATGGCGTGGCCCCCGGCACCCGGATCGCCCTGCGCGACGCCGAGGGTGTCATTCTGGCCGTGATGTCCGTCACCGACAAATGGACCCCGAACAAAAAGCTGGAGGCGGAAAAGGTCTTTGGCTATGGCGCCGACGATCTGGCCCACCCCGCGATCCACTATCTGCACAACGTGGCTGGCCCCGTCTATCTGGGCGGCCCGGTTCAGGGGTTGCAGGCGCCGATCCACTATGACTTCAAATCGCGCCGCGACACGCCGAACGAGTTGCGCACCTATTTCCGCAAGGTGGGCTGGGACAAGGTCGTGGCCTTTCAGACCCGCAACCCGCTGCACCGCGCCCACCAGGAACTGACCTTCCGCGCTGCCAAGGAAGCCCAGGCCAACCTGCTGATCCACCCGGTTGTCGGCATGACCAAGCCGGGCGATGTGGACCACTTTACCCGCGTGCGGTGCTATGAGGCGGTGATCGACAAGTATCCGCAATCGACCACCACGATGTCCTTGCTGAACCTGGCGATGCGCATGGCCGGCCCGCGTGAGGCGGTCTGGCATGGCCTGATCCGCCGCAACCACGGCTGCACCCATTTCATCGTGGGCCGCGACCATGCCGGCCCCGGCAAGAACAGCCAAGGCAAGGATTTCTACGGCCCCTATGACGCCCAGACCCTGTTCCAGCAGTATGAGGACGAGATCGGCGTCAAGATGGTCGATTTCAAGCACATGGTCTATGTGCAGGAACGCGACCAGTATTACCCCGCCAACGAAGTGCCGGAAGGCTGCACCGTGCTGGACATTTCGGGCACCGAACTGCGCCGCCGTCTGCGGGAAGGTCTGGACATTCCGGCTTGGTTCAGCTTCCCCGAGGTGGTGACGCAGCTGCGCAAGACGTCGCCCGCGCGGGACAAACAGGGGTTCACCGTGTTCTTTACCGGGCTGTCGGGCAGCGGCAAATCGACCATTGCGAACGCGCTGATGGTCAAGCTGATGGAGATGGGCGGGCGTCCGGTGACGCTGCTGGACGGCGATGTGGTGCGCAAGCATCTGTCCAGCGAGTTGGGGTTCTCCAAGGAGCACCGCGACATCAACATCAAGCGGATCGGCTATGTCGCGTCGGA
>CAMBWO010000280.1 GCA_945871285.1 Pseudorhodobacter antarcticus | reverse complement strand
GGTCGGCCCATTCCTCGGTGATTTATGAGGGCAAGGATTCCGCCGTGGCCCTGATGGATGAGCATGGCAACATGCTGGGCCAGTCGACAGGTGTGCCCTTGTTCATTGGCGCGATTGACGCCTGTGTGCATCATGTGAAGGCGTATTATGGCGAGGACATCCACGAGGGCGATGTTTTCATCATGAACGACAGTTACTTGCAGGGCACCCACCTGCATGACGTGACAGCCATTGGCGGGATTTTCCGGGATGGCGAGTTGGTGGGGTTCGGGGCCGCCCGCGCCCATTGGGGCGACATCGGCGCGATTGATCCGGGGTCCACCATGCAATCGACCGACATTTACCAAGAGGGGCTGCGGCTGGGCCCGACGCGGATCATCTCGAAGGGCAAGCCGATCCGCGAATGGTATGACCATCTGCGCCTGAACACCCGGTTGAAGGATGCCACCATCGGCGATCTGGGCAGCCAGATTGCCGCCATCCGCACCGGCGAGCGGCGGTTGGGGCAATTGCTGGACCGGATCGGCGTGCCGGTCTACCGCGCCGCCTGCGCCAACATCTTTGACCAGTCGCGCCGCATGGACCGCGAGGCGATTTCGGCGATCAAGGACGGGACGTGGAACCGGCATGGGTTTTTGGACGACGACGGCACCGGCAAGACGCCGATCCGGGTGGAACTGACGCTGACGATCAAGGGCGATGCGCTGACGGTGGACCTGACAGGCTCCAGCGGCCCGGTGCCGGGGTCGGTGAACTGCGGGTCCAAACAGACGGAGTCGCTGCTGCGGCTGGCCTATAAAACCATGATCAACCCGGACCGGGCGATCACCGGCGGGTCGTTTGAAACCATGACGGTGGTCATCCCTGACAGCTGCATGTTCAACGCCCAGGAACCCAGCGCCTGCGAATGGTATTTCACGGGGCTGGGTTTGCTGGCGGACCTGTTCATCTCCTGCATGTCCGAGGCGATGCCGGAGCGGTCAACGGCGGCGCATTATGGCGACTCGATGGTCGCGGGCTTTTTCTCGGTCGACAAGACGCGGGGGCAGTGGATTGCGCTGGAACCCACGGCAGGCGGTTGGGGTGGGCGGCGCGACTCGGATGGCGAAAGCGCGTTGATCAACCTGGTCAACGGCGGGTTCCGCAACATCCCGGCCGAGGTCTATGAAACCAAGTTCCCGGTGCGGTTGGAGGAGTTTTCGATCCGCAAGGATTCGGGCGGGCCGGGGCGCTATCGCGGCGGCTGTGGGGTCGTGCGGCGCTATAAAACGCTGGAGCCGTGCTATTCGGCGCTGTGGTTTGAGCGGTCGCACACGCCCGCCTGGGGGCTGAATGGCGGCCTTGACGGCAAGGGGCCGTTCATCGAGATCACCCTGCCCGATGGCACCAAGGAACATCTGCTGAAAATGCGGGCGCGCGGGTTCGAGGCGGGGACCGTGGTGGAAACCATGACCGGCGGCGGGGGCGGCAACGGTAATCCCAAGGCGCGGCCGTTTGACGAGGTGCTGCTGGACGTGCGCATGGGCTATCTGACCCGCGAGGCGGCTTGGGCCCAATACGGCGTGCGCATCACCGAAGGGCTGGCGGTGGACGAGGCCGCCTCCGAGCCGCGCTGGGCATGATCGCCATAAGGGCCAGCGGTCTGGGCGTGTCGTTTGGCGGGGTGTCGGTGCTGCGTGGCATCACGCTGGACATCGCCCAGGGCGAAATCCACGGGCTGGTCGGGGAAAATGGTGCGGGCAAGTCGACGCTGGGCAAGGTTCTGGGCGGCTATTACCAGGCGACCACGGGGGCGATGCAGGTCTTTGGCGAGCCTGCAAACCCTTGGAACCCGCGGGCGGCGCTGGCGCGTGGCGTGGCGCTGATGCATCAGGAATTGCAACTGGTGCCCGCGCTGACCGTGGCGCAGAACGTGTTTCTGGGGATCGAGGACAAGTGGTTCGGCATCCTGCGCAACACCGAAAAGCGGCGGCTGGCGGGGTTGATGGCGGCGTCCGGCTTTGCGCTGGACCCCGACGCGGTGGCGGCCAGCCTGTCGATTGCGGACCGGCAAAAGATCGAAATCCTGCGCGCCCTCGCCCGCGATGCCCGCGTGATCGTGATGGACGAGCCGACCTCGTCGCTGGCCAAGGGTGAGGTGGCGCATCTGCATGACACGATGCGGGCACTGCGGGCAGATGGGCGGACGGTGATCTATGTGTCGCATTTTCTGGATGACATCCTGTCGGTGTCAGACCGCGTGACTGTGCTGCGTGACGGCGACCATGTGCTGACCGCACCGGCCGCCACCCTGACCAAAGGTGCCATCGTGTCGGCCATGCTGGGCGGCGGCAAGACCGAAACGCCGTTTCCAGACAAGCAGATATCGGGCGACCCTGCAATGGCGCTGGAGGTCAAGGGCCTGACCAACGCCACCCTGCGCGAGGTGTCCTTGACCCTGCGCAAGGGCGAGATTGTCGGGCTGATCGGCCTTGTCGGGTCGGGCCGCAGCGAGATTGCCCGCGCCATCATTGGCGCTGATCCCAGCACGGGCACGGTCCGGCTGGCGGGCGCGGAGTTCGCCCATCGCACCCCCCACACCTCCACCCAAGCCGGGTTGGTGATGGTGCCCGAGGATCGGCGCAAGCAGGGGTTGGTGATGACCCTGCCCGTGCGCCCCAACATGACGCTGCCGCATCTGGCCCGATTTTCCCGCGCGGGCATCATGCAACGCCTGAGGGAACGGCGCAAAGCAGCTGATCTGATTGACTATTTCCGGGTTCGCCCTGCCAATCCAGAAGGCGATATCGCCTCGTTCTCGGGGGGGAACCAGCAAAAGGTGCTGATCGGCAAATGGCTGATCGGCGACCCCAGGGTTGTGATTCTGGACGAACCCAGCCGGGGCGTCGATGTGGGCGCACGCCAGCGCATCCACGAGGCGATTGCCGAAATGGCGGCGCGTGGCACCGCGGTGCTGGTGATCTCCAGCGAGATCGAGGAGGTGCTGGGCCTGGCCCACCGTGCCTATCTGGTTGACCGGGGCCGCATTGTGCAGATGATCGACCCCGACCAGACCGACGAAGGCGCGGTCCTGGCCGCCCTGTTCCGCCACCAATCCAGCACCGAGGCCACCGCATGACCCGCCACAACTTCGCCCATCTGTTGCAGGCCTATGCGGTGCTGATCATGACGGCGGTTCTGATGGTGGCGCTGACGCTGCTGTCGGACAGTTTCCTGACGGTGCAGAACCTGCTGAACATCCTGAACCAGAACGCGCCCTTGGCGATCATGGCTTCGGCCATGACTTTGGTCATCATTGCGGGCGGGTTCGATCTGTCGGTGGGGGCGATCTTTGCCATGGGGGCGGTGGCATCGGCGTGGATTGCGCTGAACTTTGACCCCTATGTCGGGCTGCTGCTGTCGCCCTTTATCGGCCTTGCGATGGGGGTGGTGAACGGGTTGGTGATCACGCTGCTGCGGGTGCATTCGTTTTTGGCGACCATTGCCACCAGCCTGATTTTCAAGGGTATTGCGGTTGTGCTGTCGGATGGCCGCCTGATCCCGGTCAGGATGCCCGAATTCACCTGGCTGGGGCGGGACAAGCTGGGTGGCGTGTTCATCGCGATCTGGGTCATGGTGATTTTCGCGCTGCTGCTGACCTTTGTGCTGACCCGCACCAGTCTGGGTCGGCAGATTCTGGCCGTGGGCGGCAATGCCGAGGCGGCGGTGCTGTCGGGCATTCGCGCCGACCGGATAAGGGTGATCACCTTTGCGATTGCTGGCTTTGCGGCGGGGTTGGCGGCGGCGATTGCGACATCGCGGGTGTCGATGGGTCAGGCCTCGGCCGGGGCGGGGTTCGAGCTGGACGCAATTGCGGCGGTCATTTTGGGCGGGACCAGCATTTACGGCGGGGTGGGGGCGGTCTGGCGATCGGTCGCGGGGGTGTTGCTGCTGGCGCTGATCAACAACGGGTTCAACATCCTGAACGCCGACCCGTTTTACCGCGACCTGACGACCGGGTTGATCATTCTGGCCGCGATTGGCGTCAGTGCCAGCGGCAAGCGCGCCTGACCCTCAGGCATCAAAGGCAAACCGGGGGCGCGAGGGGGCCAGGGGCGCACGGCCCAGGATCATGTCGGCGGCCTTTTCCGCGATCATCATAACCGTCGCATTCAGGTTGGCGCTGATCACGGCGGGCATCACCGAGGCATCGACGACGCGCAGGTTTTCGATCCCGTGCACCTTGAGGTCGGGCCCCGTGACCGCCATGGCATCCTGCCCCATCCGGCAGGTGCAGGAGGGGTGGAATTCGGTTTCCGAAACGGTGCGGACATAGTCCATGATCTGCGCATCAGTGCGGACATTGGCATCGGGATAGATCGCCGCCCCGCGAAAGGGGGCAAAGGCGGGCTGGTCGATGATGTGGCGGGCGGCCTTGACGCCCTCCACCATCTCGCGGCGGTCATGGTCGGTGGTCAGGAAATCGAAGGCAATCACGGGGGCGGTGCCGGGGTCGGCGCTCACGAGCCGCAGGCGTCCGCGTGAGGTTTGGCGCAGTTGGCTGACATGCAGCTGAAAGCCCTGTTTCAACTGGATCTTGTCACCGATGTAATCGACCGCGACGGGGCCGAAATGGAACTGGATGTTGGGGGATGGCACGTCGGTATTGGTGCGGATCAGCCCCCCCGCCTCCCATATGTTGGACGCCACGGGGCCGGTGCGTTTGACCAGCCATTCGGCCCCGGCGGCGAGTTTGGCCAAGGGGTTGGCGAGGCGGGCGAGGGTTACCGGTTTGGTGCAGTGCCATTGCAGCATCAGGTCGACATGGTCTTGCAGGTTCTGCCCTACGCCCGGCAGGTGGGCACGCAGGGGGATGCCGTGGGCGCGGAGTTCGTCTTCGGGTCCGATGCCCGACAGCATCAGCATTTGCGGCGAGTTGATCGACCCGCCGCAGAGGATGACTTCGCGTGCGGCGTGGACTTGGATGGTCTGGCCGCCCTTGCGGTAGGTCAGGCCCGAGGCGCGGTTGCCGGCGATGTCGACCCGCTGCACCATGGCGCCGGTTTCAATGGTCAGGTTCGGGCGGCGGGCGGCGGGGTGCAGGTAGGCGACGGCGGCAGAGCAGCGGCGGCCGTTCCATTTGGTGCTGTCATAGCGGCCAAGGCCCTCGGGGGTAAAGCCGTTCAGGTCGGTCGAGCCACCGAAGCCGGACTGCGGCCCGGCCCCGACGAAGGCATCATAGAGGACATTGGGGCTGCGGCCGATGCTGACGCCAAGGGGGCCTTGGTCGCCGTGCCACGGGTCCGCCCCCCGTTCGCTGCGTTCAGAGCGGCGGAAATAGGGCAGGCAGTGGGCATAGTCCCAGTCGGGCAGGTTGAAATCGCTGGCCCAGCGGTCGTAATCCAGCGGGTGGCCGCGGAGGTAAACCATCGAGTTGATCGAGGAGGATCCGCCCAGCACGCGGCCCCTTGGCACCGGAATGGGCCTTCCCGCCAGTTCGGTCTGGGGGGCGGAGGTGTAGTTCCAGTTGATCCGCGCATCCTTCCACACCTTATAGACGCCCGCAGGCATGTGGATGAAGGGGTTCAGGTCGCGCGGCCCGGCCTCCAGGATCAGCACGCGGATGGCGGGGTCCTCGGTCAGGCGGTTGGCCAGAACGCATCCTGCCGACCCGGCGCCCGCGATGACATAATCGTATTCGGTCACAAATCGCCCAGCTTTTGCAGGACCAACTGGTGGAAGTGGTGCAGCCCGTGTTCGGAATTGTAGCTGCGGTCGCGGTCCACCATCAGGCGGCCCTGGTTGTATCCGCGCGAATGCAGGCCGCGCTGGACGCTTTCGACCAGACCGATATCCTCGGGCTGCAGGACCTTGTCGATATAGTCGATCGCTTGCCGCTCGCCCTCGGTCGGGGTGGCGTCGGCGAAGTAGAAGTCGAAATGTTCCAGCGTGGTTTCGGGGCC
>CAMBWO010000279.1 GCA_945871285.1 Pseudorhodobacter antarcticus | reverse complement strand
GGGTCGAAGGAGGTGATGGCGTTGATGTCGTCATTGCTGACACCGTGGCGCATGGCTTGGGCGATGACGCGCAGGCGGTCGGGGGTCGCTTCGGACAGGGCCTTGGTGATGGCGGCGCGGTCGGGGGCGCCGGGAATGGCGATTTCGTCAAAGCCGGTCAGGCCGGTTTCGAGGGAGGCGAGCGCCTTTTGCATGGATTCGTGGATGGTGCGGCCGATGGCCATGACCTCGCCGACCGATTTCATCGCGGTGGTCAGGTTGGGGATGGAGCCGGGGAATTTCTCGAACGCAAAGCGGGGGATTTTGGTGACGACATAGTCGATGGAGGGTTCGAAGGAGGCGGGTGTGACCTTGGTGATGTCGTTGTCCAACTCGTCCAGGGTGTAGCCTACGGCGAGTTTGGCGGCGATCTTGGCGATGGGGAAGCCTGTGGCCTTGGAGGCGAGGGCCGAGGAGCGGGAGACGCGAGGGTTCATCTCGATCACGACCATGCGGCCGTCGGCGGGGTTGATCGCCCATTGGACGTTGGAGCCGCCGGTTTCGACCCCGATCTCGCGCAGGACGGCGATGGAGCCGTTGCGCATGATCTGGTATTCCTTGTCGGTCAGCGTCAGTGCCGGGGCGACGGTGATGCTGTCGCCGGTGTGTACACCCATCGGGTCGATGTTTTCGATGGCGCAGACGATGATGGCGTTGTCGGCGCTGTCGCGGACCACCTCCATTTCGAACTCTTTCCACCCGAGCAGCGACTGGTCGACCAGAACCTGTGCGACCGGCGAGGCCTCGAGGCCCGATTTCACAATCGCCTCATAGTCATCGCGGTTGTAGGCGACGCCGCCGCCGGTGCCGCCGAGGGTAAAGGCGGGGCGGATGATGGCGGGCAGGCCGACATAGTCGATGGCGGCGATGGCTTCGCGGATGCCGGCGGCGATGTCATATTTGCCGTTGGCCATCTTGGGGGCGGCGATGATGGTGGCCTTGGGGTTTTCAAGGCCGATGCGGTCCATCGCCTCGCGGAAGAGCTTGCGGTCCTCGGCCATTTCGATGGCCTCGCGCTTGGCGCCGATCAGTTCGACGCCGAACTTTTCCAGCACGCCCATATCGGCCAGCGCCAGCGCGGTGTTCAGGCCGGTCTGGCCGCCCATGGTGGGCAACAGGGCGTCGGGGCGCTCTTTCTCGATGATCTTGGCGACGACTTCGGGGGTGATGGGTTCGATATAGGTGGCGTCGGCCAGGCCCGGATCGGTCATGATGGTGGCGGGGTTCGAGTTGACCAGGATCACCCGATACCCCTCTTCCCGCAGGGCCTTGCAGGCTTGTGCGCCGGAGTAATCGAACTCGCAGGCCTGCCCGATGACGATGGGTCCCGCGCCGATGATCATGATGGATTTGATATCGGTTCTTTTCGGCATGGTGGCCCCCATCAGCGCAAAACTTCGCGGGTTATAGCCACGGGGGGCGGGGGCGCAAGGGGCAAATCGGGTGGCCTTGGGGCTGGCCGACCGGGGCGCTGCCCCGAACCCCGGGATATTTTTGAAAAGATGAATGAGGGGTCAGAGCGGATGTCCCAACGGCCGTGCGAGCCAGAGGGTGCGAGGTGGAGCACGGCGGCGGAATGGCAAAGGGCCGGGGGTTGCCCCCCGGCCCTGATGTGTTCAAGACCTTTGATCAGGCCTTTTCGCCCACGGCGCGTTCTGCGGCCGCGATGGAGGCGGCGCGTTTCTTGACCTCGTCACCGATCGGCGGGCCTTTGAAGCGGCGGCTTTCGAACAGCACCCAGACGATCAGGGCCAAGGCGACGAAGCCGGCCACGACATAGAGCACCCGTTCGTTCGGCGGCGCGACGGCGATGAACAGGATGACGCCCATGCCGACCACGGACAGAACCGTGACCAGTTTGTAGACGCCCTCTGACATGGCCCAGGGGCCGGGGTTCGGCCATTTCGCGGTGCCATAGGCAAAGAGCCCTGCCACCAGCGGCACGGTGAAGCTGAGGAACAGAAACACCAGCGTCGAGTTCACCACGATCACATAGATCGAGGTGCCCTCGATCTTGATCGACATCGCGAGCAGCACGTAGAGGATGCAAAGGACCGTCGAGGTCCAGATCGCGTTCACCGGGGTGCGATACTTGGGCGACACCGTGGCCAGAGCCTTGGAGGCACCCGGAACGCCGTCATCGCGCGAGAAGGCAAAGAGCATCCGGCTGGCCGAGGTGACAGTGGCAAGGCCACAGAGCAGCTGGGCGATGAAGATGCCGAGGTAAAGCACGGTCTTGAGGCCCGCCGGCATGATGGCGTCCATCGTGCCAAAGAACATGCCCCAGCCCTGGCCCGCGGCCACGGCCAGATCGGGGATCGCCAGGGTGATGGCGCAGATCATGATCCAGCCGATCAGTGACGACCAGAACACTGCGTTCACGATGCCCTTGGGCACGGAGGTGGCGGCGGATTTGGTTTCCTCGGAGGTGTGGGCCGAGGCGTCATAGCCGGTGATCGTGTAGACTGGCAGCAACAGGCACAGCAGGAACAGGTAGGCCGTGTTGTCCGACTGCGGGAAGACATTGCCGCCCGCCTCGCCCGAGAAGTTGGTGAAGGTCCACAGACGCGAGATGTCGATGGCCGGGGCGAAGTAAAGGCAGGCGATCACCAGAACGGCGGTGGTCGCAAAGATGATATAGCCCGAAATGTCGGTCAGCATCGTGGTCACCTTGATGCCAAGGTGGTTGAACAACGCCTGAATGGCGGTGATCACGGCCACGAACACCACGACCTGGGTGTCGGTGCCGGTAAAGCCGAACATGCCGCCAAAGGTGCCGGCAAAGAAATAGGCCGTGCCGATGTTGATGGCGCCCAGAACGGTGATCAGGCCCAGAAGGTTCAGCCAGGCCGTCAGCCAGCCCCAGAACCGCCCGCCGAGGATGGAGCCCCAGTGGTAAAGTCCGCCTGCCGTCGGGAAGGCGGAGGCGATTTGCGCCATGGCGAGTGCGAACATGCCCGACAGCAGGCAGCCCACGATCCAGCCGATGCCAGCCCCCGCGCCGCCCACCGACGAGATGGCCTGGGCGAACGAGTTGATGCCGCCCGACAGGATGCAGATGATCGAGAAAGAGATGGCGAAGTTCGAAAACTTCGACATCGAGCGCGATAACTCCTGGGCATAGCCCATGCCATGCAGGATTTTCACATCCTCATGGCGGTCCTTGTCTGAATAGTCTTCAGCCATTTGTAACCCCTCCGAACCGTTTCATTCTTGTTTTTGTTTCCACCGCCGCGACATTGCGCCGCGGTTGGCGCCACGAAACGGGGAAATTTTCAGTCTGTCCAGTGTTGAATGGAAATTTTCAGGGTGACCGGGGGGGTTGGCTGCTTTTCCTGTCGGTTTGGGGGAAAAATGCAACCGGAATGGACTGGCGCAGGAAGGCGGTGCGTCCTAGGTCTGGGGCAGAACAGGGGGGCGGCGCGTGATACTGCTGGAACATGGACCGGGGGGGGCGGCGCGGTTTGACGGGGCGCAGGCGCTGGTTGTGGCGCATGATCCGGCCGAGGTGGCCCCGGCACTGGCGCGGCTGGATGCGGCGCGGGCAGCGGGCAAATGGGTGGCGGGGTATCTGACCTATGAGGCGGGTCAGGCCTTTGAGCCGCGTCTGGCGGGGCTGCGGGCGCCGGAGGGGCCGCTGCTGGCCTTTGGGATTTATGACGCACCGCAGCCGTTTGGCGATGTGCAGGGCGGGCCGGCGCGGCTGGGGCCGGTGGTGCCGGGGGTGACGCGGGCCGCCTATGGCGCGGCGTTTGACCGGGTGAGGGGCTATATTGCGGCGGGGGATTGTTATCAGGTCAACCTGACCTTTCGGCTGGAGACGCGGCTGCTGGAGGGCACGGCGCTGGATCTGTATCTGGCCCTGCGCGCCCGGCAGCCGGTGGGCTTTGGCGCCTATGTCGATCTGGGCGGGGCGGTGCTGGTGTCCCGCTCGCCCGAGTTGTTCGTGCGGCTGGACGCGGCGGGCCGGATCGAGACGCGGCCGATGAAGGGCACGGCGCCGCGTGACCCGGACCCGGTGGAGGATGCGCTGCTGGCGCAGGCGCTGCGCGAGAGCGCCAAGGACCGGGCCGAAAACCTGATGATCGTCGACCTGTTGCGCAACGACATCGCCCGGATTTCCAAGGTGGGGACGGTGCGGGTGCCGGAACTGTTCCATGTGGAAAGCTATGCGACGGTGCATCAGATGGTCAGCCGCATCACCGGGCAACTGGCGGAACCCGCGTCGATGGCCAGGCTGATGCCGGCCCTGTTTCCCTGCGGGTCGATCACCGGGGCGCCGAAAATCCGGGCGATGCAGATCATCGCCGAGGTGGAACCCCAAGCCCGGGGGCCCTATTGCGGGGCGATCGGCTGGATGGCGCCGGATGGGGCGGCGTGTTTCAATGTGGCGATCCGCACATTGGCCGTCACGGGCGACCATGTCCGCCTGAATGTCGGGGGCGGGGTGACGCAAGACAGCACGGCGGATGGCGAATGGGAGGAGGCGCTGTGGAAAGCGCGCTATGTGATGGGGCTGGTGACCCCGGCCTGACATTGATTGAAACGCTGTGCTGGGATGGCGCGGATTTTCCGCGCCTTGGTTTGCATATGGCGCGGCTGACCCGCTCCGCTGCCCGGCTGGGATGGCCTTGCGATCCGGAGGCTGCCGGGGCGGCGCTGCGGCAGGCGACCCCGAACGGCCCGGCGCGCATGCGGCTGACGCTGGATGCGAGCGGCGTGCTGGCCGTGCAGGCCAGCCCCCTGCCGCCGGCCAAAGCTGTCTGGACCCTGACCCTGGCCCCCGCCCGCCTGACCTCGACCGACCCATGGCTCACGCTGAAATCCAGCCGCCGTGCCGCCTATGATTCCGCCCGCGCCAGCCTGCCGCCAGGGATGGATGAGGCGGTTTTCCTGAACGAACGGGGCGAGGTTTGTGACGGCACCATCACCACGCTGTTCTTTGACCGGGGTCAGGGGATGCGCACCCCGCCTTTGACCTGCGGCCTGCTGCCCGGTGTTTTGCGTGCCGAACTGGCGCTGCCCGAGGAAACCTTGCTGGCCGCCGACCTGCCGCAAGTCCGCCTGTGGGTGGGCAATTCGCTGCGCGGGCTGATCCCGGCGGTCTGGGCTGGCTGAACCCAAAATCCTTCGAAGGATTTTGCAAATTTCTTCGAAGAAATTTGGCGCGGGGTTGACTTGGGGCGGGCGCGGCGTTCTATCGGCGCGGACCAAAGTTACCTCGGAAAGGGGATTTTCATGCATGCCTATCGCAGCCACACGTGCGCCCAACTGAATTCGGGCAATGTCGGGCAGAATGTCCGGCTGTCGGGCTGGGTGCACCGGGTGCGCGATCATGGCGGCGTGCTGTTCATCGACCTGCGCGACCATTACGGCATCACGCAGATCCTGGCCGACAGTGACAGCCAGGCCTTTGCCGACATCGAAAAGGTCCGCGCCGAGTGGGTCGTCTGCATTGACGGTCGGGTCAAGGCGCGGGATGCAGCCCTGGTCAACCCCAAGATCGCGACGGGTGAGATCGAGGTTTATGCCACCGGTCTGACCGTGCTGGGCGAGGCCGCCGAATTGCCGATGCCGGTGTTCGGCGATGTGGAATACCCCGAGGAAACCCGGCTGACCTATCGCTTTTTGGACCTGCGGCGGGAAAAGCTGCACCGCAACATGATGCTGCGGTCCAACGTCGTGCGGTCGATGCGCAACCGGATGTGGGATCAGGGGTTCAATGAATTCCAGACGCCGATCATCACTGCCTCGTCCCCGGAAGGGGCGCGGGATTTTCTGGTGCCGTCGCGTCTGCATCCGGGCAAGTTCTATGCCCTGCCGCAGGCGCCCCAGCAGTTCAAGCAGTTGATCATGGTCAGCGGTTTTGACCGCTATTTCCAGATCGCGCCCTGTTTCCGCGATGAGGACCCCCGCGCCGACCGCAGCCCGACCGATTTCTATCAGCTGGATATCGAGATGAGTTTCGTCCAGCAGGAGGATGTCTTTGCCGCCGT
>CAMBWO010000278.1 GCA_945871285.1 Pseudorhodobacter antarcticus | reverse complement strand
TTTCGCCGTGACGACCAGAACCGCCTCCTCAAAGCGCGGATCAAAGCCGGTCAGCCAGTGCAGGTTGGCAAAATGCTCGCGGTCGCCATAAACCACCACCGCCTCCAACCCGCGGGCCTTGGCCACCCGCCGCAAAGCCGCCAGACGGGTGCGGCATTCGGGCAGGCTCAAGGCTGGGGGAAGGTCGGGAATACCGGTGTGGGGCCAGTCGATGCGGACAAGATGCGCCATGGAAACCTCCTATTTCGCACCACGCTAGCGCCGCCTTGGGCGCGTGTCACCCCATCTTGCGAATCCCTGTCGCCGGGCCTATATGAGGGGTGAGAGGTTGGCGCGGGCAGGTGCCTCGCCAACCCGGTCAGGTCCGGAAGGAAGCAGCCGTAACGAGCCCCACTTGGGTCGTTGTCAGCCTCTCACCCTGTGAAACCCATGCTGGAGGACCTAACATGGCAGCCATTGCATCCCTCCGGGCGGGGTTGGTCTGAGCCTCAGGCTCCCCTCGCCCATGTTTTTGCTGAACCGGCCCCTTGGGGCATCTGCAACTCATGCGAGGATACTTCCTTGAACACATCGACTTTGCTGGCCGATCTTGGCTGGACCGCTGATTTTGTGCGCCAGTTGGAACTGGACGAAATTGGCACAACGACCCCTGCGCGGGTGACAGGCGTGCACCGCAACCGGATTGACGCCTTGGGCGAGGGTGGAGGGCTGGAACTGATCCCGGCGTCCGATTTGAACACCGGCGATGTCGCGGTGGGCGACTGGATTCTGGCGCGGGGCATGGTCGCGCTGCGGGTGCTGGACCGCCGATCGGAATTGCAGCGCAAGGCGGCGGGCACCGGCATGGTGCGGCAGCTGATTGCGGCGAATGTCGATACGGCACTGATCGTGTCGTCCTGCAACGCCGATTTCAACGTGGGCCGCCTGGAACGCTATCTGGTGCTGTGCGCCAGTGCGGGGATCGAGCCCGTGCTGGTGCTGACCAAGGCGGATATGTGCGATGACCCTGACAACTTTGTCACCCAGGCCCGCCGATTGCAGCGCGGGCTGGCTGTGGTCGCCCTGAACGCCCATGCCGGGGCGGTGCGGGTCGAACTGGGCGAATGGTGCCGCAAGGGGCGCACCGTCATTCTGCTGGGGTCATCGGGGGTGGGCAAAACCACCCTATCCAACGCCCTGACCGGCGGGTCGGCGGCGGTGCAGGATATCCGCGAGGATGATGCCAAGGGCCGCCACACCACCACGGCCCGCTATCTGGTGGCGATGGCCGAGGGGGGCTGGCTGATCGACACGCCGGGTGTGCGCGAATTGCAGCTGACCGATGTGGCCGACGGCATCGGGATGCTGTTCGATGACCTGACCGAGTTGGCGACCGGCTGCCGCTTCAACGACTGCACCCATGATGTCGAGCCGGGCTGTGCCGTTCAGGCGGCGATTGCGGCGGGTGATCTGGACGCAGGCCGCCTGGCTCGCTGGCAGAAACTGGTGCGCGAGGACCGGATCAACAGCGAATCCATCCATCAGGCCCACCAACGCAACCGCGCCTTTGGCAAGATGCACCGCAAGGTGGTGGACAAGCGGAAGCCGAGCATAAGGTAGGGTGTGCTTCAGCGCACCATGGGCGTCAAAGCCGCGATCAACCGCTCCACCCCCGCCGCCGTGGTCATCACCCCCGGCGACAGGCGCAGGGTCTGGCCCCGCGCATCGGTGCTGATCCCCTGGGCGCGCAAGGCGGCCACCACACCGCCAGCGGGCAGCCGTTCGGGCAGGCGCAGCATCACGGACCCGCCGCGCTTGGCCGGGTCGCGGGGCGACAAGAGGGGCAGGTTCAGCGCATCAGCGGCGTCGATCACTTGGGCCGACAGTGCCCGGTTGTGGGCCAGCAGCGCCGCCTTGTCCTGGCCCGCATGCCAGTCCATCGCGGGCAGGCTGGCAAGCGCCGCCATCACCGCTGGCGTCCCATTGTCAAACCGCCGGATATCGGGGGCATAGTCGAACCGGGTGATGTCCCAGTTGAACGGGTTGGTCTGGCTGAACCAGCCGCGCAGTTGCGGGTGGCAATGCGGGATCAGCCGGGGCGAGACATACAAAACCCCCGCCCCCGGCGTGCCGCACATCCATTTGAGCGAGGTGGTTACAGCAAAATCCACCTCGGGCGCATGCACGTCAAAAGGGATCAGACCGGCAGCCTGCGTGACATCAACCCCCACCAGCGACCCCATCTGACGCGCCCGCGCCACCATCGGGCCCAAGGCGATACGGTGCGAACTGGTGGACGACACCCAGGTCAGCAGGGCCAATCCCACATCGGGCGTCCAGGCGTCCAGAAAATCCTCATCCTCGACATAGGCGGCCCCCTGACGCAGGGGCACGGTTTTCAGGGTGAACCCCAGCGCCTCGGCCATGCCGTTCAGCAGGAAATGGTTGGACGGAAAGCAATCGGCCCCGACCAGCACCTTGCGGCCCCGCAAATGTCCGGGCGGCAGGGCGGTCAGCAGGGCGTGAAAACCGGCGGTGACGTTTTCAAAGGTGGTCACGGTGCCGGGACCCGCGTTCAAGATGCCACGCCAGCGGTCGATGAAGCGCCCCCGCAGGCCCAGCACATGCCCCCATTGGCCGTCGTCACCCGCCGACCAGACCATGGCAAACTCGGCCATCGCCCCGGCCAGATCGCGGGCCTTGCCGGGATATTGGCCGATGGAATGGTACAGGAAATAGGCCTCTGACATCGCACGCTCCGACTTGGTTTTGCCATGGCTAACACCGCAGGCCCGGTCTTGCCAGTGCGCTGCCAATCGGGCAAGGGACGCCCATGATGTACCATCGTCCCATCCAGATTGAATTCAACCACTGCGACCCCGCGGGAATCGTGTTCTTTCCACGGTTTTACGAAATGGTGTCCTCGGTTTGCGAGAACTTCCACAAGGATATCGGCGGTCTGTCCTATGCCCAGATGATGGCGGCGCAGCAAGGCGTGCCCACGGTGCGGGTGGAAACCGACTTCCACGCCCCGGTGCGGCTGGGCCAGACCCTCGATTTCCGGCTGGAGGTAACGCGTTTGGGCCGGTCGTCGATCACGCTGGTGGTGACGGGCTGGACCGACCACAAACACCTGACCGTCACCATGACGCAGGCCTTTGTCGAGGGCCTCAAGGCCCGCTCCTGGCCCGATGACGTGCGCGCCCGGATCGAGGCGTTCCGCGCGGCCTGATGCCGCTTTCGCGCCCCCATGTCGTTTTCGGCCCTTAAGCGTCGGCCAGTCTTGCCCCCGAACAGGCGGTTGGGGCACATATAGGCCCAAATCCCCTTCGGAGTCGCAGTCCCATGAAAACCCATGTCAAAGCTTTGGTCGTCGGCGGGGGCGCTGTCGGAACCGGCATCGCCTATCATCTGGCCAAGGCGGGCTGGGACACCATGCTGGTCGAACGCGACGAGCTGACGGCGGGCTCGACCTGGCATGCGGCGGGGCTGCTGCCCTTGTTCAACATGGGCTATGCCACCACCCATATCCACAAATACTCGGTCGATTTCTACAAGGGGCTCGAGGCCGAGACGGGGCTGAACCCGGGCTTTTATGTTGTGGGCAACCTGCGGATGGCGCAGCGGCAGGAACGGATGGATGAGTATATGCTCTATTCTTCCGTGGCCGAAACCGCCGGGGTGTATCACGAATTCCTGACGCCCAAGGACATCAAGGATCGCTGGCCGCTGGTGCGGACCGAGGATCTGGTGGGCGCGCTTTATCACCCGCAGGACGGCTACATCAACCCGGCCGACGTGACCCAGGCGATGGCCAAGGGGGCGCGGCAGTTTGGCTGCACCTTTGAACGCAAGATCCAGGTGGACGGCTATCGCTGGACCGGCAGCGAATGGATCGTGTCCTGCACGCGGATGCACGAGGTGGGCGGCAATCTGGTGGCGTCCGAGGACCGATTTGAAATCCATGCCGAACATGTGGTGACGGCGACGGGCAACCATGCGCAGCGGACGGCGAAACTGTTGGGGCTAAAGATCCCGGCGATTCCGGTGGAACACCAGTATATCGTCACCGAACCCGATCCGGCGCTGGTGGAATACCGCAAAACCCGTGACCAGCACCCCGTTCTGCGCGATGCCGACGCCAAGTGGTATGTGCGCGAAGAGCGCGGCGGCTGGATTCTGGGCCCCTATGAAAAGGGTGCCCCGGCGCGGTTCCAGTATGACGTGCCGCCCTCCTTCCGTGCCGATCTGTTCCCCTTGGCGCTGGACCGGATCGAACAGGAATACATGTCCTTCATCCACCGCATCCCCAGTTCGGAAACCGTAGGCCTGAAGGACGATTTCAACGGCCCGATCTGCTATACTCCCGATGGCAACCCGCTGGTCGGCCCCGCGCCCGGCCTGCGCAACATGTGGCTGGCCGAGGGCTTTTCGTTCGGCATCACGGCGGCGGGCGGCACCGGTTATTACCTGGCCCAGATGATGGTGGCGGGTGAGGCCGAGATTGACATGGCCAGCCTTGACCCCAAGCGGTTTGGGTCATGGATCACAACCGAATACGCCTCGCGCAAGAACGAGGAGTGCTATGACCACGTATTCATCCTGCACCACCCGGATGAAGAACGCGAAGCCGCCCGCCCGCTGCGCACCGCCCCGGTTTATGACCGGCAAAAGGCTTTGGGCGCGCAGTTCGGTCAGGTCAACGGCTGGGAACGGCCGATCTATTACGGCCCGCTGAACGCCCCCGAGGATTTCGACCACAATGCGCGGTCTTTCCGGCGCGGTGGCTGGTGGCAATATGCGGTGGACGAGGCCAAGGCCATTCGCGAAACCGCCGGGTTGATCGACGCGACCGCCTTCACCAAGCATATCGTGCGGGGCCCTGGTGCGACGGCGTTCCTGGACTGGTTCACCTGCAACGCCCTACCCAAGGTTGGCCGCATCAACCTGACCTATGCCTTGACCCCGCAGGGCACCACGCGGACAGAATATACGATCGTTCGTAATGGCGAGAATGACTATTATCTGGTCAGCGCCGGCGCCTGGACGGCCTATGACGCCGATTATCTGCGCAAGGCGGCAGAGGATTTCGTTGTGAATGGCGGGGGTTACGTCGACATCCATGATGTGACCACACAGTGGGGTGTGTTCGCCATTGCCGGGCCGAATTCCCGCAAGATTCTGGCGGAACTGATCAAGGATGCCGATCCCGAAACGGCATTGTCGAACAAACGTTTCCCTTGGCTGTCGGCCCGCAAGATCGAACTGGGGATGTGCCCGGTCAATGCAATCCGCGTGGCCTATACCGGTGAACTGGGCTGGGAACTGCACCACCCCATCGAGATGCAGCGTTACTTGTGGGACCAATTGCTGGCGGCTGGGGCCAAGCATGGCATGAAACTGGTCGGCGCAAGGGCGCAAAACTGGCTGCGGCAAGAGAAATCCTACCGGGCGTTCGGAAACGAACTTGGCCGCGATGCGAGCCCCCTGGAGGCGGCGCTGGACCGGTTTGTGGACCTGAAGAAAGACTTTCAGGGCAAGGCCGCCATGCTGGCCCTGGGTATCCGCAGCAAATGCTGCACCCTGCTGATTGACGGGCCTGCCGACACCGACCCCTGGGGCAAAGAGGCGCTGTTGCTGGACGGCGTCAAGATTGGCCGTCTGACCTCGGGCGGCTATTCGGTGGCCTTTGGCAAGCAGATCGGCATGGCCTATGTCCGGCCCGATCTGGCCGAGGTGGGGACCAAGTTGAAGGTTCGGATGAACCGCGAGTTGTGGGATGCCGTGGTGGTCGAGGACAGTCCGTTCGATCCCAGCAACGCCCGCATCCGCATCGACGGTTAAGACCTTGCCAGAATGGTACGCGCCCGTGTGATGACGGGCGCGTCCACCATGGCACCGTCGTGCTTGAACAAAACGCCCACTGTTTCGACCTTGGCCAGAATGGCAGCCGCCCACTCGCGCTCCGCCTCAGTGGGCGCAAAGGCCGAACGGATCACCGGCAATTGCGCGGGGTGGATGGCGGCCACGGCAGTCATGCCAAGGTCGCGGCCCTTGCCGATTTGCGCGGCATAAAGGTCA
>CAMBWO010000277.1 GCA_945871285.1 Pseudorhodobacter antarcticus | reverse complement strand
TTGGCGTGGATGACGAGGGGGATGGCGAGGGCACGGGCGACGATGGCGGCGTGGGAGCCGACGGAGCCCTCTTCCAGCACCACGCCTTTCAACTTGCGGCCATATTCCAGCAGTTCGGCGGGGCCGATGTTGCGGGCGACCAGAACCGGGTTTTCGGGCATGGCGGCCCCGGTGTCGCGGCCTTGGCCGGTCAGGATGCGCAGCAGGCGGTTGGACAGATCGTCCAGGTCTTGCAGGCGTTCGCGCAGGTAAGCGTCGGGCACCTGTTCCAGACGTGCGCGGGCGGTGCCCTGTTCCTTTTCAACCGCAGCCTCCGCCGACAGGCCGCGCTGGATATCCTCCTCCATCCGGCGCAGCCAGCCGCGGGAATGGGCGAACATGCGGTAGGCCTCGAGCACGGCTTTTTGGTCTTTGTCGAGGCTTTCCGCCTCCAAAAGGTCATCGACGGACACGCGCAGCACGCCGACCGCCTCGCGGATGCGGTCGATCTCGGTCAGGGGGTCGTCGGCGACGGGGTTGGTGACGACGACGCGGGGTTCGTGCAGCCAGACGCGGCCTTCGGCGGCACCCTCTTGCCCGGCAGAGCCGCGAAACAGGACGGGTTGTTTGTGCAAGGCCCCCATGCCGCCACCGTCGCCGGCAAAGGCGCCGAGTTCGGTCATTTCGGCCAGGACCATGGCGACGACTTCGACGGCGTCCATTTCTTCGTCGTCAAAGCGGCGGGCGGCCTTGGATTGGACGACCAGAACGCCCAGCTTTTCGCCGACCCGCTGGATCGGGACGCCAAGGAAGGAGGAGTAGAGTTCCTCGCCCGTTTCGGGCATGAAGCGAAAGCCCTTTTCGGACGGCGCGTCGGGGGTGTTGACGGGCAGGCCGGTGCGGGCTACGCGGCCCACCAGCCCCTCGCCCAGTTTCATGCGGGTTTTGTGGACGGCGGCCTTTTTCAGCCCCTCGGTCGCGCAGAGTTCCAGGGTTTCGGCGTCGCGGAACAGGTAGATCGAGCAAACCTCGGTCTGCATGCTGTCGGCGATCAGATGGGTGATGCGGTCAAGGCGGTCCTGGCCCTTGGCGGGGATCGCCAGAACATCGCGCAAGCGGCGCAAGAGTTTTCGACTGTCGCCTTCGTTGCGTTCGGGCATCACAACTCCCTTGAGCGGTCAGCGCCGCCTTTGGGCAATTCTATCGCAGTGATGCGCCAGCGGGGGAAGGGGGGAGGGGCAGAAATCTGCCCCTTCCGGGGGCAATTGGCCAAATCGGCGGTGCCTGTGCTGCAGAATTGACAGCCAGCGGTCCTGAGGGCGCTACAGGATGTCGACGATCAGGATATCAAGGACGGACAGGGCGAGGCTGCTGTTGCCGAGGTCGATGATATGGTCCGAGATCCCGTCGCCGTTGTAATCGAGCGAGATGGTCTGGCCAAGGTCGTTGAGCAGCACGATGCCGGTGGAGATGCCCATGCCAAGATGGTTGGTGGGGGAAATGGCGAAGTAGCCGCTGTCGATGGAGGTGCCGCGCAGGTCGATCTTGTCGGTGCCGACGGCGAAATCCGTGATCACGTCGCGGTAGTCATACTGGTCGGCGAAGACGAAGGCGTCGGCGCCGGTGCCACCGGCCATGGTGTCGTCCCCGCCCCCGTCGTGCAGGGTGTCCGCACCCGCGCCGCCAACAAGCGAGTCGTCGCCAGAGCCACCCCAGAGTCCGTTGGCACCATCATTGCCGGTCAGGGTCAGGCCCGAGGCGGCGAAATAGCCGTTCAGATCAAGGTCTGCGTTGCCATACAGGGTCAGTCTTTCGACATTGGCGAAGTTCTCGGAGTTGAGGCTGAAGCTGTCGGTCGCGACTTCGTCGATGCCAGAGCCGATGTGGGACTCCTCGGTGACGACATCTGGCCCCGCGTCGACGTCATAATAGTCGTCGCCGTCGCCGCCGACCATGTTGTCAAAGCCCCAACCGCCGATCAGCATGTCATTGCCGGCGTTGCCAAGGAGCGTGTCGTCATAGTTGGCCCCGAAGATTGCGTTGGACCCCGCGTTGCCGGACAGGGTCATGGCCCCTGCCGCGCCGGTGGCGGAGATCATCAGATTTACGGAGCCATAGAGGCCGAGGGATTCGACATCGGTGTAGTGGGTGGCGAACAGGTCCAGAGTGTCCGAATAGACGAGGTCGATGCCTTCGCCGCCGTCCATCAGGTCATCGCCTGCGCCGCCGTACAGCCTCGCTGCCGCCATAGAGCTGGTCATTGCCCGTGCCGCCGATCAACCGATCAGCGCCGCTGCCGCCGGTCACGGCGTCATCACCGTCGCCCCCGAGCAGAACGTCCTCGTCTTCGTCGCCGTAGATGCTGTCGTTGCCGCTGCCCCCGATCAGCAGATCATTGTCGGTGCCGCCGTTCAGATCATCATCGCCGTCGCCGCCGAGCAACCAGTCCATGCCGGCCTCGCCAAACAGGCTGTCATTGCCCAGACCGCCGACCAGCTGATCGTTGCCGAGGCCGCCGGTCAGGTCGTCATTGCCGCTGCCGCCATAAAGGGCGTCCTGGTCGTCACCGCCGTTCAGGATATCATTGCCGATGTCGCCGACCAGATGGTCCTTGCCGCCATCGCCGTTCAGCCGGTCATTTCCGTCGGCACCGCTGAGCGTTTCGGAGCCAATGCCGCCCTTGAGGGTGTTGTCGACGGAAGAGCCGATCACCTCGACGCCAATGTGGCTGCCAATGCTGACATTTTCGACGTTCTGGAAGAATTGCAGTTGAAACGTGGTGATGTTGGTGTGCAGAAAATAGGAGTCCGTCAAGACGATGGTGTCGCTGCCCGAGAAACTGTAGTCGCCCTCGATGATCCTCACCTTGTTGTCCCGCAGGAAATAGCGGTCATCCCCGGAGCTGTCTTCCAGCGTGTCGGCACGGTATTAGAGCTCGGCCTGGTCCAGCGTCAGCCCAATCAGGCCAGTCGAGGAATAAAGCCAGTCATCGCCCTCGCCGCCTGTCAGCTGGTTGTAGACCGTCAACGGCTGGGTGGGGTCGGCGTCGCTGTCGAAATACGGCCAGTTTCCGCGGCCCCCCGATGCCGTCAGCGTGTCGTTTCCCTCGTATCCCATGAGGGTGTACTCACAAGTGGTATGGGTTCCATTGGTCCGTCGATCCAGCAGCGGAACCGAGATGGTGTCGTGGCCAACAGAGCCATCATAGGTCGCAAGAAACGGGGTGTCGGGAAGCATGGAGGTCTCTCCTGATGTCGGGAAAATCAAGGAGAGGCTTAGGGCTTGGGGGAAAAAAATGATAGGAAACACTCGGCTTATGGGCAGTCTCATACGGCTTGGCCATGTGGACAGGGGCCCACATGGCCAGATGGTCAGGCCTTGTCCAACTCGAAGGCATCGTGCAGGGCCTGCACGGCCAGTTCCATGTATTTGCGGTCGATCAGCACCGAAATCTTGATTTCCGAGGTGGCGATCACCTTGATGTTCACATTCTCGGCCGCGAGGGACGAGAACATGCGGGCGGCAACCCCGGCATGGCTGCGCATCCCGATGCCGACGACCGAGACCTTGGCGACATCGGTATCGACGACCAGGCTGGCATAGGCGAACAGGCCCTTGTCGCGGGCATCCTCGATCGCCTTTTGGGCGCGCAGGGTCTGGTTGGTGGGGCAGGAAAACGTCATGTCGGTATAGGACCGCTTGTCGGCGGGGTCGCCCTGTTCCGATATGTTCTGCACGATCATGTCGACGTTCACACCCGCATCGGCAAGGGGGCCAAAGATCGCGGCGGCGATGCCGGGGCGGTCTTCGACCTTGACCAGGGTCATTTTCGCCTCGTCGCGGGAATAGGCGACGCCAGAGACAACTTTCGATTCCATGATTTCATCCTCGTCGCAGACCAGGGTGCCTGACGTTTCGGTGGTTTCTTCAAAGGAGGACAGCACGCGCAGGCGTACCTTGTAGCGCATGGCCAGTTCAACCGAGCGGGTTTGCAGGACCTTGGCACCAAGCGAGGCCAGTTCCAGCATCTCCTCATAGGCGATGCGGTCCAGTTTGCGGGCCTTTGCCGTGATGCGCGGGTCGGTGGTGTAGACGCCGTCGACATCGGTGTAGATATCGCAGCGCAGGGCATCAAAGGCGGCGGCAAAGGCGACGGCGGTGGTGTCGGACCCGCCGCGGCCCAGGGTCGTGATGCGGCCTTCGGGGCTGACGCCCTGAAAGCCTGCGACGACGGCGACCTTGAAGCCTTCGGCAAACTTGGCGTCGATATTCGTGCGCGGGATGGAGACAAAGCGGGCGGCGGAATGGGCGGAGGTGGTGTTGATCGGCACCTGCCAGCCCGCCCAGGACCGCGCCGGCACGCCCATTTCCTGCAAGCGCAGGGCCATCAGGCCTGCCGTCACGTTCTCGCCACTGGACACCACGGAATCATATTCGCGGGCGTCATACAGTTTCGAGGTGCTTTCCACCCAGCCGACCAGTTCATTGGTCTTGCCCGACATGGCCGAGACGATGACGATGACGTCAAAGCCGCGATCCACCTCGGCCTGAACCTTTTTGGCCGCATTTTCGATGCGAGACAGGTCTGCAACCGATGTGCCGCCGAATTTCATCACCAGAATTGGCATGGTCCGTCCTTTGCCCTGCCTTGAATTTGCGCGCTTTTAACAGAAGCGGGGGCGGGAGCAAGGGCGGCTGCATATCTGTTCGGGAATGGCAAAGGCCGCCTAGAGCGCCCGCCAGCCGATGTCGGAGCGGCAAAAGCCGTCGGGCCAGTCCAGCAGGTCGATCATCGCATAGGCGCGGTTGCGGGCGTCGGGCAGGCTGTCGCCGCGGGCGGTGATGTTCAGGACGCGGCCGCCGGTGGCCGTGATCAGGCCGTCACGCAGGGTGGTGCCGGCGTGAAAGACCATGTGGCGGCTGTCCTCGGGCATCCTGTCCAACCCGTTGATCACCGACCCCTTGGCATGGGGGCCGGGATAGCCACGGGCGGCGATGACGACGGTCAGGGCGTGATCATCGGCCCAGTTGACACGGGCGCTGTCGAGACGGCCTTCGGCGCAGGCGAGCAGCAGGTCGAGCACCTGGGCGCCCAGGCGCATCATCAGGACCTGGGTTTCGGGGTCGCCGAAGCGGGCGTTGTATTCGACAAGGCGGGGCTGGCCGTCTTCGATCATCAGGCCCGCGAACAGGACGCCCTGATAGGGCGTGCCGCGCCGGGCCATTTCGCGGATGGTGGGCAGGACGATCTGGTCCATGGCCCTTTGCGTCACCTCGGGGGTCATCACCGGGGCGGGGGAATAGGCGCCCATGCCGCCGGTATTGGGGCCGGTGTCGCCGTCATGGACGCGTTTGTGATCCTGCGCGGTGCCGAGGGGCAGGGCGTTCACGCCATCGGTCAGGATGAAGAACGAGGCCTCTTCGCCGGTCATGAATTCCTCGATCACCACTTCGGCGCCCGCAGGGGTGGCGAACAGGTCTTCGATGGCGTCCAGCGCTTCGGTCAGGGTCATGGCGACGACGACGCCCTTGCCAGCGGCGAGGCCGTCGGCCTTGATCACGATGGGCGCGCCGGTGGTGGTGACATGAGCGCGGGCCGCTGCGGCGTCGGTGAAGCGGGCATAGGCGGCGGTGGGGGCCAGGCAGGCGTCGCAGATGTCCTTGGTGAAGGCCTTGGAGGCCTCAAGCCGGGCGGCGGCGGCCGAGGGGCCAAAGGTCAGAAAGCCCGCGGCGCGGGTGTCGTCGGCAACCCCGGCGGCCAGGGGGGCCTCGGGGCCGATGATGATGAAGTCGATGGCGTTCTCGGTGGCGAACTGGGCGACGGCGGTGCCGTCCAGGATGTCGAGGTCGGCGCATTCGGCGACGGCAGCAATCCCCGCATTGCCGGGGGCCACGATCAGCCGGTCACATTTGGGGTTCTGCTTGACGGCCCAGGCAAGGGCATGTTCGCGGCCCCCGCTGCCAAGGATAAGGATGTTCATGGCAGCGCCCCCTGTCTGGATGGGGCGGTCATAAGGGCCGGGGCGCGGGCTTGCAAGGAAGTTGGGGTCTTGGTTCCCCTTGTAGGATGGGCGATTCGCCCATCTT
>CAMBWO010000276.1 GCA_945871285.1 Pseudorhodobacter antarcticus | reverse complement strand
CGACAAGATCAAGGATTTCGACCTGATCATCTTTGACCGCTACCGGATGCGGGGGATTTTGCCGTTGAGTTACATCGACAATGTGGTCGATTACGTCAAGAACGGCGGGACCGTTCTGGTCGCGGCGGGGCCGGAATTTGGCGAGGTGGACCGCTTGTGGCGCTCGCCCCTGGCCGAGATTTTGCCGGTGGAGCCGACATCGCAGATCATTGAAGAAGGGTTCCGCCCGGTCGTGACCGAGTTGGGCAAGCGTCATCCGGTGACGGAAGGCCTGACCGAGGCCGCGCCCGACGCGGGCTGGGGCCGCTGGTTCCGGCTGATGGAGGTGACAACGCGGTCAGGCCAGGTGGTGATGTCGGGGCCGGGCGACCGGCCGTTGTTGGTGCTGGACCGGGTCGAAAAGGGCCGGATGGCGGTGCTGGCGTCGGATCAGGCGTGGCTGTGGGGGCGGGGGTATGAGGGCGGCGGCCCTCAGCTGGAGTTGCTGCGGCGGTTGGCGCACTGGATGCTGAAAGAGCCGGATCTGGAGGAAGAAAACCTGACGGCAACGGCGGTGGGGCAGGCGGTGACCTTCACCCGCCGCACCATTCTGGACACGCCGCCGGGGCCGTTGCAGATTACCGGGCCGGATGGGGCGGTGGCCGCACTGGATTTGCCGCAGATCAGCCCGGGCAAGTTTGTGGCGGAATGGCAGGCGCCGGTGCTGGGCCTGTACCGGCTGAAACAGGGCGAGTTGGAGCGGGTGGTGGCGGTCGGCCCCTCGGCACCCAAGGAGTTTGAGGAGACGATTGCCAGTGGCGCGGGGCTGACGCCCTTGGTCACCGGGTCGAACGGCGGCATCCTGCGGCTGGAGGCGGGGATGCCCGACATCCGTCTGGTGCGCGAGGGGCGGCCCGCTGCGGGGCGCGGCTGGATCGGGATCGTGCCGCGCGGGGCCTACGAAACTGGGGACATTCAGGTGACCGAGTTCCTGCCGGCCTGGCTGTGGCTGATGCTGGCGGCGGTGGCCGCGATTGCGGCCTGGGCGGTAGAGGGGCGGCGGCGGGTGTAAGGAAGATGGGCAGCATTGCCCATCCTACAAGCGGCGCATCAGGACATCGGTTCGACCAAGGCGGCCAGTTGGGCAAGGCCGATGCCCCAGCCCATCTGGAAGCCCATCTCGTCATGCTTGGCGGCATCGGCGGCGTTGCCGTGCAGGACCTCGGCTGCATAGAGGGTGCCGCTGTCGGTGGGGCGCAGCGTCATGATGGCGGTGATGGCAATCCAGGGGTCGAAGGGTTGCCAGCCTTCGGCCAGAACCGTGGTGAAGACCAGCCTTTGCTGCGGGACGATGTCCAGAAAACAGCCGGTGACATGGGGTTGGAAGGGGCCGTCCCCCTCGCGCATCTGGGTTACAAAGCCGCCACCGGGACGCAGGTCAAGCTTGACGACCTGGCATTCGATGGGCGCCGGGATCCACCATTTCGCCAGGTGGTCAGGCTCGCTCCACGCCCGCCAGACCACGGCGGGAGGGGCCTTGATCAGGCGCGAGATGGTCAGGGTGCTGGGGTCAGTTGGCATCGTCGGGGGTCCTTGTCATTTGGGTTTCGACATAATCGGCCAGGCGGTCGGCGCTGGCCTGCCACAGGCTGCGCTGGGTGGCGAGCCAGGTTTCAGCGGCGGCAAGTTGCGGGGCGTTGATGTGGCAGGTGCGGACCCGGCCGGTCTTTTCGGTGGTGATCAGCCCGTCCTGTTCTAGCACGCGCAGGTGTTTGAGGAAGGCGGGCAGGCCCATGGCGAAGGGTTGCGCCAGGGCGGTGACGGCTGTCGGACCCCGGACCAGACGGCCAAGTATGGCACGGCGGGTCGGGTCCGCCAGGGCGTGGAAGGCGGCGTCAAGGGAATGGTTTTCCATATGGCAAAGTATAGAGAAAAGATTACCATTTGGCAAACTATTTTTCGCGGGGACGTCTGCCCTGCCCCCTCTTGAAAGCGGGCGGGGCATTTCCCAGATCAGGGTGACGCCGGATGCCAATGCTGGGTTCGGCGTTTCTGTGGCCCGTCCCGTGGTGGGAGGGCCGTTTCATCGCTCAAATGAGGATGCCATGCAAAACCTGAATTTCGCCCCGCTGTACCGTGCCACCGTTGGCTATGACCGCATCGCCGACCTGATGGACCGCGTTCTGTCGACCGAGGTCGCCCAGCCGACCTATCCGCCCTATAACATCGAAAAGACCGCCGACGATGGCTATCGCATCTCGATTGCAGTGGCCGGGTTCGGGCCGGATGACCTGACGGTCGAGGTCAGGGATGCGGCGCTGCACGTCTCGGCCAAGCGGTCGGAGGAGGCGTCGCAAAAGGCCTATCTGCACCGCGGCATTGCCACGCGGGCCTTTGAACGGCGCTTTGCGCTGGCGGATCATGTCCGGGTGACGGGTGCCAACCATGAGAACGGCATGCTGCACATCGACCTGGTGCGCGAGACGCCCGAGGCGCTGAAGCCGCGCCGGATTGCGATTGGTCGTCAGGCGGGCACCGAGGTGCCGGCGCTGGAAGGCACTGCTGTCAACTGATCCACTCCAAGGATCGGAGGGAAAGCCCGGGTCGCAAGACCCGGGCTTTTTGCTATCTGGCGGACAGGCTTTGCGCGAGGCGCATCAGGGTGACGGCTTCGGCGCGATAACCGAAGGGGTCGGCGCCTTTGGTGGCGGTGGCAAGCTGGATCGCCTGGTCATAGCCCCAGTCGCCAAGGTAGGGGGCGGATTGCAGGAGTTGGCCAAAGCCTGCGATGGCGGCTGCGAAGCGGGCGTCGTCGGTTGCGGCCGTGCCGAGGGTGATGGGGGTTTCGATCAGCTTTGAGGTGTCGGAGCCTGGCGCCTTGTAGCGCAGGCGCAGGAAGCCGAGTTCGGGGCTGTCCGCCACGGGCGGCGCGGCGGTGTAGCGCAGGGGGTCGTTCAGCAGGGCGGGGCTGTTCGGGGCGGTGACCTCATAGAGGGCGGTCACTTGCAGGCCGGCGCCGATTTCGCCGGCATCCACCTTGTCGTTGTTGAAATCCTCACGCCGGAGCGCCCGGGTTTCATAGCCGATCAGGCGGTATTCGGCGACCTGAGCGGGGTTCCATTCGACCTGCACCTTGACGTCATTGGCGATGGGGAACAGCGCGCCAGTCAACTGGTCAACCAGGACCTTTTGCGCCTCGGCCAGGGTGTCGATGTAGGCGGCGGTGCCGTTGCCGTTCTGGGCAAGGGCCTGCATCGTGGCGTCATCCAGATTGCCGCGACCGAAGCCGAGGACGGAGAGGTAGGTGCCCTTGTCGGCCTGGGTGGCGATGAACGTTTTCAAGTCGTCAGGGCTGTCGATGCCGACGTTGAAATCACCATCGGTGGCCAGGATCACGCGGCTGACGCGGCCTTCGGCGGCCATGTCGTCTGCGATCTGATAGGCAAGGGCCAGCCCCTCGGCCCCGGCGGTCGAGCCACCCGAGGCCAGCGAGTTCAGGGCGCGCAGGATCGTGGGGCGGTCCGAGGCGGCGGTGGGGGACAGGACCTGGCCCGCCGATCCGGCATAGGCGACGATGGCGATCTGGTCGGTGGGGTTCAGTTGCGCCAGCATCAGGGTGAAGGACTGGATCAGCACGGGCAGTTTGGCGGGTTCGCCCATGCTGCCCGAGGTGTCGATCAGGAAGACCAGATTCAGGGGGGGGCGGTCGGTGATGGTGGGCATCTGGCCTTGCAGGGCGATGTGGACAAGGCGGGTGTCGGGGTTCCAAGGCGTCGGCATCACGGTGACGGTATTGGCAAAGGGCGCGTCGCCGCTGGGGGCGGGGTAGGCGTAGGGGAAATAGTTCACCATCTCCTCAATCCGCACGGCGTCGGGCGGGGGGAGTTGGCCTGCGGTCAAGGACGAGCGGATCACGGCATAGGAGGCGGTGTCGACATCCACCGAAAAGGTGGAAACCGGGCTTTCGGCGGTGACGATGACCGGGTTGGCGGGCGCGTTGGCGAAGGCTTCGGTATCGGGCGCGGAAAGGTAGGTCGGGTCGGCGGGGGCGACTAGGCCCATCGTGCCGCCAGCGGTTTGACCGGGGGCAATAAGGTAACCTCGGGTCGCAGCAGCGCCGCCAAGGGGTTGGCCAGGCATCACCGGCGCCGGGGCGGATTCGGCCATGACGGTGCTGTCGGAGGGGGCGGCGCTCTTTGCGGCGGCGCTGTCGGACAGCACCGGCTCAGCCGCCTCAAGGGTCACGGGCGGCGCTGCCGGGGGGGTGCTGACGGGTGGGGCGAGTCCGGTGGGCATGACCGGCGCGGGCGGTTGCAGGCTGGGCAGGGCCACGAACACCCCGATCAGCAGGGCGGCGGCCGAGGTGGTGGCGGCAAGGTAGGGACGGGCTTTCAGGGACATCAGCATGGTGCGCACTCCGTTCAGGAACCCCGCCTGCGACGGGCGGTCCTGGGATAGACGCGGGGCATCGGTCGATCCTTGGAGGTGGTCGAAATTATCCATGGCAAGCGCCAGGGCGGCATATTTTGCCGCGGCGTCGGGCGCCGGGGTGGCGCGCAGAGCCGATTTCAGGGCGTCAAGATCGTCGGTCATTTTGCCTCCTCGTCCGCCATGGCGCGCAGGCGCTTTTTCACTTGCGCCATCCGCCAGGCGACGGTGCCTTCGGAGACGCCCAGCACGTCGCCGGCCTGGGCCTGGGTCAGCTCCTCGCCCAAAACCAGCGCCACGGTGTCGCGCAGTTCGGGCGACAGGCGCTGCATGGCCCCGGTCAGCCAATCCAGCGCCTGGGCCTGGGTGGCCATTTCATCTTGGCGGGCAATTTCCCAATCGCCCCAACCGCTTGCAGCCTTTGCACGTGTGAAATGGCGGCGGCGCCTGTCATGGGTGGCATTGACGGTGACCCGGTAAAGCCAGGTGGTGAACCGCGCCTGACCGCGCCAGGAGGCGAGTTTGGCGGGCAGGGCGGCGCAGATGTCCTGGGTCAGGTCCTGCGCCTCGGCCCGCGATCCGGTCAGGCGGAAGGCAAGGCCAAAGATGCGGTCGTAATGACGTCGCAACAGCAGGGCAAACGCCGACCGGTCGCCGGAAGCGGCGGCGCGGGCCAGGGTTTCATCATCGGTTTCCATCAGCATCACGGTAACTCAGACGCGGGTCGTGGGGCAATCCTTGGGGGCGGGGCAAAAAAAAGGGGGCCGGGTGAGACCGGCCCCAGTTTGGGACGACAGGAAGGGAGGACCGTCTAGAACAACAGCCCGTCCAGCACGCCATAGGCCCCGGCGCGGGAGTTCAACTGGGCGGTCTTGCCGGTGCGGCGGGCATAGGCGTCCAGCGCGTTGTAGGTGCTGGGGCCGAACGAGCCATCGATGTTGCTGTGATAGTAGCCGTAGGCGGTCAGGGTCGACTGGATGCGGCGTTGTTCGTTGTCGGAATAGCTGTTGAAGGCCAGGCCGATGGGGGTTGCATAGATGCTGGTCTGCTGGGGTTCATAGTAGACCGGCTGTTGCGGACGCGGCGTGTAGTACTGCGGCTGCGGTGCCACGGGCTGTTGACGGTGGCGGGGCGCGTTCTTGATCAACTGGCCCAGCAGGATAGTTGTGGCGACCCCGGCGAGGAACTGCTGTTCACCCTTGCCCCAGGCAAGGGCCGGGGTGGAGCCGGAGGCAAGAACGGCAAAGGCGGTGACGCCGGCGATCAGATTGCGTTTGGCGTTGGAGAACATGGAGGGCAGCATGTCAGGTCCTTTCGGGTTTCTGGTGGGCTGTGCCGCGGGGAGCATCCCGTTGGCGTTTGCCTTGAGACAGCAATGCGTCCTTCTGCCGGGCTAAGCAAAATCAGCGGGCTGCTATGGGATAACAAGCAGGGGGATTTGATCTAAGTAGTTCGCCCTGAACAACTCAGAAGCCATTGATTTCGTGCGTATAAGAGGTGGTTTTGCTCACCATTTTCTGCAGGGTTTTGTATAATTTCGGCTGAAACCCTGCAATTTCGGTTCTGCCATGAAGCATCGTCCGCGCCCTCTGGAACAAGATGATCTGCTACGTCCGCGTCTGGTCGACCTGATCGATCTGCGGCACGAGTTGGTGAAGC
>CAMBWO010000275.1 GCA_945871285.1 Pseudorhodobacter antarcticus | reverse complement strand
ATCTCGATGCGCAGGCGGCCCTGGGGGGTTGCCACCCCGGCAAAGGTGGGATCGTCCAGCGCCCCGGCGACGGCGATGCCATTGCCGCAACAGCAGCACGGCGCCCTGCTCCAGCACGGGCAGGTCTGCGACCAGCCCGACCGGGCGATATCCTGGCCGGGACACCCGCAGGACATGGACCTGTGGGAGGGTGCGTGGTTCTGGCTTTGCGGGTTGGCGCAGAGCCGCCATGACCCCCTGCAGACGCCCCCGTAACCCTGATCAATTTCGCGGCTTTGCACAGGACACGCTGTCATGGCCGCTGTCCGGCCCCTTGCGCCCTATGGCGGCTGACGTGCACAGTCTGGAAAGCCCGAACCGCGAAGGACCGCGCGCATGACCCATGTTTACCTCTGCGACTATATCCGCACGCCCATCGGTCGCCATGGCGGCGCCTTGTCGACCCTGCGCCCCGATGATCTGGCGGCCCAGCCCCTGGCCGAATTGCTGCGGCGCAATCCGGGGATGGACCCCAAGGCCATCGAAGAGGTCTGGCTGGGCTGCGCCAACCAGGCGGGCGAGGACAACCGCAACGTCGCCCGCATGGCCGTCCTGCTGGCAGGCCTGCCCGACACGGTGCCGGGCGTCACGGTCAACCGGCTGTGCGGGTCAGGGATGGAGGCGGTCGTTTCGGCCTTGCGCGCCATCAAGTCGGGCGAGATGGACCTGGCCGTGGCGGGCGGCGTCGAAAGCATGACCCGCGCCCCCTTTGTGATGCTGAAATCCGAGGCCGCCTTTTCCCGCGCTGTGGCGGTCGAGGATACCACGATTGGCTGGCGTTTCATCAACCCGCGGATGCAGGCCCTGCATGGCACCGACTCCATGCCCGAAACCGCCCAGAACCTTGCGGACGAGATGGCCATTTCCCGCGCCGCCCAGGACGCGTTTGCCCTTGCCTCGCAACAAAAGGCCGGGGTCGCCATGACGTCGGGCCGCTTTGCGCGTGAGATTGTGGCCGCTGCCGTGCCCGCAGGCAAAGGCAAGCTGACCGAGGTGACCACGGACGAACACCCCCGCGCTGAAACCACCCTGGCCGATCTGACCCGCCTGCGCCCCCTGACGCGGGCCGATGGGTCGGTGACGGCGGGCAATGCGTCGGGCATCAATGACGGTGCGGCGGCCCTCATCCTCGCCTCGCACAGCGCGGTGCAGCGCCACGGCCTGCGCCCCCTGGCGCGGGTGGTGGCGGGGGCTTCGGCCGGGGTCGCGCCGCGTATCATGGGCTATGGCCCGGTGCCTGCGGTGACAAAGCTGCTGGCCCGGCAGGGCCTGACCACCGCCGACATCGACCTGTTCGAGGTGAACGAGGCGTTTGCGGCCCAGGTCCTGGCCTGTCTTCAGGGCCTGGGGATCGCCGCCGATGACCCCCGCATCAACCCCAACGGCGGGGCCATCGCGCTGGGTCATCCCCTTGGCATGTCGGGCGCCCGCATCACCGGCAGCGCGGCGTTGGACCTGTCGCTGGGCACCGCACGCCGGGCGGTTGTCACGATGTGCGTCGGCGTCGGGCAAGGGGTGGCGCTGCTTTTGGAACGGGTCTGAGGTCCCTCCCGGCTGGCGCACAATAACCCGCATCGGCTACGCTTCTTGCTGCCCGATCACAGCGGGTCTTGGCACCGGAATGCCTGACTGACCTGCCACTGAGAATTTCCTCCAGTCTGGATTAGAGTCCGACCCAAGAAAGGGGACGGACGATGAAGCGAGCGAGATTCTCGGAAGAGCAAATCATTGCCATCTTGCAGGAGCATGAAGCGGGCGCGAAGTGCCCCGATCTGCGCCGCAAGCACGGCATGTCGGAAGGCACGTTTTACGCTTGCAAGAGCAAGTTCGGCGGCATGACGGTGCCGGACGCCAAGCGGCTGAAGGCTTTGGAAGATGAGCATGGCAAGCTGAAGCGGTTGCTGGCGGATACGATGCTGACATGTCAGCGATGCACCAGCTTCTGGCAAAAAGTGGTAGGCCTGTTGTTCAGCGCCAAGTAGTCGCGCATTTGCAGGCCAAGATGGGACTGTCGGAACGGCGGGCCTGTCGGATTGTCGGGGTGGATCGCAAGATGATCCGCTACCAGTCGCAGCCTGCGCCCGATATCGCGCTGCGAACGCGGCTGCGCGACCTTGCCATGAACGCCGGCGGTTCGGTTGCCGGCGGCTGTTCCTTCCGCTGCGGCGGAAGGGCGAGCCGTCCGGGATCAACCGCATTTACCGGGTGTATCGTGAAGAGGGCCTGACGGTGCGTAAACGCCGTGCCAGACGCAAAGCCATTGGAACCCGCGCCCCGATCTTGGTGGAAGCCCATGCAAATGCCCGTTGATCACTCGACGTCGTGCATGACCGATTCGGCTGTAGGCGGCGGTTCCGCGTTCTGAATGTCGTCGATGACGTGACCCGCGAATGCTTGGCCGCACTCCCGGACACCTTGATTTCACGTAGGCGGGTGGGGCGCGAACTGACCCCCCAGATCGAGCGACGCGGAAAGCCGGGCATGATTGTCAGCGACAATAGGACGGAGCTGACCTCAAACGCGATCCTGGACTGGTGCGTGGCGCATCACGTCGAATGGCATGACATGGCACATCAATGACGCCGGGGGGGGCGCCCACCCCATCGCTTACCCTGCGCCGAGGACCGTGGTCAGTTTGGGTTGCGGGTGTTGAAGCACAGCAACAGAGGGGAGCGTCCATGGAGAGGTTAGGAACATCGGCCAGGAACGTGTTTCAGGCGCAGGGCGCCGGGGCAGACGGGTCAGTTGTGTTCCGCCGTAAGTTGTCGCGCGCACAGCTGCTGAAGTTCATGTCATCGCAGCCGCCTTGTGTGGTGGCGATGAAGGCCTGCGCCAGTTCGCGCCACTGGGGTCGGGGAATCGGCGACCTCGGCCACGAAGTGCGGCTGATCCCTCCCGCCTATGTGAAGCCGTTCGTGAAGCGGCAGAAGAATGACATGGCCGATGCCGAAGCGATTGCGGAAGCTGCATCGCGGCCGACCATGCGGTTCGTTGCTGTGAAGAGCGAGGCCCAGCAGACGGCGGCGATGACTTACCGGACCCGCGACCTCTTGGTTCGTCAGCGAACACAGACGATCAACGCGCTGCGGGCACATCTGGCTGAGCAGGGCAGCGTGGCCCCCACTGGTCCGGCGCATGTCGGGCGTCTTTCGGCCATCATCGATGGTGATGACGGTATGTTGCCTTCAGCGGTGCGCGACCTGGCGCGTCTTCTTTTGGAGCAGATCGCCGGTCTGGCTGAGAAGATCGCGGGCCTTGATGCCGAGCTTCGCAGGCGCGTGACCACCGACGACACGGCGCGACGGCTGACGACGATCCCGGGAGTTGGGGCGGAGACTGCGGCGGCGATCACCACCTTTGCGCCGCCGGTGGAGACCTTCTCGACGGGCCGGGACTTCGCCGCTTGGGTTGGCCTCACACCGCGACAACATTCGAGCGGTGGCAAGGACCGGCTTGGCCGGACCTCGAAGATGGGCCAGCGCGACTTTCGGCGGTTACTGATCGTCGCGGCCGTCGCCATGGTGCGATGGGCAAAGCGCAAGGGCGCGCCCGAAGGCTCCTGGTTGGGACAGATGCTGGCGCGCAAACCGAAGATGTTGGTCGCGGTGGCACTGGCCAACCGCATGGCACGAACGGCTTGGGCGCTGCTGCGCCATGGAGAAGACTACGGGATCCGGCGATGGCGGCCGCATCGGCTGGTGTCGTCGGGTTGTCGCCGGATGCGAGAGGGGGCAAGGGAACGTAAGGGCAGACGGTCAAGAGACCGGGTCGGGCGAACCAGCATTCCGGACGGAGCGCCTTTGAGCGCGGGTAAGCGAACTGGTCCTGACCTGCATATCTCCATGCAGGCCTGCGGCGCATGACAGGCCGCATATTCGAGGCCGGACACACGACCGCACCTGATCACATGCCCGACCGTGCCAAAGATTCCGCTTGCATCCAAGGGGGGTGTCCACACACGTCCGGTCTGACTGCCCTGCCGCGGGTTGAGAGTGTGGGATAGCCCTGCGACGTTCTACAAGCTGAAGGCCAAGTATGGCGGTATGGATCTGTCCGACGCCAAGCGCCTGAGGCAGCTTGAGGAGGAGAACGCCAAGCAGAAACGCTTGGTTGGGTAATCCCCCCATTTTTAACGGGGTGCATCTGCAGAATTTACGCGGCGATTTTCAGTTTCTGGGCGGGTGTGATGCCGCCGATGCCCCATTGCCCGGCAATGGTTTGCCTGCAAAACATGAAAGGGATGCTCGGGCGGTCGTTGTTGTAAGTCCATAGCCATTGCGTGGCGTGGTCCTGCGCCTCCTCGATGCTTTCGATGATGTATTGGCGAGCCATTCATGCCGGACGGTGCGGTTGTATCGCTCGATGTAAGCGTTCTGCTGGGGCTGCCCCGGCTGAATGTGCAGGATGGCAACCCCTTGTTTCTCAGCCCATTTCATCAGCATTTCACTGATGTATTCCGGGCCGTTGTCGACCCTTATTGTGCCGGGTTTGCCGCGCCATTCAATGTGGAGGAGGGTCAGGAAACGGTCTGGGAGACCGTTTCCCCGACGACGGGTCAAGGCTTCGGATGACCCGTTCGGCTGGCAGCGAGAATTCGACCTCGATCCCCAGCCCTTCGCGGTTGAAGTCGTCCAGCACGTTCAGCAGCCTGAACGCCCGACCATCCCCCAGTCGGTCGGCCATGAAATCCGTCGACCAGGTCATGTTTGGGGCCTCAGGCACCGCCAAGGCGTCAGGCTTCTCCCGCTTCAGCCGCTTGCGGGGCTTGATGCGCAGGTTCAGCTCAAGCTCGCAGTAGATGCGCCTTACGGCGATTGCCGGCAATCGCCTACCGGCCTACGGATAGACACGTTTGTGGTTCCACGGATGCCCCTTCACGTTGCGCAAATGCAAGAAACACAGGCCAAAACCCCAGGTCCTCCGGGCATCGGTCAGCCCGACCTGCAGATCGGCGATCTCTTCGTTCTCGGCCTTTAACTTCGGGCCATAGCGAAAACAGGTCTCGCTGACCCCGAAGGTTCGGCAAGCCAGCACATGCTGACCTTGTGTCGCGCCACCGCCTTTTCGGCCATCTCGCGGCGTTGAGATGGCCGATCTACTTTTTTCCAAGGGCTTCCTTCAACAAATCCGCCTGCATGCTCAGGTCCGCATACATCCGCTTCAACCGGCGGTTCTCGTCCTCGATGGCCTTCATCTGGCTGATCAGGGACGCATCTGTTACCCGGCATGGTTTTGCAAAGCAAAAGCCCGAGAGGGCATCCCGCCATACTTCGCCCGCCACTTGTAGAACGACGCGTTACTCATCCAATGTTCACGGCAAAGCTCGGCCACCGGCACACCGCCTTCCGCCTGCCGTAGGATCGCGATGATCTGCGCCTCAGTGGATCTGTTGGTCGTCATTTGGAATCTCCTCGTTCATCTTGCCGAGAACATTCTACTGATGCAGCCCCTTACGTTCGGGGGGATTACCCGGCGACGGGGTTATGCGGCTGTCGCGCGTGCAGTTCGAGGCGCTGTTTGCCGGTCTGGACTGGCGCCGCATCCATGCCCCGCGCCCCTCCATTCCCACTGCGACAGAGTGACTCGGATCACCTTGTAAACATGGGCTTTTGTGGTGTGATGCGGGATGAACCGGCATGTCCGCGCCAGCCCCTCAACCCCTTGATCTGAATGCCCTTCCGCCTGCCGTGCGGGAGGCGTTTCTGGTCCTGCAGGCCAAGGTCGCGGGGCTTGAGGCACATACCGAGCGTCAGGATTACCTCCCGTACGTGGTTTGAAGACAAACCATTACCGGGCAGCGGATCGCGGAACTGCGCCATGCTCTTTATGGCAAACGGTCCGAGCAGTTCGACCCCGATGAGCGTCAGCTGGCTTTCGAAGACCTGGAGACGGCTGTCGCCGAGGCCGAAGCCGCTGGTGATGCGCTGAACGCCCGCAATGCCGACGGCACCCCAAGGCGACCGACCACCAAACGCAACCGAGCTATGCCCGAAAGTTGGTGACGGTGTGATCAGGCGGCTTTGATTTCGTGCTTGATCCCGTCGCGGAATTCAATCCCCTGGATGATTTCCGGCAGGCGGTTCTGACCGTCGAGTTTGCGCCACTTCTTCTTGGCGGATAGCATCAAC
>CAMBWO010000274.1 GCA_945871285.1 Pseudorhodobacter antarcticus | reverse complement strand
GCCGCCGCGCCCTGATGGAAGCTTGGGTTGGGCGCGAAAGTGCGGTGTTCAAACTGCCACCCTCGCGTCTGGCATTGGATCCCTGCGATGTGGTGCTGCTCGATCATGATGGCCGTCTGACCGAGTTGCGGCTGGTGACGATTGCGGACTCGGATATGCGCGGCATCGAGGCCGTGCGCCAGGACCGGGCGGTCTATGATCTGCCGCCCGGCGATGCCCGCCCCGCCTCGTTGTCTTCGCCCGTGGTGTTTGGCGCAGCCGATGTGCTGTTCCTCGATCTGCCGCAGCTGTCCGAAGATCAGCCAGCGCATCGCCCCTTTGTCGCAGCCCATTCTGCACCATGGCCCGGCGTGATGGCGGTGTTTCGCAGCGCCACCACGGATGGTTTTGCCCTGCTGACCACATTTGGCACCCGCGCCCGGATGGGTGTTTTGGCGGCCGATTTCCATGCCGGGCCGGTGTCGCGCTTCGATCTGGGCAACGCGCTGGTCATCGATCTGTTCTCGGGAACGCTGGAAAGTGTCACCGACATCAACTTGCTGGGCGGGGCCAATGCGCTGGCGGTGGAAAGCAGCACCGGCCAATGGGAAATTGTCCAAGCCGGATCGGCCGAGTTGATCGCAGCCAGTCGTTACCGTCTGACCCGCCTGCTGCGCGGCCAGCGCGGTACCGAAAGAGCGGTCGCCAGCCTTGTGGCCATCGGCGCGCGGGTCGTGGTTCTGGACAGCGCCGTCACCCCCTTGCCGATCAGCGAGGCCGATCTCGGTCTGCCATGGAACTGGCGTGTGGGCCCGGCCTCGCGCGCCGTAAGCGATGACACCTATGTCGCGGCGAGTTTCACCCCCGAAGGCGCTGGGCTGCTGCCCTTCTCGGTGGCCCATGTCGAGCAGCCTTGGCGCATGGCGCGCAGCCCTGGCGATCTGACAATCCGTTGGACACGCCGGTCCCGGTCACTCGCTGCCGACACCTGGGGCATTGGCGATGTGCCCTTGGCCGAAGACAGCGAAGCCTATGAGGTGGAAATCCGCGACGGCGCGGCGATCAAACGGACCCTGACGACCGCGTCGACCAGCGCCCTTTACACTTCCGCCCAGCAGATCGCCGACTGGGGCGCGCTTCTTGGTCCCGGCAACATTCTCGACATCCGCATCTACCAGCTCTCCGCCCTGATCCGGCGGGGTGCCATGCGATCCGTCACCCTCTCCTTCTGAAAGCAGCCCTTCATGTCCGACATCACCACCCACCTGCTGCTGCCCTACATCCTGGCGGCGCAGGCCCAAAAGCACGTCACTCACAACGAGGCCCTGCGACTGCTGGACGCGATGGTCCAGCTTTCGGTGCTGGACCGCGATCTGACGGTCCCGCCTGCGACGCCTGCTGATGGCGACCGCTACATCGTGGCTTCTGGGGCGACCGGCCTTTGGGCGGGCTGGGATCTGAACGTGGCCTTTTGGGTCGACGGCGTCTGGATGCGCCTGGTGCCGCGCCCGGGTTGGCTGGCCTGGATCGCCGACGAGGCCAGTTCTGCCATCTGGACCGGGGCGGTCTGGGAACTGACTGGCGTGCCGCAGGATGTGTCAGATGCCATCTTCAGCCTGGTGAATGACGCTGATCCGACCAAGAAGGCGCTGTTTTCGCTCTCGGGCATCAGCACCGCCACGACACGAACCTTTTCGCTGCCCAACACCTCCAGCGAGTTGGCAATCCTGGCGGGCACCCAGAGCTTCACCGGCAATAAAACCTTTGCGGGTTCTCTGACGGCCTCGGGTGCCGTGTCGATCACTGGCACCCTCACCGCATCCGGGACGGTCACGGTTTCCGCGGCCGCGGCGGCCATCGGCACCGCGATTACAGCTGCGACCTATGGGATGGGCACCGGCGCAAATACCTCCGGTGTGACGAAAACCTTGAACCTCGGAACCGGCGGCACATCCGGCTCAAACACCATCGTCAACGTTGGGTCCGCAACGGCCGGGGCTGGCGGCACCACTGTGGTGAACACGCCGACAGTGACTTTTGCCAATGCCGTGACTCAAGTGGCCATGCCTCAAGCGAACCTGACCGCCCAAGTCTTGGGCCTCGGCGGTGCCACTGCAGACAGCTACAATCGGCTTTCGCTGAACACCCCTGCGGTGCTCTTGAACAACGCCGGTGCCGGGATCGAGGCGACAGTGAACAAGGCTGCGGTAGGGAACGACGCGGCCTTCGCCTTCAAAACCGGGTTTTCGGCGCGGGCGCTGATCGGGCTGCTGGGCAATGACGATTTCAGCTTCAAGGTAAGCCCGGATGGGTCGGCGTTTTACGAGGCTGTCCGGATCGATGGTAGCAACGGTCAAGTCGAATTGCCGCAGCCCATCATTCTGCCCGGTCTGGCTGCAGCACCATCCCCGCCGCCGATCGGCAAGATCGCGGTCTACGCCCGCAACCGCGCTGGGGCACCTTGGGTCGATGTCATGCGGCCATCGGGGCGAGATTTTCCGCTTCAACCGCATTTCGGGGTGAACCGGATCGCCAACTGGTCGCCCTCGATCAGCACCACCATCACCACCGAAGGTTTGCCAATCACCAACGTCGGCACCGTTTCTACGCCGACTCTGGCCGCCACCAACTTGGCCGCCAGCATGCGCCGCTGGCGTCTGACATCGGCGATCACGGCCAGTGCTGCGGCAGAGCAGCGATCTGCGGGCTGGGCCTGTTGGCGCGGCAATGCGGCCGGGCTGGGCGGTTGGACCTTCGTCACCCGGATTTCGCTGGCAACACTGCAACCGACAGGCATGGGGTTCTTCGGACTTTATGGGTCGACCGCTGCGCTGGCCACAACTCTGACACTGGCCACCGTTCTGAACTGCATCGGGATCGGCTTCCAGAGCGGCACCCATGCCAACTGGCAGTTGGTGGCCAACGACGCCACAGGTGCGCCCACGCTAACCGAAATGGGTGCGCCCTTCGCCATCGCGGCTGGAGGTGTCGTGACGTTTTACATCGCGGCCCCGCCGAATAGCGGATCGGTCTGGGTCAGGCTGGTCGACGAGGTCAGCGGGTCAATTTTTGAGGCAGAGATCACTGCCGATCTGCCTGCCAACACCCAGTTCCTCTCGCCCCGCTTTTACATGAACAACGGGGCCACTGCTGCCGCCGTCGCCTACGACTGCGCCGGCCTATACCTTGAAACCGACTATTGAAGGACACCCCATGACCGACGAACCCACCCTTCTAGACAGCGCAGCACAGGCGTTTCGTGACCACGGGCTGACCGCCGCCATCACCGCACTGATCGGCGGCAGCCTTGCCATCGCAGCGTCAGTCACCCGGAAAGCCTTCACCAACGAAGCCATGCTGGAACGCCTCGACCACGAATTGCACCTCGAGCGCGAGCGGATCGACCGCATGCGCGCCGACGACCGCAAAGCCGACGCCGACCGGTTGGAGCGGATCGAAACGGACATCCGTGCAATGCGCGATGTGATGTTCGAGGCCTTCCAGCGCGGCCGCACCGACTGATACCGAACAGATTCAGCGATCCACCCCAGCCCGCCCTTCCGGCGGGTTTTTTTGTTGTCCGGCACTGGGCAGAAAGAACCACCAAATGACCACAAACCCAAAGGACGCCATCCGCCTGATCCAGAGCGGATTGGAAAAGCTCGGGCACAGCCCCGGTGATATCGATGGCCGATGGGGCGTCCGAACTGCCCACGCACTTCGGCAACTGATCGCCGCCAATGGCCATGCTGCCTTGTTGTCACCGCAAGGTCCTCTGCCATGGATCAGCGAGGCGAAATCTGCCTTCGGCCGGAATGAAGCCCGCGACCGCAGCTGGCTGATGGACTGGCTGAAGCGTGATGGTCGCAGTTTGGGCGATCCGTCCAAGAACCCCTGGTGCGGCGATTTCGTGGAAACCTGCATCCGCATGGCCCTGCCCGATGAACCGCTGCTCGGCGCGCTGGGCACCAATCCCTACTGGGCCCGCAACTGGCTGCTGTTCGGGATCGAGTCAAAGCCCGTACCCGGCGCAGTGCTGATCTTCGAACGCGGATCAGGCGGCCATGTTGGTTTCGCCATCGGCCAGGACGATACGCATTTCTTCGTCTTGGGCGGCAACCAGTCCGATGCCGTCACCATCGTCCGCATCGCCAAGTCACGCCTTCTGGGCGCGCGCTGGCCCGCGACCTATCCGCCCCGCTTGCAACGCCTGCCGACCATGAAGCCGGGCGAATTCCTCGCAACCACCAATGAAATCTGAACTGGAGAAACCCATGCTTAAACCTGCAATTCTGGCACTGATCCGCCAAATCCTCACCGTCGCTGGCACCGCACTGGTCGCCAAGGGCTTTGTCCAGGCCTCCGATATCGAACCGGTCATCGGGGCGCTGCTGACCATCGGGTCGGTTGTGTGGTCTGTCGCGGACAAGCGAGGGAGGTGAAGCGGCCAAGCCGATCTTCGCAATCTGGCTCGATGCGGCGCTTCATGGCTTCGTACAAATCCCTCGGTGAAATACGGGCCGGGCAAATGACCTGCGGGAAGCGCCAGACGCCTCGACCACGCAGGCAAGCCCGGCCCGTTTCACAGGTTGACGATTTCAAAGATCGGCAGACCTTACTGCGGCATCATGATGCCATGTGGCAATGTCGCCTGTCGCGATTCGAAATGGGCACAATTGTGCACCCAGCGCTGACAAGGTTTTATTGCCAGCGTTTTGACTTGCCGCACACACGGGCCAGAGATGGTATTCTCGTCTTACTGACACCCTCTATCGGTCATGGTCGAGTAAACACTCGTATGTGCCGGTGCTGCGGTCCCAAGTGTTTGATCGCCAAGGCGACTGCCCAACGGCTTCGATGCCAGAATCGTTGACGATAGCGTAAACGACAAGCATCGCAGCGCCCGAAAAAGGTCGGTTAGCCGTGGTCGTAAAGTGTGAATGTGTGGTCGAGATAAAGAACTTGGAAGGTTCGGCCGTCCCTATAGCCGACCATCGGCGCTTTGCCGTTATAGCGAAGCGCCAAAAAAGTCACATCTTCAGTTACACTGGCCGGGATGGCCGCTTTGATCGCGGATCGGGGTATTTTTTCAGTGCCCAATCCATGCCGCCCTGCATTTTGTATATCAATCCAACTCATGCGCGACAGCATGAAAATCTTCTTCAACGCTGCAGCTTGATGATCGGCATTGCAGCAAGAGACGCTGTATCCAGAACCCTCCTGCATCTTTTCGAATGCAAAAACCGGCGGCATTGTGTCCGCGTTTTCCGACGCTACCGAACCGATCTGCTTAGTCGGTTTTCGGTTATCCTTTGGGCGCTTAGCCTTCAGCCCCGCCAATTATTGCGCCGCGTGATAGGATTTCAGGTAGTCTTCATCAAATTCTTGAGAGAAGAACTCCCGCAGTGCCGCGGTGGTGATCGTGTCGTCGGCCTGCTCATATGCGTTCAGCCACGGCGCCTCTTCGTGCGTCATGTTACGCAGTTTCCAGGCCGAGTATTGCCCATAGTAGTTGTAAACATCATCAAGCACAGCTCGGTCGCGTTCATGGATTTCGCTGAAGTCGCCGCCCACGATCGGCGGGATCCCATTCGAGCCGTGCTCTTTGAACTTGTGATAAATGGCGGGTACGACCGGACCATGCTGCCAAGCCTGGATGGGTTCGGCAAACAGGGGAAATTCATCGTTCTGCCGCGCAGCGGCCATCACACCGGCCGCATAGTAGCAGAGCTTTTGTAGCTTGAGATTGGAAATCAGATCGCCCACATCTGCGTCGGTGCGTGAGCGAAAGTAATCTGCAATGATTTCAGCAGAATAGACGTTCATGCTCCATGCCTCCTTGGTTAGATGTTGCGTCTGATCAGTCAATATATAGTTGACACGGCTCGCATTCCCTAGCGCCACGTTGCGTCAGATGCATCAACTTTCTCATCTCTTGACGGTTTTTTGCGGGTCGAGCAATGCACCCAGGACTCCGAAAGGCGGACATAATCTTTACAATACATACGTTTACAGATCGCAGCGGCCGACCCAGAACGATAGTGAATACGGCATTGAAATACAACAAAATCTGTCCCGCCTCGAGCTATCGCTGAAAGTTGGTGACGGGGAGATTGGGTGGCATATCAAGGCGTTGTTCACGCGCCGCAGTTCTCGCAGAGAAAAGGATATGCCACATGACGAAGGATACGGTTGTCGCGTTTCGCGCGCCAGATGGATTTTCGCTCGA
>CAMBWO010000273.1 GCA_945871285.1 Pseudorhodobacter antarcticus | reverse complement strand
CTGAGACAGACCCTTGACGCAGATGCGTTCAAAAAGGCCTATTCGGATGACCTGCACTACAGGCTGACCACATCGACAGGTATTGTCGGCCCCTATGTGGCGCAAGCCATCACTGCCGTTCTGCGGTCTCCGACGACCCCGCATTTTGACGCACCCCCCGTCTCGGCCGATACGTTTGAGGGGTCTGTGGCGCTGCGGGCGGCGGACCTGATTCCATTGCCAACAATCACCTTCGACAATTCGCGATACTCCGAACGGGCAATTGAGATAAAGGCCGGCGAATCCCTGAAAGTCAGTGTTCCGGGGCGGCTGCTTTTGGCGGGCTTTGTGGCCTGCGCCAATTCTTGCCGGGTCACCGTCACCGAAAACAGCGGTAAAACCATGACATTCGAATCGGCACGGCCAGAAAAGGAAGGCGACGACTTTCCGTTCCTGATCCGCAGCGTCCCGTTCAGCCGCAGGGACTGGGCGACCATCGAAAAAGGCAAATGGAATGAACTGACAATTTCTGCCCTGCCACGGGATGGGTCGGTGACCGTGAAATCCGACGTGCCCCTGAAACCGGCGCGGTCCGCAGGTCCCGCCTTTTACCTGTCGTCCTTTCTGGTCTATTAAGACCCGGCCTGCTTCCTGCCTGCCCTGCGCCGTGCAAAGGGCCCGCCCTCGGCCGCTCGACGGGAACCAACCCTGCCCTGCCGCGTTGTCCATCGACAGGTCACGTCATGCTGGGGAAAGCCGCAGTGGGGAAAAGGAAGGTAAACATCGCGGTGTTCGGCGGGTCGAACTCGGCGATGACACCGGGGTATCTAAGCGCCGTCACCGAGATCCTGACCGACGTGCACCAGTTTGACGTCAAGGTTGCGAATGTCTCGACCGGCGCCAACACATCGGCTTTCGGGTTGCTGTCGATGAAGATGGGCAGGGAAATCGAAACGAATGACGTGTTCATCATCGAATACGGCATCAACGATTACGAGTTGCGGCGCCCGGACACTTGGGTCTTTTATTGCGGCATCGTCGAGGGCATGGTGCGCGAGGTGTTGCAGCGCAATCACCGGGCGCAGGTGTTCATTGTCCACTTCGGACGCAGGCCCAGGCAGACGGCGGTATTCCATGAAAAGATGCTGCAATTCAGCCTCAGCCTGTGCGATCGTTATGGCGTGCACACGGTTCCGGTCGATGCCTATCTGAAAAAGACCCTGCAAGAGGACGAGTTTGCCGGCGCCTATTCCGATGACATGCACTATCGCCGCCACCTGGTGACAAGCTTTATCGGCACCTATGTGGCCAATTTCATTGCGGCGGCGCTGTTTTCCGACACCCCGCCCCGCCACGATGCCAAGGCACAATCCGCCTTGACCTTTGAGGATTCGGTGGCGCTGCACGCGCAGGATGTCCTGTCCGGCCCCCCGAAAACCTTTGAAAACACCCGCTATCTGGAACAAACGATCACGATTGCCTCCGGCAAGACCGTCGCCTTCGCCGCGCCGGGCAATCTGCTGTTGGTGCGCTATGTCTCCAGCCCCGCCTCGTGCCGCGTCACGATCAGCGACAATGACGGCGAGGGCCTGACCTTTGATACCCTGTGCAAAGAGGTCGCCTCGGGCAAGTTTCCGTTCCTCGTCCGCAGCACGGCGTTCAGCCGGCGCAACTGGCTGGGTCTGTCCAAGGGCCGCAAGAACGAGATCACGATTGCCGCCCTGCCCAAGGACAGCGACCGGCCGCTGACGGTGGAACGGGGCGACATGCTGGCCCCAACCGGCACCGGGGACCTGGCGTTTCACCTGTCGGCGATCCTCGTCTGCTAAGGGGGCGGATCCAACCCGGTTCGCCTGCGTTGTCCCCTGCAATCAAAGGAGACCGCCATGAAAGGCATATTCGCCTACTTCCTCGGGATACCCGTCGTCATCATCGTCATCCTCTATCTGATGGGGATTTTCTGACGACCTGCCCGCAACACGGCTGCGCACGGCGGACGCAATCCTTTCGTTCGGGTTAACGAAAAAAGCCAAATCATTGAAAAGAAAGGGTTTCCCGAAGTGTCCACGCGCGGACACTTCGGGAAAGTCACAAATTCAGTCCGCGATCACGTCCTGGCGTTGCTGGCCCAGACCCTCGATCGCCAGTTCCACCACATCCCCGGCCTTCAGATAAACCGGGTTCGGCTTGATCCCCATGCCCACGCCCGGCGGGGTGCCGGTCGAGATGACATCGCCGGGTTCCAGGGTCATGAACTGCGACAGATAGCTGACCAGATACTTGACGCCGTAAACCATCGTGCGGGTGCTGCCGTTCTGCCGCTTGACCCCGTTGACCGTCAGCCACATCCCCAGGTTCTGCGGGTCCGCAACCTCATCACGCGTGACAAGCCAGGGGCCGAGTTGACCAAAGTTGTCGCAGGATTTGCCCTTGGTCCACTGCCCGCTGCGCTCGGTCTGAAAGGCCCGCTCGGACACATCATGCGAGACGGCATAGCCGGCCACATAGTCCATCGCATCGTCCTGCGAGACATACTTGGCACGGCGGCCGATGATGACCGCCAGCTCCACCTCCCAATCCGTCTTGGTCGAGGTGCGGGGGATGATGACCGGGTCCGTCGGCCCGCACATTGCGCTGGTGGCCTTCATGAAGATCACAGGCTCGGGCGGAACCTGCATGCCCGATTCTGCGGCGTGGTCGGCATAGTTCAGGCCGATGCAGATGAACTTGCCCGTGCCCGCCACACAAGCACCCAACCGGGTGTCCGCCGCGACGACCGGCAGCGCCGAGGCGTCGATTCCCCGCAGCATCCCCAAACCAACGTCCGAGATGACAGCCCCACCGATGTCGGGCACCAGCCCGGACAGATCGCGAACCGTGCCGTCCGAATGCATCAGACCGGGCTTTTCCTGACCCCGTGGGCCGTGGCGCAATAGTTTCATCTCTCACTCCTCAGATGTTGGACCAACCACCGTCGATCACATGGGCGACCCCGGTCGTATAGCTGGATTCGTCGCTGGCCAGATAGACCACAAGTGCCGCAATCTCCTCGGGCTGGCCGATGCGGCCAATCGGCTGGCGGGCGATGAACGATGCCTTGGCGGCCTCATAATCGCCCGTGTCGCGCAACCGCTGCTCCAGCGAGGGGCTGGCGACAGTGCCCGGACAGATCGCATTGGCGCGGATGCCCTTGCTGACGAAGTCAGCGGCGATCGCCTTGGTCAGGCCGATGACCCCGGCCTTGGTCGCGCCATAGACAAACCGGTTGGGCGCCGCGATCACCGCCCCCGCAACCGAGGCCATGTTGATGATGCTGCCCCCCCCCTGCGCGATCATGCCCGGCAGGAACGACCGGCACATGCGGTACATGGCCGTCATGTTCAGGTCCATGCTGAAGGCCCACTGATCCTCGTCACAGTCGAGGATCGTGCCCGCCGCCACAAAGCCCGCGCAGTTGAACAGCGCATCCACCCGACCCGCCGCCGCAACCGCCGCCGCGATCGAGGCCGGGTCCCGGACGTTCAGCACGCGAGTCTCCATCCCCTCGGCCGCCAGGCTGGCCAACGTCGCCTCGTTCACGTCAGTTGCCAGAACCTGCGCCCCTTCGCGGGCCATGGCCAGGGCGGCTGCCCGCCCAATGCCCTGTCCTGCTGCGGTGACCAACGCCCGTTTGCCGCTTAACCGTCCCATGTCAGTTCTCCTCATGTGCAGGGGCACGCCCCGAAGGCGCGAGATAGGGGCGCGACACATCGCGCAGGGTGGCGTCCAGCGCCTCGACCTCAAGGGCGATGGCACCGTCACCGGCCAAAGTCAATTCAATGCGCCCTGCCCCCTCGGCACCGGGGCGGAATGCAATCGACAGTAGCGACAGCACCATAGCCGCATCGCCCCGGTCGATACCCTGGCTTTTGACCGACAGCACACCTTCGAACACCAACAGGCTTTGCACCCGTTCATAGCCGCGACGGGCACGTTCGGCGGCGTCACGATCCTCCCACCGGAACCGGTTGAGCAAAAGGGCAAAGCGGCGGCGCCGGGCGGTATAGGCCATTTCCGTGATCGGAAACACCGCATCCTGCAACAGGGTCGACAGCACCGACAACCCTTCGGCATCCTGCGCGATCAGGCGCAGGGGGGCGTCATCGGCGTCTTCGAACCGGGCGTCGGTCATGCGCTGATCCGTTCGATCTGCGCCCCGCAGGCGCGCAGCTTTTCCTCGACCCGCTCATACCCGCGGTCCAGGTGGTAAACGCGGCTGACCACCGTCTCACCCTCGGCCGCCAGACCCGCAAGGATCAGGCTGACCGAGGCGCGCAAGTCGGTGGCCATGACCCGCGCCCCGCGCAGCTTGTCCACCCCGGTCACGCGGGCCGTGCCGCCGTGCACGTCAATCCGCGCGCCCATCCGGATCAGTTCGGGGGCATGCATGAAACGGTTTTCAAAGATCTTCTCTTCCAGAACCGAGGTGCCCGAGGCAGTGCACAGCAGCGCCATCATCTGGGCCTGAAGATCGGTCGGGAAACCGGGGAAGGGTTCAGTCGTCACATTGACCGCCCGCACCTGCCCATTCTTGCGCGACACCTTCAAGCCGCGCTCAGTTTCCGTGACGGACACGCCCGCCTCGTCCAGCTTTTCGGCAAAGGCACCCACCAGGTCCATCCGGCCGCCCAGGCATTCGATCTCGCCGCCGCAGATGGCCGGAACCAGCATATAGGTGCCCAGCTCGATGCGGTCCGTCACCACCGGATGGGTGGCACCGTTCAGACGGTCCACGCCCTGAATGGTCAGGGTCGAGGTGCCCTCGCCCTCGATCTGTGCGCCCATCTTGCGCAGGCAGCGGGCCAGATCGGCAATCTCGGGCTCGCGCGCCGCATTTTTCAGGACGGTGGTCCCCTTGGCCAGGGTGGCCGCCATCAGGGCGTTTTCCGTGGCTCCGACCGACACAAAAGGAAATTCGAACACCGCCCCCTTCAGCCGCCCACCCGGTGCCTTGGCGTGGATATAGCCATCCCGCAGGTCCAGCGTCGCGCCCATCGCCTCCAGCGCCCGCAGGTGCAGATCGACCGGGCGTGCGCCGATCGCACAGCCACCCGGCAGCGACACCACCGCATGACCATCGCGCGCCAGCATCGGACCCAGAACCAGAATCGAGGCCCGCATCTTGCGCACGATGTCATAGTCGGCGGTATGATTTGAGATGTCATGGCTGGACATCGCCAGCACAAGGCCATCTTGCAGACTGGCCACTTCGGCCCCCAGCGACCGCAACAGCTGCGTCATCGTCGCGATGTCGGAAAGGCGCGGCGCATTGGTCAGCGTCAATGGCTCCTCTGACAAAAGAGTAGCCGGCATCAAGGTCAGGCAAGCGTTCTTGGCGCCTGCAATCGGAATCGCCCCGGTCAGGGCGCCATTACCCGTTACAACAATAGAATCCATATGCCTGCCTCATCCTTTTTCGGTCTTGTCGCCGACGCTTGTCATCTCATCTTCCGACCTGGCCAGCGTTTGCAGCTTGCGCTTGGCCATATTGGCCTTCAGCGCCGCCTTCAACCGACCTTCGCGGTGCTGCGTGCGTTGGCTCTTGGGCGGTTTTCCGGGACGTGGAGCGGGTTCGTCGGTCATGGCCGCTTGTGTAACGCACTCGACATCCACCGTCCAGATCAGGCGCCCGATCGGCCCCGGTCACAGCGATTTGCCGTAAGTCTGGCCGCAATGCCCGGCAACAGTGCCCGAACGTTGAAACTTCCCACGACTATTTGCCAGTTGGGCCTTGCACCATCGTCCATTAACGTCTAATTGCCCGCCACGTCCTGTTGATGACGCCGGCGCTGCAGTAGCTCAGTGGTAGAGCACTCCCTTGGTAAGGGAGAGGTCGAGAGTTCAATCCTCTCTTGCAGCACCATAAAACTCCATAAACTCTCCATTAAAAGCAGCAGGTTAAGCGCAATCTCCCGCAGCGCAGCCAAGCCCACAGTAGCATACCGTAGACATATGCTACTCTTGAACGCATAGTTCCACGAACGAGGTGTGGGACATGGCAAAGCGACCTAAGAAGGATCTGGTAGACTTCGAAACAGTGGTTTCTGACAAGTTCCGAACCACACCGATTCCTGAGACTATGCGCAAGGTGTCGGGCCTACCCCAGTCAGCCATACTGTATAAGTGCGCAGCCAGCAGCTTCTGGCAGTTCCGTGTGTTCCTTGAAGGCAAACAGCGCAAGCGGTCCACCAA
>CAMBWO010000272.1 GCA_945871285.1 Pseudorhodobacter antarcticus | reverse complement strand
TACGCCTCGCCGAACGGCCATGGCGATGTGCGCGGCTATCTTGTGCGCCCCGTCGCGGAGGGCAAATACCCGGCCGTGGTCGTGGTGCATGAAAACCGCGGCCTGAACCCCTATATCGAGGATGTGGCGCGGCGTCTGGCCAAGGCGGGCTTTGCGGCCCTGGCGCCCGACGGTCTGACCAGCGTGGGCGGCTATCCCGGCAATGACGAAAAGGGCCGCGAGTTGCAGGGAACGGTCGATCCGGCCAAGCTGATGAACGACTTTTTCGCCGCCGTCGAGGTGATGATGACCCATGAAACCTCGACCGGGGCGGTGGGGATCACCGGGTTTTGCTATGGTGGCGGCGTCGCCAATGCCGCCGCCGTCGCCTACCCCGAGTTGAAGGCGGCAGTGCCGTTTTATGGCCGTCAGGCCGATGCGGCGGACGTGCCCAAGATCAAGGCCGCGCTGATGCTGCACTTTGGCGCGCTGGACGAGCGGGTGAATGCCGGTTGGCCCGATATGGAGGCCGCGTTGAAGGCGGCGGGGACCGAATATCAGGCCTTCATCTACGAGGGCGCGAACCACGGTTTCCACAACGACAGCACGCCCCGTTATGACGCCGCAGCCGCCGAACTGGCCTGGAGCCGGACGGTGGAATTCTTCAAGGCCAAGCTGGTCTGATCAGGAAAACAGGCTGTCGCCCAGCTGGTCGATGGCCTGTTTTGCCTTGCCGAGGCTGGCCTCGACCGCCTCGTCCAGGGAATTGCGGGTGTCGGCGCGGATCAGCTGATGCACCTTGACCTCGCCGCCCACATCCTTCTCCACCCGCGCCGCGATGCGGTACACCGCGCCCTCCTTGATGGGCTGTGGGAAGATGCGGAAATCCTTGTGCAGGATGGGTTCCGGCGCCTTGGGGGGGGATTTGCCGAAGAGTTTGGACAGAAGGGACATGGGGGCCTCAACTTTGGTAATGATAGTGGCACGACAGGATTTCCAGGTCATCGCCAACCGTACGGTACACCAGACGATGCTCACGGTCGATGCGGCGTGACCAATATCCGGCCAGATCGCCCTTCAGCGGTTCGGGCTTGCCGGGTCCCTCGTAGGGGTGGCGCTGGCATTCCTTGATGAGGGCGTTGATCCTTTTCTGTGAGGCCTTGTCCGTGTCCTGCCAGAACTGAAAGCGTTCCCAAGCCCTTGGGCGAAAGAGGAGGCTCACTCTCTCTCCATCGCCGCAAGCTCCTCCATCGTCTTGACGACACCACGCCCTGCCTGGGCATCCGCCAAGGACGCCATCAGATGCGCCCGGTTGGCGGGATTGGACAGCAGATAGGTCGTCTCCTCCATGCTGGCCCAGTCCTCAAGAGAAACCATGACGACAGGCTTGCCCTTGGCGCGGTGGACGATGACCGGTTCATGGTCGTCATTCACGCGGTCCATGACAGCCGAGAGATTGGCGCGGAGTTCGGTGGAGGACAGGGTTTTCATGAGGAGGAGTGTACGTGATTGCGTACAGGGGGTCAAGGCTGCGGACGAGTCGGGGGTTAATCCCCGACCACCGGTTGTTGGGCAATTCTAATGGCTACTTGCTGCATGGCTATGCTACCTTGAGAAACAGGCCTCTAACCATTTGAAAGGCGAGAAGAATTGGACTCGACGGCAACTTTGCTTTTGGTTGGAATGGTACTGTGGTTTTCAGTTTGGCTGTTCATTCAACTGCCATATCGCATGGCAAATGCACGCCAGCGTGACGGTTTCGCCTGGGTTTTGGTGAGCCTGTTCGGCTCACCGTTCTTGGCCATTTTTCTGTTGCTGGTTCTGGGGCGAAAGAATGCCTAAGTCGTCGGCTACTGATCCAAGAAACTCCGCAGCTTCCGTGACCGGCTCGGATGCTTCAACTTCCGCAGCGCCTTCGCCTCGATCTGGCGGATACGTTCCCGCGTGACCGAGAACTGCTGCCCAACCTCTTCCAGCGTGTGATCCGTGTTCATGCCAATGCCAAAGCGCATCCGCAGAACCCGTTCTTCACGCGGCGTCAGCGATGCCAGAACCCGTGTCGTGGTTTCCTTCAGGTTTTCCTGAATGGCAGAATCCAACGGCAGGATCGCGTTCTTGTCTTCGATGAAGTCGCCGAGCTGGCTGTCTTCCTCGTCGCCAATCGGCGTTTCCAGCGAAATCGGTTCCTTGGCGATTTTCATCACCTTGCGGACCTTTTCGAGCGGCATTTGCAGCTTTTCGGCCAGTTCCTCGGGCGTCGGTTCGCGGCCGATTTCGTGCAGCATTTGGCGGCCGGTGCGGACCAGTTTGTTGATCGTCTCGATCATGTGCACCGGAATACGAATGGTGCGGGCCTGGTCGGCGATCGAGCGGGTGATGGCTTGGCGGATCCACCAGGTGGCGTAGGTCGAGAATTTATAGCCGCGGCGGTATTCGAACTTGTCGACGGCCTTCATCAGGCCGATGTTGCCCTCTTGAATCAAATCAAGGAACTGCAACCCGCGGTTGGTGTATTTCTTGGCAATCGAGATCACCAGACGCAGGTTTGCCTCGACCATTTCCTTTTTGGCCTGACGCGCCTCTTTCTCGCCTTTTTGCACCTGGTTCACGATGCGGCGGAATTCCGAGATATCGACGCCGATATAGGTGCCGACCCCGGCCATTTCGGCGCGCAACTCCTCGACCTTTTCGCGGCTGCGTTCCATCAAGGCCTGCCAACCCCGGCCCGATTTGGCGGCCATGCGGTCCAGCCAGGTCGGGTCCAACTCATAGCCCTGATATTCGTCGATGAATTCGCGGCGGTTGATCCGGGCGGCATCGGCCAGTTTGACCATGCCGGAATTGATCATCATGATGCGGCGGTTGATGCCATAAAGCTGGTCGATCAGCGCGTCGATCCGGTTGTTGTGCAGGTGCAATTCGTTGACCAGCACGACAATCTCGGAGCGCAGCTTTTGATAGGCCGCCTCTTCCTTGGCGGAAAACTGATGCTTGTCGGACAGGGTGGCCGACATGCGCAGGTTCTGCATTTCGGACAGTTTGGTGTAATCGCGGGCGATCAGGTCCAGGGTTTCCAGAACCTTGGGCTTGAGCGCCGCCTCCATCGCAGCCAGCGACATGGCAGCGCCGTCGTCATCCTCGTCGTCATCCTCGGCCTGGCCCATCAGGGGGTTGCCATCGGCGTCCAGTTCCGGCTCGTCCGATCCGGCGCGGCGCGGGGCGGCGGTCATGTCGACGCCTTCCAGACCCTCGCCGACCATGCCATCTTCGCCATCAAGGCTGCGCCCAAAGGTCGCCTCAAGGTCGATCACATCGCGCAGCAGAATGTCCTCGGACAAAAGTTCGTCGCGCCAGATGATGATGGCCTGGAAGGTCAGCGGCGATTCGCAAAGCCCCGCGATCATCGTGTTGCGGCCAGCCTCGATCCGTTTGGCGATGGCGATCTCGCCCTCGCGGCTCAGCAGTTCGACCGAGCCCATCTCGCGCAGATACATGCGCACCGGGTCATCGGTGCGGTCCAGCGTTTCGGTCGTGGTGGTGACCACGGCCACATCGCGGGAGGTCGAGGTGGTTTCAACCAGATCGCCGCCGACAACTTCGCCCTCTTCGGCCTCGTCGTTCTCGATGATGTTGATGCCCATTTCGGACAGCATCGACATCACGTCCTCGATCTGTTCCGAACTGACCTGTTCGGGCGGCATGACGGTGTTCAGCTGGTCATAGGTGATATAGCCCCGCTCGCGCGCGTCGGCGATCATTTTCTTGACCGCGGACTGGCTCATGTCCAGCGAGACATCCGTCTCTTCGCTTTCGGGCTTTGCTTCGTCGGTGTCTTTGGCGGCCATGGGTGCTCCAGAGGTGCGAATCAGTCAGGCGAATCAACGGCGAATCACGCAGTGACCCAAGTAGATAGCGCGAATCACAGGGAAGTTGCAGGGGGCGATCAGTTCTTTTTCTTTTCCCATACCTTCGCGTTGATAAGGCTTTGTAAATGGTTCGACAGGGCCGCCCGGTCTTCGCCCAGTTCGGCCGCATCGGCGCGGGGGGGTTGGTCCGCCCGGTGGCGGGCGGCCGAGGCTTGTGACAGACGCCAGGTCAGGCCCTCGTCGGCAATGCCGGTCAGGTCTTCGATGGCATCCTCGATTTCACGGCGGGCTCCCCTGCGGGCGTCCAGTTTGGCCAGTTCCTCGGCCAGACAGGAGGTGGCAAGGTCGGCGTCGGCACGGTTGCGCACAGGTGGCGCAATCAGGACATGGGGGCGCGACATCAAGGCGTCAAGGGCAGCGGGCGCTGCACGGCGCAGGCGGTCCTCGACCGTGGCGGGGTCCATATGCGACAACAGGATGTCGCGGATTTCGGCATGGCCCTCGCCGGTCAGGTCCATGCGTTCCAGCGCGGATTCAAAGCGTTGGATCAGGGTGGGATGAGTGATCAGGGTGGCCAGAATGACCGCCTCGCGCAGCACCTCGTCGATGCGGTCGGGGGCGGTGGCGAGGAGAGAGCCGCGGGTCACAGCGAGGGCGTTTTGCGGGGCTTCGGTAAACTTGCCCTTGCGCTGCGGGGTCCAGGTCGGGCGGGCGCGGGTGCCGAACAGGTCCAGCCGCAGACGCTTGACCTCCTCGCCATAGTGGCTGCGGATCGAGGGGTCGGTGATGCGGGTCAGGGCGGCGCGCAGGGTCTTGTCCAGGGCCGCCTTGCGTTCGGGGCTGTCAAAACTGCGCCCCTCGGTTTCGCGGCGCCAAAGCAGGCTGACCATCGGCTGCGCCTCGTCCAGCACCTTTTGCATGGCACCCGCCCCTTGGGCGCGGAGCAGATCGTCGGGGTCCAGGCCGGTGGGCAGAATGGCAAAGCGCAGGCTTTTGCCCGCCTCGACCAAGGGCAGCGCCAGATCGACCACCCGCAGGGCAGCGGCGATGCCGGCCTTGTCGCCATCCAGCGCGATGATCGGTTCATCGTGGATGCGCCACATCAGTTTCAGCTGATCTTCGGTCACGGCAGTGCCAAGGGGGGCGACGGCCGATTTGAACCCGGCCTCGACCAGCGCGATCACATCCATATAGCCTTCGGCGACGATCAGGGGCTGACCCTTGCCCGCCGCCTCACGCGCCGGGCCGTGGTTGAACAGGTTGCGACCCTTGTCGAACAGCACGGTTTCGGGGCCGTTCAGGTATTTGGCGCGGGCGTTGGGGTCCATCGCCCGGCCACCCAGGCTGATCGCCCTGCCCCGCCCGTCGCGAATGGGAAAGATGATGCGGCCGCGAAAGCGGTCATAGGGGGCGCCACCGTCGTCGGGCTTGGCACACAGGCCCGATTCCACGATCATATCCGGGGCGATGCCCTTCTGGCTCAAGGCATGGAACAGCCCCTGCCGATGATCCGGGGCAAAGCCCACCTCCCAGCGGTCCTGCGCCGCCTCGGTCAAACCCCGCCGTGCGATATAGGCGCGCGCCTCGGACGCGGCGCTGGTTTTCAGTTGCAAGCGGAACCATTTGAACGCCTCCTCCATCACTTTGGACAGTTCGGTGCGGCGGTCGGCGCGTTCGGCGGCGACGGGGTCACGGGCGGGCATGGGCATGCCGGCCTCACGCGCCAGAATCTCGACCGCCTCCATGAAGGAGACGTTGTCGGTTTCCTTGACAAAGGTCACCGCGTCGCCCTTGGCGTGGCAGCCAAAGCAGTAATAAAACCCCTTGCGGTCATCGACGTGGAACGAGGGCGACTTTTCCTGATGGAAGGGGCACGGCGCCCAGAGGTCGCCCTTGCCGGGGTTCGATTTGCGCGCATCCCACGTGACCTTGCGCCCCACCACCTGTGACAATGAGGTGCGGGTGCGAAGGTCGTCGAGGAATCCGGGTGGCAGGTTCATGGTCCGGTTATCTTACCAAGGCCGGGCGCTGTCCATAGGTCTGGACCGGGGGCACACCCCCGGACCCCGTGGATATTTGGACCAATATGAAAGGGTCAGCCGAGGATGTCGGTCATGACCCTTTGGAACAACTGGGCACCCAGCGGGATCAGGCTGTCGGGAAAGTCATAGTCGGGGTTGTGCAGCTGCGGGTGTTTTTCGCCCGAGCCGAGGAACATCATCGCCATTTTCGTGCCATCCACGCCAAAGCGGCCAAAATCCTCGGACCCGCGCAGGGGCAGGTTGCGGTCGTCATGGGGGATGGTCAGGGCATCGAGGGCGGCGGTCAGGCGGGTGATGGCGTCGGCATCGTTCACGGTGGCGGCAAAGTTGTCGTGGGTTTCAAA
>CAMBWO010000271.1 GCA_945871285.1 Pseudorhodobacter antarcticus | reverse complement strand
TCTCGTGTGCGACTACTTTTCCAGTGGCCGATAAGCACGTGAACGGGGGCTGGCTCTGGCAAGATCCTGGTCTTGCTACCTGGCGCCCACCTGAGACCTCTGGCTCTCGGGAAAACCCAGTTGCCACGGTTGCTGCGGGCCCGCCACCCAATTATGCGACAAACAAAAGACGCGCCAACCAGCGCGCCCCATCCTTTTACTTGATTTCCGCTCAGCGCCGGCCTTTGCCAGCCGCCACCTTGACCGGAACGCGCTTGGGCGCAGGCAAGGTTGCCTCGCCAATCAACTCTGCCAAGGCACGAATGGCTTCAAGGCCGCGACGGATGAACTTGGGCATGATCCCTCCTGGATCTGATAGAATTAATCTAGGAGCAGCATCGGATTCTGCAAGGGAAAAATGTCAATCTGGTGGCACAGCAGCGAAGAGCCGCCACTGAAACAGGCATGGGGCGGCACCGCCGCCCCCATGCCCCGTCATGCAGTCTTCAGAAACCGACGACGAGCGATACGCCGAGTCTGTTGTCCGCCTGAATGGCACGGTTGTCATTGTATTCCGTCAGATAGCTGACCCGCGTCGACATCGCATCGGACACCTGAAAGTTGATGCCGAAGTCGTTGTTCACCCGCAGCGACGATTCGGTGCGCAGCACGTCGGTGTCGTTGGTCAGGAAGATGCGGTCGTTGAACGCATAGTAGAACCGCGACGACACGATCGCCCCCGTTTCCCGGGTGATGTCCCCGATGCCATCCTCAAGATAGCTCACCCCCAGACCTGCCTGAACGCGCAGGGCCATCTGCTGGGTGTTCACAATCCGGTAACCCGGACCGATCCCAAGGAACCCATCCTGCCGAATTTCGCCCGCCTCATTGGCAAGCCCATCCGATTCCAGACGGCCCAGAACAAAGCCATAGAAGCTGTCGTTCAAATAGTAGTTGCCGTCATAGACGCCAAACACATCGCGCTGGGTCACGGTCCCGGCCGATTCGGCAAATTCGATCGCAAGGCCGATGTTCTGCACGAACTGCCCTGACGCGAAACGGAACCGTGCGCCAAAGGCCACTTCCTGCGATTCGCTGTTGCCCGTCTGGCCCGAATAGCCGAACGACGCAGAGCCCGACAGGCCCGGACGGTATTCCGGGTTGCCAAAGCGGTTTTCGTCTTCGCCACGGGCTATATCGTCCTCGGCGGCCGACTGAATGTCGTCCACGCGGTCGTTCATGGAATTTATACCGGTCAGGTCCGTAAGGTTCGTCTGCGCGAAAGCCCCTGCAGCAGCGATGCTCATCATCACAGCCGTGGCACCGATAGTGTAACTCTTCATGGCAATCCCTCTCTTGGTTTGCTTACCTCGGCGGGGGTACGACGCTTCGAAAGGGGCCCGTCTAACCTAAGTTAAGATTCGCAAGACGGGACGGAATCACGAATGGCAGTGTCACGATTTTGCCACAATCGGGCCGCGCGACCGGTCAGAACCCTTCGGGACGGGCCTCGTGAGCCATGTGGTCCAACACGGCGTTGACGAATTTGTGTTCCTTGCCTTCGGGGAAAAAGGCTTTGGCTACATCGACATACTCAGAGATTGCCACCCGCGGCGGTGTTGGAATCTCGATCAACTCGGCCCCGGCGGCGCGGAACAGAGCGCGCAGAACCGGGTCGATCCGCTCGATCGGCCATTTGGCGACCAGCGCGCGGTCGGTCATCTGATCGATGCGCGCCTGAAGGTTCACCGCATGGTTCACGATGGCGCGAAAGTGGCCCACATCGCCGTCGGCCATCTCGTCGTCGTCATAGACGGCGCCAAAGCGGTGCGTCTCGAACTCGACCGTGACCTGCTCGACGGTCTGGCCCGAGCTTTCCATCTGAAACAACGCCTGCACCGCATAAAGCCGGGCGGCCGATTTCATCTGCTTCTTGTCCGGGCCCTTCATGCGCGAAATCCAATGCCCTGCGGTTTGGCCGACCATTTGCGACCCAGCGCCACCAGATGCAGCGCCGCCGCCGCCGCGCCGCCGCCCTTGTTCTGCCCCGCCGCCTCGGCCCGCACCACGGCCTGATCGCGGTTCTCGACCGTCAGGATGCCGTTGCCGATGCACAGCCCCTGCAACCCCAGCAGGCTCAGCGCCCGCGACGAATCGTTGCACACCGTGTCGTAATGCGTGGTTTCCCCCCGGATCACGCAACCCAGCGCGACATAGCCGTCATACTCGGCCAGGCGTTCGGCCATCGCAATCGCCGTCGGCACCTCCAAGGCACCCGGCACCTCGACCAGATCGACCTCGGCCCCGACGGCCGCCGCAACAGCCCGTGCGCCCGTGACCAGCTGTTCGGCGATGTCCTTGTAATAGGGCGCCACCACGATCAGCAATTTGACCGGCTTGTCGAACACCGGCAGGGCCAGGGTGTAATGCTGTTCATTCGCCGCCATCGTCTTACTCCGCCATGGCCCGGGTGCCGGTGATCGTCAGGCCATAAGCCTCCAACCCCACGACACGCGGCGCTTGTGAATTGCTGACCAGCGTGATCGCCGTCAGCCCCAGTTTGGACAGGATCTGCGCGCCCAGACCATAGTGGCGCAGGGTTTGCGGGCTGACCTCGCCCTCCAGCACCACTTTCATCGTGGTGTCGCGCAACAGCACGATCACGCCGCGCCCCTCGGTGGCGATCACCTTCATCGCCCGCTGCAAATCGCCGACATGGTCATCGCCGATGCCCAGCACGTCCTCCAGCGGGTTCAGCGTGTGGACCCGCACCAGGACGGGTGCTGCGCCCGACAGATCGCCCTTGCTCAGCACGACATGCTCGTCGCCATGAGTGTCATCGGTGAAAATCCGCATCAGCCAGTCGCCGCCATGCACCGATTGCACCCGCTTGACCGCCCGTTCGCGGATCAGGTTGTCGTGGCGGCGGCGATAGGCGATCAGGTCGCTGATCGTGCCAATCTTCAGCCCATGCTTTTGCGCAAAGCTGACCAGATCGGGCAACCGCGCCATGGTGCCATCGTCATTCATGATCTCGCATATCACGCCCGACGGGTCCAACCCCGCCAAACGGCTGACATCCACCGCCGCCTCGGTATGACCCGCCCGCACCAGCACGCCGCCATCCCGCGCCCGCAGCGGGAACACATGGCCCGGCGTTGCAAGGTCAGCGCGGCCCTTGGTCGGGTCAATCGCCACGGCCACCGTGATGGCCCGGTCCTTGGCCGAAATCCCCGTCTCGACCCCCTCGCGCGCCTCGATCGACACGGTGAAAGCCGTCTCATGCCGGCTCGAGTTCTTGGAGGCCATCAGCGGCAGCCCCAATTCGTCGATCCGCTTGCCGGTCAGCGTCAGGCAGATCAGCCCGCGCCCGTGGGTCGCCATGAAATTGACCGCGGCCGCGTCGCACATCTGCGCCGGGATCACAAGATCGCCCTCATTCTCGCGGTCCTCATGGTCCACCAGAATGAACATGCGGCCATGGCGCGCATCTTCGATGATCTCCTCGACAGAAGAGATCGCGTCAGAAAATTCGGTCTTGCCCTGGCTCATCGGTCGGTCCTCGCAGCTGTGGCCTTGCCCATATCCAAAGCCGGGGCCAAAGGCCAGACACCCTTAGGGCCCAGCCGCCCCGAAATAGCGCGCCGCCGGCAGATAGCCCGCCAGACGGCCGGCCGCGCACCAGTCGCGCTCCAACTCCATGTCGCCCACCAGAATCACCCGGTCGCCCGGCACGCGGCCAAGGATGCCGCGCAACTGCCGCCCCGCATCTCCGAACCGCGCCAGCAGGTCCGGCGCAGGATCGGCCCGGTCCAGTTCCGGGTTCACCCCGGCCAGGGCTTCCGGAGCAATCCGCCCCTGCGCCAGCCCGATGCGGTCCGCCCGCACCAGCGCCAGCTTGGCCGCCTGCCCCTGCGGCATCCGCAGCCGCACCGGCGTCACCCGAAGCGCGTTGCTGGAGAACAAAAACGCCACCACATCATGCCCCGTCGCCGCCCGGACCGAGGCATAGGTCCTGTAATCCAGCCCCAGATCAGCCGCCCGCTTCACGCGTGTCCGCAGCACCTCGATCGGCAGCGTCGGCAGCAACGCCGCCCGCGCCGCCGTCCAGCAATGCCGCCGCCAGCTCTCGCCCTCCTCGACCGAAGGCCCGCCGTTATGCCCGATCAATCCCATTCCCGCAGCCTCGCGACATAGCGCGCCATGGTGTCCACCTCCAGGTTGACCCGGTCGCCCAAGGCCACCGTCCCCCAGGTCGTCACCGCCCGGGTGTGCGGGATAAAGTTGATGCCAAACTCGGCTCCCTCGACCTCATTCACCGTCAGCGATGTGCCATTCAGCGCAATCGACCCCTTGGGCGCAATGAACCGCGCCAAGGCGTCCGGCGCCCGAAACCGCACCCGCAGGCTGTCGCCCTCGGGCTGCAACCCCACCACCTCGGCCACACCATCGACATGGCCCGACACGATATGCCCGCCCAATTCGTCGCCCACCTTCAGCGCCCGCTCCAGGTTGATCACCGTCCCCACCGTCCACCCCGAAAGGTTGGTCTTGGACACGGTTTCCGCCGAGATTTGCACGTCAAACCAATTGCGCGGGGCCGTGCCCAGATCAACAACCGTCAGGCAGATGCCCTCGCAGGCAATCGACGCACCGATGTCGATCCGCGCCACATCATAGCGCGTGCCAATCCGCGCCCGCAGGTCGCCATCCTGCTGCAACGCCAAAACCTCGCCCTGATCCGTCACGATGCCGGTGAACATGGGGTATCTCCTTTTTCTCAGACCTAACCCAAGGCCCCTGCCCCTCGCAAGCGCCACGATTGCCTTAAATATGCCGTGGAAAGGGTCTAGCGGTCAGGAATGGGCAAGGATTCTCCTTTACCTTTCCCGGGCGCGCGGCGCAGACAGGATCACCATGAACGGCACTGGCCAAGGACACCGCTTCTTGTTCCTGCAAGGACCCCATGGGCCCTTTTTCCGCAGGCTTGGCCGCATGCTCACCTCGGCCGGCGCGCAGGTCTGGCGCGTGGGTTTCAACAGGGGTGACCGCGCCTTTTGGTCCAACAGCCACAGCTACATCCCCTACAAGGGCACGCCGGACCTGTGGCCCGCCGCCTTTGCGATGATCGTGGCGCAAAAGGGCATCACCGACCTTGTGCTTTATGGCGACACGCGGCCCATCCACGCCCATGCCATCGCGGCGGCCAAGGCGATGGGCCTGACCGTGCATGTGTTCGAAGAGGGCTATCTGCGTCCCCACTGGGTCACCTATGAACGCGGCGGGTCAAACGGCCATTCCCGCCTGATGGACCTGTCCATCGCCCAGATGCAGCAGGCCTTGGCCCAATCCGACATGGAACTGCCCGACGCGCCCGCCCATTGGGGCGACATGCGCCAGCACATGTTCTGGGGCGCGCTGTATCATTGGTTCGTGCTGACCGGCTTTTGGCACTATCGCAACTTTCGCCCCCACCGGGCGCTGACCGTCGGGCAAGAGTTTCTGCTGTATTGCAAACGCCTGATCCTGATGCCCTTTCACCGCCTTGACCGCATGGCCGCCACCTGGCGCATCCAGCACGGCGGCGCACCGTATCACCTGGTCCTGCTGCAACTGGAACACGACGCCAGCTTCCAGATGCACTCCCCCTTTCGCACGATGACCGAATTCCTCGCCCTCGTCGTCGAAGGCTTTGCCAAAGGCGCCCCCCCGCACCACCAACTGGTGCTCAAGGCCCACCCGCTCGAGGATGGCCGCGTTCCCGTCGCCCGCGAAATCCGCCGCCTCGCCGAACAGCACGGCGTCTCGGCTCGCGTGCATTTTGTTCAGGGCGGCAAACTGGCCCAGCTCTTGAACCACGCCCGCACCGCCGTCACCGTGAACTCGACCGCCGCCCAACAGGTCCTGTGGCGCGGCCTGCCGCTCAAGGTGTTCGGCGCCGCCGTCTATGCCAAGCCCGAGTTTGTCTCATCCCAGGCCCTGCCCGATTTCTTTGCCCACCCAACCCGCCCCGACAGCCGCGCCTACCGCGACTATCGCCACTACCTGCTGGAAACATCCCAGATCCCCGGCGGGTTTTATTCCACCATGGGTCGTCGCGAATTGCTGCGCCAGGTCGTCGACATGATGCTGCAAACCGAAGACCCGTATGACGCGCTGACCTCCGGGAACGCGGCACCAAGGCAACAGTTGCGCGTCGTGAAATAACCGCGCACATTCGGCACTTTCAATTTTTCCCGTCCCTGCTTAAGGTTACTGGCAAAACT
>CAMBWO010000270.1 GCA_945871285.1 Pseudorhodobacter antarcticus | reverse complement strand
CAAGGAGAAGCTTTGCAGGGTTCGTGTCGAGGCTCGAAAAACTTCGAATTTGCCGACACGAATGATTTCAAATCAGAAAGTCATCACGCAGAACGTATCCAGAATTCCCACGTCCTCGATATCGCGCCAATCAATGCCGCTCGGTTAGCCATTGGTTCAGATAAGCACAACTTTAACGAGAGATGACTGAAAGCGCCCGGGGGAACAGCCCCGTGTCGCCATAAGGAAAATACTCCTCTAAGAAAGGAATCACGATCAGAGTAAGTGAACAGCATCAAGTGCAAGGAGCCGATGGAAAAGCCCGCGGTTTGCCAACACGGATGACCCCGTTTCGGACCAGAAGTGCACCGCTATCGGTTTGTGACCCCGGTGTGACCCCAAACTTGATTTCTGAGAAGAAAAACGATTGCGTAACCTAAACCTAACTCAGAAATCTATCGTATTTACAAGAGTTTGGAAGTGGTGCCCAGAGCCGGAATCGAACCAGCGACACGCGGATTTTCAATCCGCTGCTCTACCGACTGAGCTATCTGGGCACCGGCTGAAAGGCGGGCCTTTCGGTGGTGTCGTATTAGGGGAGGGTTGGGGCGGTGTCCAGAGGGGAATTGGGGTTTTTTGGGGTCAGTGGGGCAGATCGTAGCGGTGGGGTTGGGCTTCGTCTTCGGGGTCGGTGCTGGTGGCGGGGACGCGGTAGCTTTCGTTCAGCCAACGGCCAAGGTCGATGTCGGCGCAGCGGCGCGAACAGAAGGGGCTGTAGTTCGGGTCGGCGGGTTTGGCGCAGATCGGGCAGGTCACGGCAGCAGCTCGGTCAGCGGCAGACGGTCGCGTTTGCGGGTCATCTCGAACAGGCCCAGCGTGGTCCAGCCCGCCAGATTGGTTTCGGCGGATTCGGTCTTGAAGGCGGCGCGCAGGACCTGATCCAGGATGGCGCGTTCCTTTTTGGGCATCGGGGCGAAATCGACCACGATCTGCCCGCCCAAGCCCCGCAGGCGCAACTGGCGCGGCAGGTCGCGGGCGGCGGCGATGTTCACCTTTAGGCTGGCGGCTGGCGAGGTGTCGGGGCCGGTGTTCACATCCACCGCCACCAGCGCCCGCGTCGGCTCGATCAGCATGTTGCCGCCGCCCACCAGCGGCACAAGCGCCTCACGCAGCGCCGCCAGCATCTCGTGCACGCCTTGCGCCTCGAATCCGGCTTCAATCACCTCGTCCGGTGCGGGATCGGCCCAGTCGCGCCAGGCGGTTTCATGCGCCCCGGCCCCCTCGACCAGCAATTCCGGACCACCATCCAGATCGCGCAACACGGCCTCGGCCAGTTCGCGCATCGCGGCGATGTCGTCGGCGACTTCCTCGGCCTCGGCATGCTCGGCTGCGGACCGCAGGATCAGGCCCAGACTCTCATCCGCCCCGGCCATGCCCGCGGCCGCCAACGCCTCCAACTCGGCCCGCGCCTCTTCATCCTTGATCCGGCGCGAGATGTTGAACCCCGGCGCGCCCGGCGTCACAATCGCCAGCCGCGACTTGAACAGCAACCGTGACGTCACCGGCAGCGCCTTGCCGCCCTCGGCCGGCCCCGTGACCTGCACGATGATCCGCTGCCCCGGCGCAATCCCGTCGGTCTGGCGCAAAAAGCCCGACCCGCCCGGCAGTTTCACAAACATGCCGCCCTGGCCCTTCATCGGGCGGTCGGCCACGGCGCGGTATATTGCACCGGGCAGGGGGGTGTCATCGGCCGGGTCGATCAGCAGCTCTTCCAGCTGCCCATCCACCACCAGCGCCGCAGCGGCTTGCCCGCCCAGATCGTCCAAAACCACAACGCGGCCAATCATGCCTGCCTCCAAACCGGATATCCTGCCGCCTGCAACAATTGCGCCGTCTCGGCCAGCGGCAGGCCGACGATGCCGGTGAACGATCCCGATATCCACGGGATAAAGGCCCCGGCAGTGCCTTGAATGGCATAGCCACCTGCCTTGCCCTGCCATTCACCGCCCGCCAGATAGGCGTTCAGCTCGGCGTCCGACAGGCGCTTCATCTTGACGGCGGAAACGCTCTCACGCTCCCACACCCGCGCACCGCGCCGCACGGCAACCGCCGTGATCACCTGATGGCGACGGCCACCCAGCGCCAGCAGAAACTCGGCCGCCTCGCCCGCGTCACGGGGTTTGCCCAAGATGCGGCGCCCCAGGGCAACCGTGGTATCAGCGGTCAGCACGATGTCATCGGCATCCGCCACCACGGCAAGCGCCTTTTCCCGCGCCAGCCGCACACAATAAGGGCGCGGCAACTCGGCCTTGCGGGGGTCTTCGTCGATGTCGGGCGGCAATATGGCATCGGGCACGATGCCCAGTTGCGCCAGCAATTCGCGGCGGCGCGGACTGCCCGACCCTAGGATCAGCCTCACTTGAAGCGGTAGTTGATGCGGCCCTTCGACAGATCGTAGGGGGTCATTTCGACCTGCACCTTGTCGCCCGCCAGAACACGGATGCGGTTCTTGCGCATCTTGCCTGCCATCACGGCGATCAATTCATGGCCATTGTCGAGTTCAACCTTGAATGTCGCGTTCGGCAGGAGTTCCTTCACGACACCGGGGAATTCGAGGATATCTTCCTTGGCCATGGTCTCTCCAATAGGGGTTGGCCCGCGTTTGGACGCAGGCTGCGGCGTCCTATGCGCCTGTAGCGGGCGGTTTTCAAGCAAAAAGTGCCGGGTTGCGCCACGGACCGGGCTTTGTTAGGGCACAGGTCCACTGCGGACCGGGGGCTGCCCATGTCACATGTCGTCAAACTTGCGATCGGCAGCATCCTGCTGGGCTTTGTCGTGCTGGGGCTCAAGCTCTTGGCGTGGTGGATGACAGGGTCGATTGCCCTGCTGTCGGACGCGCTGGAAAGCATCGTCAACGTGGCGACGGCGATTGCGGCGCTGGTGGCGATCCGGGTTGCGGCCCTGCCGGCCGATGCGAACCACCCCTATGGCCATCACAAGGCCGAACTGTTCAGCGCGATTCTGGAAGGGGTGATGATCATCCTTGCCGCCCTGTTCATCCTGCGCGAGGCCTATCATGGGCTGCAAACCGCCCATCCGTTGATTGCGCCGCTGAACGGGCTGCTGGTCAATGGCGTGGCGTCGGTGCTGAACGGCATCTGGTGCTGGGTGCTGATCCGTCAGGGGCGCCGTCTGCGCTCGCCTGCCCTGGTGGCGGATGGGCGGCATTTGCTGTTGGATGTGCTGTCCTCGATCGGGGTTACTTTTGGGGTGGTGGTGGCCATTCAGACAGGCTGGGCCTGGCTTGACCCGGCCATGGCCGCGCTGGTGGCCGTCAACATCCTGTGGGGCGGTGGCCGGGTGATGCGCGATTCGATGAGTGGGTTGCTGGATGAAAGCCTGTCGGATGAGGTGTTGACCCAGGTCCGCAAGGTGATCGCCCTGGAGGCGGTCGGGGCGGTGGAGGCGCATGATTTGCGGACCCGCACGGCGGGGGCTGCCACCTTTATCGAGTTTCATCTGGTCGTCCCCGGTGCCATCACCGTCACGGCGGCGCATGAGATGTGCGACCGGGTTGAAGGCTCCCTGAAAACCCTGATCGAGGGCTGCGTCGTGACCATCCATGTCGAGCCGGAAGAAAAAGCCAAGCACGCGGGAATCGTGGTTTTGTAGAGGTGTCCACGCGTGGACACTTTGCGTTATCGTTTTATTTCAACGCCTTGTAATTTTCCGTTCATAGAATGGAAAGGTTTGTCCCACGGGCCTTCAGCGGTGTGCAGGACGGGAATCCGGGCAAAAAGGGCGTCACAAAGCCTTGAGCCAGACCTGCAAAGGCTTCACCGTCTCCTCGGTGTCCCCCACGTCGCGCCAGGCAAATTCCACCCGCACGCCAGGCATCGGGGCATAGCCACGACCTGCCCAGAAGGCATCGTTGGTGCGGGCGTTCGGGGGGCGGGCGGGGTGGCTGTCGGGCCGCAGGATCGAGGCAAAGGCGACATGGCTGCGACCCAGCGACCTTGCATGCCCCTCGCGGAAGTCAAAGAAGCGGTGGCCGATGCCCTGACCGCGATAGGCGGGCAGCAGCACCGATTCCGGGCCCCACAGCACCTGATTGCGCGCAATGCCCAGGGCCGAAAACGGGGCGGCAAACTCGGCGCTCAACTCCTCCAGCGGGGTCGAGGTCGAGGCCCCGACAAGGCGGCCCAGATCGAACGCCCCCACCAGCAGTGACCCCGGCGTGTCGCGGTAGGTCGCGACATATTGCCGTTCATAGTCCAACTGCCCGTCATACAGATAGGGCCAGTCGCGGAACACGGCCAGACGCAGGGCCGCCACGCCGCCGACATGGGCGGTGATCTGGTCGCCGTGCAGCACATGAACATCGACCATCGCGGCCCCCTTTCGGCGCGGGTGACGACCCTGCCTTGCGCCTCAAGCTAGCCCGCAAGTCGGACCGCGCCAATGTCAAATCACCGGGGCGGGCGGTTTTCACCCGGTCGGGCGCACTTGCCGGACCGGTCCGGCGTTCTACCTGCGACGCAGCAGGGGGAGCGTGATGAAGCAGGCATTGGTTATCGGGGCATCGGGGGGCATTGGTGCGGCGCTGGTGGCGGAACTGGAGCGCCGGGGCGTGGCGGTCACGGGACTGTCGCGGCGCGAGGATGGGCTGGATGTGACCGACGAGGGCAGCATCGCCCGCATCTTGGGCACCATGCAGGGGCCGTTCGATACGGTTCTGGTCGCGACCGGGGCGCTGGAACTGGGGCCGCACATGCCGGAAAAGGCCCTGCGCAGCGTGACCCCCGAGGCGCTGGACGCGCAATTCGCGCTGAATGCGACGGGGCCGCTGTTGGTGTTGAAACACGCCCTGCGCCTGATGCCCCGCGGCGAACCTGTGCGCTTTGCCGCGTTGTCGGCGCGGGTGGGGTCGATTGGCGACAACGGGTTGGGCGGCTGGTATTCCTATCGTGCGGCCAAGGCGGCGCTGAACCAGTTGATCCACACGGCGGCCATCGAGGTGGCGCGCAGTCACCCGCACTCGGTGGTGGTGACGCTGCATCCGGGCACGGTGGACACCGGGCTGACCGCCCAGCACCGGGGCACCCATGCGGCGATGCCCCCCGCCGAGGCGGCGCAGCACATTCTGGACGTGCTGGGCGGTTTGACCCCGGCACAAAGCGGCGGCTTTTTCGATTGGCAGGGTGCTGCGGTGCCGTGGTGAGCTACCAGCCCTGCGCCACGCCGAGGCGCAGTTCGGCTCCGCCGCCGCTGAACACCCGCAGGTCGGCCGCAAGGTCCAGCCCCGACCGCCGCTGAGTGCGGGTGGCCAGGCTGAGATAGGGCTGGGTCAGCCAGACGCGGGATTGCCGGTCGATGAGGGCAGATTGCACGTCAACCCAAGCCAGCGTGCGCGTCGCCCCCAGCCCGACCGCATAGGTCATCCGCTGTCCGCCGGGGGTGATGCGCGTGCGTTCCAGCATGACATCGGCCCCAAGGCCGGTGGCCAGCATCCGCACCCGCGCCGGATCGGTGAACACGCCCAGACCCTGCGGCAGGCGGGCCGTCGTCGCCCCAAGCTCGGCGTAGGCGCGCGATTGCAGGTTGAGGCCGGGGGTCAGCGGGTCTGATCGCAGCGCCGCGACGGCCAGGGTCGCGGCGGCCGCACCACCATAGGGCACGGGGTCATTCCCGCCAAACCCCGGAAAACCGCCGCCCCCCAGAAAATCACGCTGGGCCTGATCGAGCACCGGGCCGGCATAGCCGATCTGGCCCAGGGCCGCCTGGCCGGACACCTCCAGCCTGGGCGGTGCGGAGCAGGCCGATACAGCGGCGATCAGGGCCATAATGTGAACCTTCATGCGGAAATCTAACTATTCTTGACAGATGAGACAAGCTCTGACAGCCATGGGTCAGCGGCAGTTTTGCCGAGGTCGGTCGAATTTTAGCAAAGTGTAGGGAGTGGGTGAATGCCGGTCATAAATCTGAAATCCGGGGTGTTTGGTGCCCTGGAAAGCGCGGCGACCTTGCCGCAGGTGGACTTGGATCACCAGCTGGCTTTGGACACCTTGGTCAACGGGTATGCGGTGGGCGATCCGACCGTGCTGCAACTGTCGTCGTCCTTGATCCGGGTATCGCAGGTGTTTGAGGCGTGGACCGGTTCGGGCTTTGACACCACAACCTTCGAGATGCGGATATCGGGGGCGGGGATCAAGCCGGTCAAGACGCTTGACGCGCTGCTGGCGGCCATCGACAGCGGCCTGGCGACCGGGGCGCTGA
>CAMBWO010000269.1 GCA_945871285.1 Pseudorhodobacter antarcticus | reverse complement strand
GCGGACTGCAGATTGCTGCCAGAGGTCAGCAGTTCTGGCCCCTGCAGCGTCAGGATCCCGGTTTGAACCGTTCCAGCCACCGGCTTCAGGATCGTGCGTGACCATGTTTGCCCACCCGAAGTGTAGAGCTTCTTCAACTGGAAGGTGGTCGTGGTGCCATCGCCAGTGCCAAGGGGCTGGTCAAAGGCAGTGATCGTGGCCGAGGGCAGGCAGGATTTGTAATCGGCCCAATCCTTCCAGCGAAACCCGCGCAGACGACCGTTCCGCGCTTCGAAGAAAGCGATGACAGCCGCCAGATCGTCGGCACGGCGAATCCCGTAGGCGGCATCATAGGACCGCCGCGAATTGGCCCATGACGCGTTGCGCTCTTCATCGCCCGAAGCGAGCGTCACGATCTGGGTGCGCCGCTGCGGCCCGCCGCGCGCGCCCCGGCTGATCATGTCGGGAAAGCGGACTTCATCGAAGGCCATCAGAAGGCCCTCCGACCAAAGGCCACCGCACGGGCGATGTCGCTCGCCACCTGCACGCGCGATTGCCGGAAGCTCTGGGCATCCCTGGCGTTGATAGTGACGGCGATGTTCTGGCCACCTCTGCCTGCCTGCGAACCGCCCTGTGCCGCCAGTTCGCGCCGCGACAACACCCGCTCGCCCTTTTGGAGGATGGCGGGCACTTCGTCGGGCCGAAGTCCGGCCCAGCCGCCCGAATGCATCCGTGGCGCGCCAGCAAAGGCCAGCGCTGGGATCATCCGGCTGGAGGTGGTGCTGCCGACCATGCCGCCCGAATGCAAGACCGGGGCGAAGATCCCGCCCATGCCGCCCAGCGCGCCGGAGAGCATGTCGGCGATTGGGCCGAGCACGGATTTGCGCACAGCCAGTTTGGCGAGGTCCGCCAGGATCGAGGTGACGAGGTCGCCGAAGTTCAGCTTGCCGGTCTTCACGAACTCCCCGACCGCGTCCTCGGCAGTCTGGAAGGCACCGACAAGCGCCTGACCGACATCAGCCCCGATGTCTTTCGCCTTGCTGGCATAGTCGGACAGGGCAGCGGTTACTGCAGCCCAGCCGGACTTTGCCGCATCCGCTCCTGCAGCCGTGGCGTCACCCGCCGCTTTCCCCGCAGCACCTGCGCCACCGGCGGCTCGACCTGCATCATCCAGCGCATCGGTGGTGCCATCAGCGGCAGCAGTGGCGGCATCAAGGGCCGCAGCGCCGTCCGTTCCGGCCGCTGCCATGGCGGACTGCAGTGCTTGCCAGGTAGCCAAAGGCCGGGTCGCAGCGTCGGTCAACATGCCCGAGGCCTCAGAATAGGCCGCCGCGCGGTCGCGGGCGTCGCTGGCCATGGTGCCAAGCCCGAGGTCGGGCGTCTCGAGATAGGTTTTGCCCATCGCAGCCGTGAACGCATCCGCTGCGGCAGCACCGACGGCTGTTGCCGCCCCGGCGAAGGGATTGTCGGCACGGCCCAGTGTGACTGGATCGAGGGTGCCGATCTGGATGCCACCTTCGCCGGTGGCCCAGTCGGGCAGCATATCGAGCGCTGCGTTCAGACCGGAAATAAACGTGTTGATCCGTGTGACGACGCCGTTCAGCATCGCCTCGACCCCGCCAATCAGCCCGTTCGCTGCCTGGAACGCGAAATCGGCAATCGCGGAAGGCAGGGCAGCCCAGATCGCTTTGACCGCATCAAACGCCCCTTGAAACACTCCCGTCGCTGAATTGCCAAAGCCTACGACCGCCACCAACGCGCCTTGCATCGCATCGGCTACGGTCGCGGTGATGCCTGACCAACTGGCACTGAGGCTCGCGACAACAGCATCGACGCCTAACCCGATCCGGTCCCAAACTTCACTGGCGAGATCGGAGAGGAGCCCAAGTGCCGCGCCAAACCCGCCCGCGCCCTCCACCAATTTGGAGAACTGGTAGACCAGTTCCCCGGCCCCCACGATCAAAGCGCCAATGCCGGTGCGGATGAGGGCTCCCTTCAGTACGGTCAAGGAAAGTGAAAACCCGCTGACGCCCAGCGCAGCAGCACCCAAGGCCACGACAAACCGGCCCGCGAAGAAGGCGGCGAAGGCCCCGGCGATACTGACGATCTCACCGATATGGTCGCCGAGGAAGGTGATGCTGGTCTGGAAGATCCCGCCTTTGCGGGTGGCGTTCGCCAGCGCATTGGCCACCGTTTCCAGCGCTGGTGCGACCGCGACGGTCGTCTGGTTGGTCAGGCCCAGCCAGACGAGCCCAAGCCGGTCGATGGCATCGCCAGCCGTCCGGATCTGGTCGGCGTCCTGATCCGACACTGCGACGCCGAAGTCGGTGATGTCCTGCGATGCCTGACGCAGCGTTGCGCTGTCGATCCGGCTGAAAGCCAGCGCCGCCTTGTCGCCGAACAAAGCCGAGGCCACGGCCGCGCGCTCGGCTGGGGGCACGAATTGAACCATGGCGTCCTGAATGGGCGGAAGGCAGGCGAATGGATTCGAAGCGACCCCTATTAGGCTCGGTCACCTCATCACTTGGATTGGCAAGTCAATCGATAACCCTGTTTTGGCTTGGTGGGCAATTCGGCAAAACGGATTGCATCCGCGGCTGCTGCAACAAATCGAATGGCGCATCGAAAATTCGGCGGCCCTACATGAGCGTGCTCGCCATGCCTGGAACTTGATCTTGGAGCACCATATCCGCAGGCGTTTTGGTCGTCTATGATCAATGATCTGCCAGAGGACATCTCGCCTCGGTTGAGACGCGTATTCCTCCACAGGCTTGCCCAACTGCCGCACGATGTGATCGCGGAGTTGCGGCATACCCTGGGGCGTTGGCTCGAAAAGAATCTGGTCGCAAATCTTTTGTTTGACGAAGGCCTTGGATGGGCGGTTTACGATCATGTCGTTGACGGCATTCTGTGCGGGGGAGCGAAAGCTGCGGAGAGTGGCCTCGGAGAAGTCAGTCAGGGCGGCGAGGTTGTCGAACGGTCTAGGCGCACGTACGGTCATGCGATTAACGGCCCTCTGGGAATGTGCGCGGATGCACTGTTTCACGCCGTGCCCGGGGACACCCAAGAAGCTGGTTCACTGATCCCTGACTATATTAAGTACCGAGTAGAACGACTCTTCGCAGCACCTGGCGAGGGCTCGGACCATGCCGTGTCGATCACGATGAGCAAGTTAAATTGGCTCATGTTTGTCGATCCCTCTTGGACCCAGGAACGCCTCATCCCGCTGTTGGCCTTCGATCATCCTGCTTCGGAACCTGCGTGGAACGGTTTCCTACATAGTGGACGAGTCCCGTGGCCACCTTTGGCCGAGGTCATCAAGCTTCTGTTGCTTGACCTATTCCCATGGATCGACAGTTTTCACTGGGATCGCGATATATCAGATGTTGCGGCCCAGTGGCTCGGCTTCATGCGTGTGTTTCACCCTGACCAGACCGATGGCCTTTCCAAAAGCCAGATGCGGTCAGTGCTTCGCTCCATGTCCGATGGCGCGAGAAATCGTTTCATCTTCTGGCTGGGGAGGGTGGGTCAAGGCAACGACAATGGCTGGGTCAATCTTGTGGTGCCGTTCGTCGACGAGGTCTGGCCGAGGGAACGCGAGTACCGCACATCAGCGTCTGTAAGAGCATGGATTGGTCTTCTCGACGACACGGGCGTCAGCTTTCTCGCCGTGTATTTCGCAGTTAAGAAGTTCTTGGTACCTGTCGAGACGAATGAGCATCCGTTTTATAGGTTCACGCGAGAGATCAACGGCGAAGAAACAATTACGACACGCTTCCCTGAAGCGACACTTGATCTGATGGATTCCGTCACACCCATGGTTCTCACAAGGCCAGCCTACGAGTTGCCGAAGGTGCTGGCCGTAATCGCCGAAGCCGCTCCTGCGCTAACTTCGGACATTCGCTACTTGCGTCTCATTGATCTTGTCGAGCGAAGCTGATTTTTTTGGGCATGTTTAAACGAGATCGGGCGTCGGATATCGACTGTGAATCGTTTGCGCGATTCTTACTGACTTAAAGCGTGCTCTGGCCAGCGGAGAAAAGTGGCATGCCGGATTTCTAAATTTGGCGGGATTGCGGTCAGACTCCTAGGCTCTGGACCCATTAAATCGCTTGTTCTCGGGGCAATCCATTGATTCATTGGCGGCACCAAGGGGGTGCTGCCATGACCGAAATGATCCTGCTTTCCGAAGCCCAGATGGCGCGGATATCGCCGTTCTTTCCGCTCTCGCACGGCATCCCGAGGGTGGATGATTGCCGGGTGATCAGCGGCATCATCTTCGTGATCCGCAATGGGCTCAGGTGGCGTGACGTTCCTCCAAGCTACGGGCCACACAAGACAATCTACAACCGGTTCGTCCGCTGGAGCGAGATGGGTGTGTTCGGTCGCATCTTCGTCGAACTTGCCAAAGGCGGTGGCGACACCGAGGAAGTCATGATCGACGCCACTCACCTCAAGGCCCACCGGACAGCCGCCAGCCTGCTCAAAAAGGGGCTCTTCCCCGGTTCATCGGACGCACGAAAGGCGGGTTGAACTCCAAACTACACGCGGTCTGCGACAGCGGGGGGCGGCCCCGCACCCTGTTTCTCACGGCAGGTCAGATCAGTGATTACACCGGGGCGGCGGCCTTGCTCTCAACGCTGCCCCCGGCGAAGGCGCTCTTGGCGGACAAGGGCTACGATGCCGACTGGTTCCGGGAAGCCCTTGCAGATCGTAACTATAAAGCCTGCATCCCATCGAAATCAAACAGGAAAATCCAGATACCCCATGACAAGGCGCTCTACCGCAAGCGCCACAAAATCGAGAACATGTTTGGCAAGCTGAAGGATTGGCGGCGCATCCACACCCGCTACGACCGCTGCGCCCACACCTTCATGTCAGCTATTGCCATCGCGGCCATCGTCATCTTCTGGATATGATCAATGAGTCCAGAGCCTAGCTTGGCGTGGAGGAACATGCCGGTGTGGTCGGACTGAATTGATTGTATTTCGAGATCCTTCGAGGTCACTCTTGTCAACGTCTGGTCAACACTTGAACGCTGTTTTGAATAGACTGTGGTCCGTCGAAACCCGCCAAAGCCGGTTTAAAACGGATGAAGGAAGCACGCGTATTCAAAGGGTTGTCGCCTAATCTGTTGAATTTAAACGAATGTGGCAAATACGCGAGCTGCGGCTCATAACCTGAAGGCCGCAGGTTCAAATCCTGCCCCCGCAACCAAAAAATACAGTGTTATCAAACGCTTAGAGCCTGACCTAAACAGTCAGGCTTTGTCGTTTGAAAAACGTGTCAACGCTGTGTCAACGTTTTGAGAGTCGCATGTGAAACAGCTGTTGCGGCGCCCTCTCTACCAACGTTGAAACCATCGCCTTCCCCTGTTATATGACTCAGTCATACCATGGAGGCGCGGATGACCGTCAAGACTACCCTCAGCTTTACCGACCGTCATCATCACTTCCTTTCGGAAAAGGTGGGACAGGGCATCTTCGCAACGCAGAGCGCCGCAGTGGCTGCCGCGCTTGAGCAGATGATGCAGGACGAGGCAGAACGCGAAATCGCGCTCTCGGCTCTTGGGCAGGAAATCCGCGCCCGAATGGAAACGCCTCGCACCGCATTCATCGACCAAGATGACGCATTCTCCGCCGCTCGTGCCACCATCGGTGCGGCGCGAGGGACATGATCTACCGGATCAGGTTCCACCCTCTCGTCGCACGTGACCTCGACGCCATTGCCCACTGGATCATCGACTATGCCGGGCCAGATGTGGCGGCACGCAAGCTGTCAGAAATCGAAGTGGCAATCGCAACGCTGAAGACCACGCCCCACAAGGGCAGCCTGCGGGCTGAGATCGCCCCTGGCATGCGTGCCATCCCGGCTGGAAGGAAAGCTGTCGTTGCCTTCGTTGTGGACGATCTTGCAGCAGAAGTGCTTGTCTACGCAGTCACCTATGGTGGCGCAGATTGGGCAATGCGCAGCAGCACGCGCAGTCGTTAGCATGGCAAGTAGTCCTACGCCCTAGAGCCTAACAGCCGGAGACGTCGTGCAGTTTCACGCGTTCCTGCATGCGCGCTCAGTTGCCACTTCGGGGCGCGGTCTCGAGTGGACGACCATCGTATCAGAGACGCTTGCAATCGCATCGCAGCAGATTCCGCCCGAGGCGGGGAGCTATGACCGAAAGTTGGTGATGGTGTGATCAGGCGGCTTTGATTTCGTGCTTGATGCCGTCGCGGAATTCAACCCCTTCGATGATTTCGGGCAGGCGGTTCTGACCGTCGAGTTTGCGCCACTTCTTCTTGGCGGACAGCATCAG
>CAMBWO010000268.1 GCA_945871285.1 Pseudorhodobacter antarcticus | reverse complement strand
GGTACCGCGACGCCACAGCTTTCAGAAGTTCATCTCTCGTGCCCATGCTGATCCGCCTCATCACCCACCCCCAGAACAAACTGCTCCGAGAACATTTCTAATGAGGCAATGATCTGATCATCGGGAATAATTCTGGCGAGGCAATGCGGGGTGATCTGGATCACTTGACCCTGCGCCAGAGATTGAAAGGATGGGTCGAACGAGTCGATGACGAATTGATGGAATTGATGCAATTGATGGAATTGATGGAATTGCAGATCAAAGGAAAACGCTTTGGGCAAGGCGTCAGGGATCCCGGTTGCCCGAACCAGGTCGATCAGGTCGGGGTCAAAACTATTCAGCGTCGGGGATCTGGACGCCACAACGCTGTCTTCGAACATGGTCACGATGATCGGACCCGAAACGACGGGCGGGCGGTTGTTGATCAAAGGCATGGCTTGGTCCTTTGGGCACCAGAACTGTTGTCGGGCGAAAGGGACTCTGGTTGGTCCGTTTCGCCGGCGCGGTGAGGATAGCATAAATGGCATCTGCGGGGCGCCCAACAGACCAAGGTCCGGCAACCTTTGAACCAGGTGCAAAATCACACCAAAGGGTCGCAGGCGCGCCTGACATCGCATCAGGGGCCCGCTATGACGGGACATCATCAGCCCGAGGCCAGACATGCGCTCTTTCCAATTCACCCATGCCATCACCCGCAAACCAGCGCCCTCGATCCTGCAAGGATTGCGGGCTGTGGACACCGGCAACCCGGATCTGGGCCTGATGCAGACACATCATCACGACTACATCGCCGCCCTGCGGTCGACCGGGGCGACTGTGGTCGAGCTTGACCCGCTGGACGGCTTTCCGGATTCGGTTTTTGTCGAGGACACGGCCCTGTGCCTGCCCGCCGGGGCCATCGTGATGCGCCCCGGTGCACCGTCCCGCCTGGGTGAGGCGGCCGAGATGGAGCCGCATCTGCGCGCACTTTACACCGAGGTCCGGCGGATCGAGGCGGCGGACAGTTTCATCGAAGGCGGCGACATTCTCGTGACCGAGACCGAGATTCTGGTTGGCCGCTCGGCCCGCACCAACGGCCCCGGAATCGCAGAACTGACCCACAAGGTCGAAGGCTGGGGCCTGTCTGTGCGTGAGGTGTTCACGCCGCCAGGGGTGCTGCATTTCAAGACCGACTGTTCGCTGCTGGACGCCGAGACGATCCTGTCCACCCGCCGTCTGGACGATTCGGGCTGCTTCAAAGGCTACCGCGTGATCCACACGGCCGAAGGTGAGGAGGCCGCGGCCAACACGATCCGCTTCAATGGTCTGGTCCTGATGCCGGCCGGTTTTGCCCGCACCCGTGACCTGCTGGACCGGGCGGGATTCACGGTGCGCGAGATCGGCAATTCGGAATGCGCCAAACTGGACGGCGGCATGTCGTGCCTGTCCTTGCGGTTCACCCCTGCCTGACAGCGGTCAGGGCATCAGGATCGCCGGGCGCAGATAGTCGCCCTGTTCGGTTGTGCCGTCGTCAAAGGTGACGGTGACGGACAGGGTTTCCAGGCTTTGCAAGGGCAGCGTCACAAAGGGCAGAACGCTGTCCATCAGGAGGGCGTTGGGTTGGGCGCTGTCCTCGTGGCAGGGCTCCATCGGCAGATCCTGCGCTGCGCCGCCGTTCAGGGAATAGCTGACCGAGGCCACGCCGCAGCGCCACGCCAGAAGGTTGGTGAAATACAGCAGGTCCTGCCCCTCATACGCCCGCACGGCCACCCAGCTGGGTTTTGTGGCGGTCAGGATGGGCTTGACCTCGGCCGCGGTGGTAAAGGTCTGGCCCTGGGCTCCGGCCGCCATCAGCACGGTGGCAACCACCCCCGTCAGGTCAAGTCGGGAAAAGCGCAGCATGGCGGGCTCCTTTCACTTTCCATTGCCGGGGGGCAGGCTATAGTCCGGCCGGATGACTAGATCGGTTCCAGTATGACCCAAACCCAGCCCGTCCGGCAATCGTTCAATATCCTGGCCGTGGGGCAAGGGGGGCGATTGCAGTATGAGGCGGTTTTGCTGGCCGCATCCTTGCGCCGGTTCAACCCTGACTTTGCCGGCACCCTGTTCATCGCCGAACCCCAGCCCGGCCCCCGCTGGCGCGAGGACCCGCGGATCACTTCCACGGCGGTGCGTGGGATGCTGGAGGCGTTGGGGGCGGTGATCCTGCCGTTCGAGACGGCGGTGTTCGGATCGGACTATCCCTATGGCAACAAGATCGAGGCTTTGGGGGCACTGCCCGACGCGCCGTTCCTGTTTCTGGACACCGACACGCTGATCGTCGGGTCTTTCGATGAGGTCAGGTTTGATTTTGCCCGCCCGTCCGCCTCGATGCGGCGGGAAGGGACCTGGCCGCAGATCGAGCTTTACGGGCCCGGCTATGCGCAGATCTGGAGGTCGCTGTATGACCGTTTCGGGTTGGATTTTGCCAGCAGTCTGGATCTGACCCAGCCCGATGAGTATTGGCAACGCTACCTTTACTTCAACGCGGGCTGGTTCTTTCACCGCAGCCCGCGCGAATTTGGCGCCCGGTTTCTGGACTTTGCCACCCAGGTTGCCGCCGACCGACCGGCCGAACTGGCCCTGCAAGAGATGCACCCCTGGCTGGACCAGATCGTGCTTCCGCTTGTCGTGCATTCCTTCGGCGGGGGGCGGCCGGGGCCGGATCTGGGCGGGCTGGACGGCGGGGTGACGTGCCATTACCGGACCCTGCCCCTGCTTTATGCCCGGGAAAGCGATCACGTCGTCAAGGTTCTGGAGGAGGTGGCCGCCCCGAACCAGATCAAGCGGATTCTGAAGGACCACGAGCCGTTCCGGAAGATGGTCTATCAGGGCAAGGGCGCGCAGGTTCGCGCCTTGTTTGACCGGACCGACCTGCCCCGCCGCGAGCAGATGATCCGCAACGCGATCAAGCGTGAGGGGCTGTGGTTTCGCTGATGTTCACGCGTGGGACGTCATGTTACCCGTTGAAACAAAACGATTTCTCTGAATCCCTTCAGGATGCGTTAACCTTTAGAGGTTGAGCACGGGATAGAGCGACAGGACCAGCAGCACGGCCATGGTGCGGTTGAACACCCGCAATCGGGCCGGGTTGGTCAGCACCAGACGGACCGCCTCGCCCCCCAGCACCCAAAGGCCGATGCAGGGCAGGTTCACTAGGGCAAAGATCAGCACCACCAGCAGCACCGACACCAGATTGCCATCCGCCGCATAGGCACTGATCGCGCCCAGGGCCATCGCCCAGGCCTTGGGGTTGACCCATTGAAAGGCCGCGGCCTGCACCAGGGTCATCGGCCGGCCCGCAGCCTTGCCTGCGGCGGGGGCGGCGGCATGGGCGATTTTCCAGGCGAGCCACAGCATGTAAACCGTCGCGGCCATCTTGAGCACGGTTTTCGAGGCGGGCACGGCGGTCATCAGGCTGGCCAGGCCAAGTCCCGCGACCAGCGCCAGGGCGGCAAAGCCCAGATTGACGCCTGCCATATGCCAAAGACTGCGGCGAAAGCCAAAGTTGGCCCCCGATGCCATCAGCATCAGGTTGTTGGGCCCCGGTGTGATCGAGGTGACGAAAGCGAAGGAGATCAGGCCGATCAGCAGATGTGTTTCCATACCGCAATTATTGATCGGTCGGCGCGGGTTTATCTTGCAATCTTGCGCCAGTCGCCGCAATGTTTGCAACAAATGACCAAGCTGGACGATATAAACACCCGAATATTGCGCATCCTTGTCCGGGATGGCCGCATCACGAATCTGGAGCTGGCCGAACGGGCCGGCTTGTCTCCCTCGGCCTGTTTGCGCCGGGTGCAAGAGTTGGAGCGCAGCGGGGTGATCAAGGGCTACCGCGCCGTGATTGACCTTGCGAAAATCGGGATCGGCTTTGTCGCCTATGTGACGGTGGGCCTGAACAGCCACACCAAGGCCGCGCAAGAGGCGTTCGAGCGTGCCATTGCCCGTGCCCCCGAGGTGCGCGAATGCCACAACGTCACCGGCACAGTCGAATATCTGCTGCGCGTCGAGGCGGCCGATCTGGCCGACTACAAGCATTGGCACACCGAGGTGCTGGGCGTGCTGCCGCAGGTGCAGGCGATCACCACATTCGTGGTGATGGGTAGCGCCAAGGACGACAGGGCGTAAGGGACGGATTCCCGCCCCTTCCCTCCCCGCAAGGGCGTCCCCGCGCTAGAGCGCGAACACGCCCGCGCGGGCGACCGCGAGGTCAGCGATGGGGATGGCAAGGTGAAATGGGGTCCGCATGGTTCCCTCCTGTGGCAGCGGCAGGCCAGCGCGGGAGGGCGCCACAAGAAAGGGCCGCAATTTGGCGTTGCCCCGATGCCCCCCCTGCCCTAGCCTGCCTGTCATCCAATGGGGAGGTTTTTGATGACTCAGGGCTTTGACACACTCGCGATCCATGCGGGCACGGCACCGGATGCGGCCACGGGCGCACGGCAGGTGCCGATCTATCAGACGACGGCCTATGTGTTTCGCGACAGCGACCACGCGGCCAAACTGTTCAACCTGCAAGAGGTTGGCTATATCTATTCCCGCCTGACCAACCCGACGGTTTCGGCGCTGGCCAACCGGGTGGCGGCGCTGGAGGGCGGGGCCGGGGCGGTGGCCTGTTCGTCGGGCCATGCGGCGCAGTTGATGGCGCTGTTCCCGCTCATGGCGCCGGGCTGCAATGTGGTGGCGTCGACCAAGCTTTATGGCGGAACGATCCAGCAGTTCACCAACACGATCCGCAAGTTCGGCTGGTCGGCCAAGCTGGTCGATTTCGACGACCCCAAGGCGATTGCGGCGGCGATTGACGACAACACGCGGGCGCTGTTTTGCGAGACGATCTGCAATCCGGGCGGAGCGATTTCCGATCTGGATGCGATTGCGCGGGTGGCCAACCATGCGGGCCTGCCGCTGATCGTGGACAACACGACGGCGACGCCCTATCTGTGCCGCCCCATCGAACATGGCGCGACGCTGGTGGTGCATTCGGCGACGAAATACCTGACCGGCAATGGCACGGTCACCGGGGGGATCGTGGTTGATTCGGGCAAGTTCGACTGGTCGGCATCGGGCAAATTCCCCTCGCTGTCGGAGCCCGAGCCGGCCTATCACGGGCTGACGTTCCATGCGGCCCTTGGGGCGATGGCATTCACCTTCCATTCGATTGCCGTGGGTCTGCGCGATCTGGGCATGACGATGAACCCGCAGGGCGCGCATTACACGCTGATGGGGATCGAGACGCTGAGCTTGCGGATGCAGCGCCATGTCGAGAATGCGCAGACGGTGGCCGAGTGGCTGGAGGCTGACCCGCGGGTCGAGTTTGTGACCTATCCGGGGTTGAAGAGTTCACCCTATCACAGCTTGGCCAAGATGATCGTGCCCAAGGGGGCCGGGGGGCTGTTCACATTCGCGATGAAGGGCGGGTATGACGCCTGCGTCAAGTTCGTGGATAACCTGAAGCTGTTCAGCCATGTCGCGAACCTGGGCGACACGCGGTCTCTGGTCATCCACTCGGCATCCACCACCCACCGGCAGCTGTCGGATGAGCAGCGGGTCGCGGCGGGGGCGGGGCCGAATGTGGTGCGCCTGTCGATCGGGATCGAGGATGTGCGCGACATCATCGCCGATCTGGATCAAGCGTTGACGGCTGCCACCGCCTAAGGGTCTGGCAAGACAGTTTAAGGGGCCGCTCATGGGGCGGCCCCTTTGCGTTAGGGCTTTAACTGCCAAACAATCGTAACTTCCGCCGAAACCCCCACCTCGCCCGCAGCCAAGGGCACGCCACTATCGGCGGCAGCTTTATACAGCATCGGCATGGGCTGTTGCCCGCCACCACCTTCGGTGATCGACACAATCGGCCCAAGGGTTTCGCCCGCAGCCAATGCCAAAACTTGTGCCCGCGCCAAGGCATCGGCGACAGCAGCTTTGCGGGCCTCGTCCTCGACCGGACGGGGATCGGCCAAGCCAAAGGACAGGCCGTTCAGGGTATTGGCCCCATCCGCAATGGCCGCATCCAAGACAGGACCTGCCATATCAAGGTCTGCGATGCGCACCGTCAGCGAAGAGCTTGCGATGTAGCCTTGGATGTCTTGCGCTGTGCCTGATGCGTTCATCACCCAGTTGGGGTTCAGCGACAGGCCCGTGGTTTGCATATCGCGGTCGGCCACCTTGGCTGCGATCAGTCGTGCGATCACGGCTGACGCCGCATCGTTGTTCGCGGCCATAGCCTCTGCCGCCGTGGCCCCCGTGGTGGTGACGCCCAGCGACAAGGTGGCCTGA
>CAMBWO010000267.1 GCA_945871285.1 Pseudorhodobacter antarcticus | reverse complement strand
CAGCGCCAACGCGTCGCCATCGGCCGCGCCATCGTCCGCAAGCCTGCGGTGTTCCTGTTCGACGAACCCCTGTCCAACCTTGACGCCGCCCTGCGCATGGACATGCGGATGGAGATCGGCAAACTGCACCAGCAACTCGCCGCCACGATGATCTACGTCACCCATGCCCAGGTCGAGGCGATGACCCTGGCCGACAAGATCGTCGTGCTGAAAGACGGCCTCGTCCAGCAAATAGGCTCGCCGATGGACCTCTACCACCACCCCGAAAACCTGTTCGTCGCAGGCTTCCTCGGCTCTCCGTCGATGAACTTCCTGACCGTCGACGTGGCCGCGGTGTCGGGGACCCATGCCACCGTCACCAACGCCGCCCTCGACCCCACCAGCATCGAAATCCGCCACCCCGGCATCGTGGCGGGTGCCAAGGCCAAACTGGGTCTGCGCCCGCAATACCTGAACCCCGACGACCCCGCTGGCCGCCTGCATGGCCGCATCGCCCTGACCGAACGCCTGGGGTCCGAAACCGTGATCGAGGCGACCCTGACCGATGGCTCCAACCTGATCGTCGCCCTCGCCCGCGACGCCAAATACCCGATCGGACAAGAGATCAGCCTTGGCTTTGATCCCGACATGGCGCATCTTTTCGCCGCATAGGGGGATGATATGGCCAAAACGCGCCGGGACACGGCCAAACAGACCCTGCGCCGCCTGATGCGTGACGGCGCGGCCGACCTCGCCCGTCACCTGCACGGCGTGATGACCTCCGACGATCCCGCAGGCCCGCACAAGGCCCGCGTCACCCTGCGCCGCCTGCGGGTGGTGCTTGCCGTCTTCAAACCGCTGATCGCCCGCAAACTTTATGCCCGCCAGCAATCCACCCTGCGCGCCACCTTCCGCCTGCTTGGCACCCTGCGCGATGCCGATGTGCTGGCCCTCGCCCTGAACACGCCCGAACTGCACGCCGCTGCCGCCACCACCCGCGCCCAGGTCCGCGCCACCCTGACGCCCCCCCACCTGCACCGCTTCAAGGGCCACGCCTGGGCCCGCCGCCATACCCGCAAAACCCGCAACGCCCCGGACCTCCGCCTTGCCGCCGCCGCCTTCGACCGCGTCTGGCAGGCCCTGCAATCCGGGTCCCCCGACCTGATCCACCTGCCCCCCGAACCCCGGCACGAATTGCGCAAGTCCCTGAAAACCCTGCGCTACCTCGGCGACGCCTTCGCCCCCTTCGCCCCCGATGCCCTCAAGGCCCTGCAAGAGGATCTCGGCACCCTCAACGACCACGCCACCGCCCGCAGCCACGGCCTGCCCGCCCCCGACGACGCCCCATTCCTTGCCACCGCGCAAACCCACTGGACGACCTTGCGCGCCAGCCCCCCCTGGTGGCCGACCCCATGAAGAAAATCTGCGTCATCGGCGAATCCCTTGTGGAAATCATGGCCGATCAGCCGGGGCAGGGGTTTCTTGAACCCCTCGCGCTCACCGGCCCCTATCCCTCCGGCGCACCCGCCATCTTCGCCTCCCAAGCCGCCCGCCTTGGCCAGCCCACAGCCCTCATCTCCGCCGTCGGCCGTGACGATTTCGGCACAATGCAAATCGCCCGCCTCACCGCCGATGGCGTCGACACCACCGCCATCGCCACGCACCCCGACCTGCCCACCGGCACCGCCTTTGTCCGCTACCGCCCCGATGGCACCCGTGATTTCGTCTTCAACATCCGCCATTCCGCCAGCGGAGCCACCACGCTGAACGCCGCCGCCCACCAGGTCCTCGCCCAAACCGACCACCTGCACGTTATGGGCACCGCGCTCTTTTCGCCCGCGCTCCTTCAGGCCAACCTGACCGCCATCGACACCGTCCGCGCCCGTGGCGGCACCGTGTCCTTCGACCCCAACCTGCGCAAGGAAATCCTGGATGCGCCCGGCCTGCACGATGCCCTGACCCGCATCCTCACCCTCTGCGATCTCTACCTGCCCTCCGGCCCCGAACTGACCCTGCTGACCCAAGCCCAGACCGAACCCGCAGCCCTGGCCGAACTCCTGACCCTCGGCCCCCGCGCCATCATCCTGAAACGCGGGGCAGGGGGGGCCACCTACCACGACGCCACCCAAACCCTGCACCACCCCGGCTTTCCCGTGACCGAGGTCGACCCCACCGGCGCCGGCGATTGCTTTGGCGCCGCCTTCGTCACCTTCTGGCTGCGTGGCCTGCCCCCCGCCCAAGGCCTGGCGCTCGCCTGCGCCGCCGGTGCCCTCGCCGTCACGCGCCGCGGCCCGATGGAAGGGGCAGGGACCTTGGCCGAGGTGACAGCCCTCGCCCGCATGTGAGCCAAATTTCTTCGAAGAAATTTGCAAGACTATTCGAAAAGTTTTGGTCCCGCCCCATCCGCCGCCTTTCGCAGATCAGGCGAAATAATCGCGCAGGATGCGGCCATAAATCGCCGTCAGCTTGACGATCTGCGCCACCTCGACCCGCTCATCGACCTGATGCATGGTCTTGCCCACCAGCCCGAACTCGACCACCGGGCAGTGATCCTTGATGAACCGCGCATCCGACGTGCCCCCACTGGTCGAAGGCTCGGGCACAATCCCCGTCTCGGCCTGCACCGCCCGCGCGATCAGCCCCGAAAACGCGCCCGGCGGCGTCAGGAAACTTTCCCCTGAAATCGAGACACTGACCCCGATCCGCACCCCCGTCGCCGCCTCCACCGCCGCCGCATGGCCCTGCAACCACGCGGTGACCGAGGCCCCGGTATGCGCATCGTTGAACCTGATGTTCACCGTCGCCGCCCCCTTGGCCGGGATCACATTGGTCACCGGGTTGCCGCAATCAATCGTGGTGATCGCCAGAGTCGAGGCATCGAAATGCGCCGTCCCCGCGTCCAGCGGCTTCTCCTCCAACCGCGCCAGCAGGGCGACCAGCGCCGACATCGGGTTCTTCGCCCGGTGCGGATAGGCCGCATGACCCTGCACGCCCTGCGCCGTGAAATGCGCGGTCAGCGACCCCCGCCGCCCGATCTTCATCATGTCGCCCAGGGTGTTGGGGCTGGTCGGTTCGCCCACCAGACAATGGCTCATCCGCTCGCCCTGCGCGGCCATCCAGTCCAACAGGGCCACCGTGCCATCAATCCCCTTGTCCTCCTCATCCCCGGTGATCGTCAGCACCACCGCCCCATCCGGCGGCGTGGCCTGAACAAACTCCACCGCCGCCGCGACAAAGGCCGCCACGGCCGATTTCATGTCGGTCGCGCCCCGGCCATACATCCAGCCATCCACCACGGCGGCCCCAAACGGGTCCTGCGTCCAGGCCGCCGCATCGCCCACCGGCACCACATCGACATGACCGTTGAAGCCAAAACTCTTGTTCGCCCCGCGCCGCCCCCAGCGGGCAAACAGGTTGCAAATCCCGCCCCGGTCCACGCGGGTGCAGTCAAACCCCGCCCCCTCCAGCACATCCTGCAACAGGGTCAGCGTCCCGGCCTCGACCGGGGTGACACTGGGGCAGCGGATCAGGGCAGCGGTCAGGGCAACGGGGTCAACGGCGGTCATCGGCAACACTCCTGCCCCCGCAGCATCGGGCCGCCTTCGGGGGGCGTGACAGACGGCCAGAAACCGCGTAACCTTGTCGCAATAACAAGTCCAGAGGCAGGACAACCGGGTCAAAGACCCGCACCAGGCACGAAAGGGGCAGCCATGGCACTCCCCCCCGACAGGCGGCCCCTCTGGGTCGCCCTGTCCGACCGCAGCGATCCGCTGCCCCCCGGTCCCGACCGGTTGACCCAAGGCAGCCTCGTGCTGGAGTTTACCCCACCCCTGCAATCCCCCGCCGTTCTACTGGATGCTCACGCCTGGCCGGGTCGGGCGTTTTCGGTGTTTTACGACCCCATCATCGGCATTGCGGTGCTGCAACGTGAGGGCGCCACCGTCAAACGCCACCTGCTGCCCGGCCCTCTGTCCACCCGCCCCGGCCTGGCCCGCCTGACCTTTGCCGTCGATGGCCCGCGCTGGACCCTGATGCACGAGCAGCCCGACGCAGGCGTTCCCCACACCAGCACAGGCACCACCGCCCTGGCCTTGTCGCTGTCCGATCTGCACGCGCTGTGCACCAACGGCCCCGGCACCACGCGCCATCCCGCCGTGCAGTGGCTGGGCGTCACCCGTGGCACGGGCCTGCCCGGTGCCGCGCCCTGGATCGGCCTGAACACCCCTATCGACACCAGGCGCGGCCCGGTGCGCGCCGGCCATTTGCGCCCCGGCGACCAGATCGCCACGCTGGACGACGGCTTTCGCCCCCTGATGGCCCTGCACCGGCACACCCTGCCGGCCCAAGGCAGCCATGCCCCCGTCCTGCTGCGCAGCCCGTTCTTTGGCCTGACCACCGATATTCTGGTGTCACCCGAGCAGATGGTGCTGATCTCGGGCGCCTCGGTCGAATACCTTTATGGCGTCGAACAGGCGCTCATCCCCGCCGCCGCCCTGTGCGACGGCCATGTCGCCGCCCGCGACGGCCGCCGCGCCGTGACACAGTGCCTTACGCTTGACCTCGGGGCCCCCCTGCCGATCCGCGCCGATGGCTGCTGCCTGATGTCCGCCTTTGCCCCCTGCGACGCCCTGCCCAGACGCGCCCTGCGCGCCTATGAAACCCAGCCGCTACGCGCCCTTCTGGGCCACACCGCCCTGCGCCACGTCGCCTGAAGCCAGACCTAAAACAGGGCCGCGTTCAGCCAAAGGTGGCACAGGATCGCCGCACCATAACCCAGGCCCACCGCCCAACTCCATTTCAGATGGCTGGAAAAGGTATAAAGCCCCTTGGCCTGCCCCATCAACTCCACCCCCGCCGCCGACCCCACCGACAGGATCGACCCCCCCACCCCGGCGGTCAGCGTGATCAGCAACCACTGCCCGTCCGACATCGCGGGGTCCATCGTCAGCACGGCAAACATCAACGGAATATTGTCCACAATCGCCGACAGCCCCCCGATGATCACATTCGCCGCCGTCGGCCCCAACCCCACATACAGCGCCTGCGACGCCAGCGTCAGATAGCCCAGCACCCCCAGGCCCCCGACCGCAAAGATGATGCCAAAGAAAAACAACAGCGTGTCCCACTCTACCCGCTGCACCTGGGTAAAGCTGTCCAGAACCATGTCATGGTCGCCGCGCCGGTTGCCGGCCTTGCGCAGATAAAACGAATACATCTGCAAATAGCCCAGGCCCAGCATCATCCCCAGCGCAGGCGGCAGCGCCAGAAAGTTCTTGAACAACACCGCCGTCACAATGGTCAGCGCAAACAGCAACACAACGCCCCACATGCCGGGCTTGGCCACAACCACTTCGGTGCGTGCCGCAGGCTTGGCCACCGGAATGGCCCAGTACATGCAGCCCGCCGGCACCAGCCAATTCACCGCCGACGGCAGGAACAGGTTGAAAAACTCGAAGAACTCCAGCTTGCCCTGCTGCCACACCATCAGCGTCGTGATGTCGCCAAACGGGCTGAACGCCCCGCCCGCATTGGCCGCCACCACGACCGACACACAGGCCACCGCCACAAAGCGCGCATTGTCCCGCCCCAGCGCCAACACCACCGCCCCCATCACCAGCGCCGTCGTCAGATTGTCCAGAACCCCTGACAAAAAGAAGGACAACACCCCGGTCAACAGGAACAATTGCCGGTAACTCAACCCCCGCCCCACCAGGGCCGCCCGCAGCACCTCGAACGCCCGCCGCTCCTCCAGCGTGTTGACATAGGTGATGGCCACCAGCAAGAACAGGAACAGCTCCCCATATTCCTCAATGATGTCAACCGCATGGGCGTGGGCGACCTCGGACGCCCCCTGCATCGCATAGGCCACCCCGATCAGCGCCCAGATCAACCCCGCCGCCATCATCACAGGCTTGGACTTGCGCATATGGGTGGCCTCTTCGAACACCACCAACACATAGGCCAGCACAAAGATGATCAGGGATGTGATCCCCGCCCAATGCGTCGTCAGGTCCAGATCGTGCATCCCCGCCCCCTATTATCTGCGCCCACCATCACCGGCGAAACGCCGCCGTCAATCCCGCCATTTTTGACCGCTGGGTCAAAATTCACAGCCCCACCCTTGCCAGCCCCACCCGCCCCATGCAAACTGCCGCCAATCCTGCGGCGGAGCCCCCCATGCACACCCTGACCGTGCCGACCTCAAATCTGCTTCCCCAAGTCACCCATACCCGCAATCCGGGCATGGCCCTTGACCTTGATTGGGTCGCCTCGGTGCAGGCCAACACCTCCGCCATCGAACGCCGGGCCGCCACGCTGGG
>CAMBWO010000266.1 GCA_945871285.1 Pseudorhodobacter antarcticus | reverse complement strand
CGGTCAACTCCCGCATCCAGCGGCGCAACACGCTCTCCGCAACATCAAGGTCACGGGCCGCTTGCGCAACTGCAACGCCCCGATCCGTCACCAGCCTTACCGCCTCGATCTTAAACTCACGCGTAAACTTCCGTCTCATCATATCCAGTTCGCCCTGAACAACTCCGAAGCCATTGATTTCCTGCGTATAAGAGGTGGTTTTGCTCGTTGTAGGCGGCATAACCGTCCACCTGCAGGATGCCGCGATAGCCATTGAGGTGCCGGCGCAGGCATTCGCTGGACCTGCTGTCCTCGAACCGCTAGGCCACCATGGGTGGCCCGCTCCCGCCATAGGGGCTGTCATCGCGGGCATAGGCCGAGAGCCAGGCTGTCTTCGTGGCGCCGGTGCCGGGGGGGAGGGTCGGCAGGCTGGTCTCATCCGCAAAGGCGAGTGCAAGATTGCCGCAGCACCACCCCGGCCGCCTGCGCCAGCGCCACCAGCTGATCCCGCGCCCTCATAGAGACGGGAATCCGTCGGATGGGCGATGTTCTTCTCCATCACGGTCGTATCCACCGCTACCCGCTTCACGCTGTCCTCGTCGATGGTGCCGGATTTTTGCGCGACCCGGATCCTTTGGGTCAACAGCCCTTCGACGCCTTCATCGCCAATGCGCCCTCGCCAACGGGTCAGAGAGGCGGATCGATGGGGGGCTGGTGTTGAAAGACCACTTCGCCAGTGAAGTGCTGGCAACAGAGGGTCTCGACCCAACGCACGCCCAGCGCCTCATCCGAAAGCCGATCGGCGTGTTGGAGATACAGCAGCCCCGCCACCAGCCGCGGCTCCGTCGCGGGCCAACCTTTGCCGGACGGAAAGAACCCCGACCATTCGCGCTCGAACACCGTCCAGTCGATCAACGCTGCAAGCCGATGCGCCATTGAACCCGAAATCGGCCATATGAAAACCGATGGACGCCTCACACGGTGCACCCTGAAAGGCACCCTCGGCGACGGGCTCTTTGCCGTGCTCAACGCCTGCGACCCCAACATACGAAAGATCCTGGCCCACCTGCGGGCTTGGCTTGCCTGGATTGTCGTCGCCATTTTGAACGCAGTATTCCGCCCGACTCGCCAGTGTCCGCCTGTAACATCAGGCTGAATGAATTGTTCAAGGGCAACCCATAAGAGGTCGCCAATTCCGACACCGTGCGCTCGCCCTTCAGCGCCTCCAACGAAAATCGCGCCTTGAAGGCCGCATCGTGATTCCTGCGTTTCGACAGGTCCGTGCTCCTGATTCCAGGAGATCAGCAGACTTCAGATCGCAGCTTCCGTCACCGTCCGATCGCCGGGGGGGAGCTCACTTTGGGACCGGAAACGACAGCTTCCGCTGCAAGGCAAGCTCAGCCGCGGAAGCGCCACATGGCCCGACAGGAACATCCGCGATCCCACCCGGTGAAACGGCTTCATCGTGCCGTATTCGGCCCCGTAGTGCCCGGTCAGGACAAAGTCGGGGATATCCAGCCCCATCTGGATCGCCAGCCTTTCCGCGCTCATCGCCCCTCAGACCATCTTGATGACGTCTTTGCCCACGGCCAGCACATAGCCGCGTCGCGCCACCGTCTTGACCAGCAGTTCGCTGACCAGCTGGTTGCCCAGAGTATCGCGCAGCCGCTTGATCCGTGTTGCCCCCGCCGCCTCGTCACAGTCCGCTTCGTTGCGGCCCGAAATGACAGCCTCGATCTGGGCGCCGGTCAGCACCTCGTCATCCATCCGCGCCTCGGCCAGAACGGCCAGGGTTTCCAGCGCCGCCTCGGTCAGGGCAAATTCCAGATCGTTGATGTAAACCGCCCGCGCCTCGCGGCTGATCATCATCGAGGCTACCTGAATCCCCGACCGCTGGATCGCCGAAATCCGCCGGTTCAGCGCGATGATCGTGACCAGAAACACCAGCGTCGCAATCAGCAGCGCGGTGGAAAACACCAGCAGCACGAAAATCACGGCGCGGTAGGTGACAAAAATCTCGGCATAGGAGGTGCCCGATTGCGCCAGAATTTCCAGCAGCTTCAACTCGGCCCCGGTCTTCAGGTCGTCATTGTCCAGAAACAGCTGCTCCACGCGGGCGTTGAACGCATTCGCATCGGGCAGGTTCAAGAACAGCACGACCGTCGCCAGCAGCAGGATCACGACGATGGCCGCAATCCCGTAACCAACCACCCGGTTGCCCGCGCGCAAGCTGTCAGTAGCGGAGGTAGAAATCTCCGGCACTCTCTTTCCTTTCACTCAGGCCCTCGGGTCCGAAACTGGACACAATCTTCATCAATGTCCAGCCATCCGCCGCCAGACGCGGCGCAAGTTCGGCATTGGCCTGCTTGGGCTTGCCGCAGGCCGCGTCGCTGACCTGCGACACTCCATAAGCCAGGCGCAGCGGATCGTCCTGTTTGGCCTTGTAATCGACATAGCATTCGGCCTGCGCGGGCAGGGCCAGGACCAACGCCAGCAACGGCACCAGCAACAGTTTCACGACAAGGCGGGGCATCGGCATCCTCCTGTGGGATGTGTCTACCATGGGACCAAGGGCCCTGATATTCAATATCCACCGCCCCATTGCAGCCATGTTATCGCCTAACACGGGCCCGATATTGCTTGTCTTGTGAGGGGCAGAAGAGATGGGGGCATCCCTTTGGTCGCACGCCGTGCGGCCGCAGATTGCGAGGTCACCATGCCCCGACCCAACACCCTGACCCTTGCCGTGCGCGATCTGTGCGACGACATCGCCTATCACGCGGTCAATCTGGCCAATGGCGCCTTTGATCTGGCCTGTGTGGTGGCGGTGGCGGCCCTGATCTTTGCCTCGGGCCTGCCGTCCCAGACCCCGCCCGAGGCGCGGCCCCTGACCAACCAGCAGGCCAACACCGTCAAAGCCTGCACCCCGGCGCCCGATTGCATCACCGTGGCACCCCTGGATGCCTGACCGAACGCTGGGCGCGCAACCGCAGCGCGCGACCCTGCACGGGGAGGGGGGACGAGCAGACCTCCTCCCCACCTTGCGCGGACCTGCTGCACTCTGACCCAGATTGCAGCACGTTCAAGACAAGGCGTTGGTTGTTTCAAGACTATGCCAGATAGGCGCGGAAACTCTGGATCACCTTGCCATAGACCTCGCGCTTGAACGGCACGATGGCGGCCAGCATCTCCTCGGCGCTGATCCAGCGCCAGGCGCTGAATTCGGGGTGTTCCTTGGCGATGTCCACTTCGGCATCCTCGCCATCAAAGCGGAACAGGAACCACTTCTGCCGCTGCCCGCGATACTTGCCGCCCCAGACGCGGCCCAACAGTTCCGGCGGCAGGTCATAGGTCAGCCAGTGATGCGTCTTGGCCAGGAACTTGACCGAGGGGGCCTTGATCCCGGTCTCCTCCTCCAACTCGCGCAGGGCCGCTTCACGCGGCTTTTCGCCGTCATCAATGCCACCCTGCGGCATCTGCCAGGCCTCGGCCGTGCTGTCCAGCCGACGGCCCGCCCAGATCAACCCCGCAGGGTTGATCAAGGTCACGCCGACGCAGGGGCGATAGGGCAGGTCGGTCATGGGGCCTTGGCCACGGCCGACAACCCGCGCAGAATGTCCACGGCATAGGCCAGCTGATAGTCATCGTCGCGCAGCTTGGCCGCCTCTTCGGTGCGGGCGCGGTCCTCGTCCAGCTGCTTGCGCTCTTCCTCGGTCATCGAATCGTTGGACAGAACGCCGCGCAGGCTGGCCTCGGTGCGCTGGTTCTCCTTGGCCGCCTCTTCGGCGGCAGCCGCCTTCTCCGCGTCAAACGGCGGTTGGTTCACCACGATGTCCGGCATCACGCCCAAGGCCTGGATAGACCGGCCCGACGGTGTGTAATACCGCGCCGTCGTCAGCCGCATCGCGCCATCGCCGCGCACCGGGATGATGGTCTGGACCGAGCCTTTGCCAAAGCTCTTGGTGCCCACCACAATCGCCCGGCGATGGTCCTGCAAGGCCCCCGCCACGATTTCGGACGCCGAGGCCGACCCGCCGTTGATCAGCACCACAATCGGCTTGCCCCCCGCCAGATCGCCGGCTTCGGCGTTGAAGCGCTCGTTGTCCTGCGGGCCACGGCCCCGCGTGGACACGATCTCGCCCTCGTTCAGGAAGGCGTCCGACACGTCAATCGCCTGGGTCAGCAGACCGCCCGGATTGTTGCGCAGGTCCAGAACGAAGCCGTTCACCTTGTCCGCGCCACCCGCCTCTTCGACCGCCTTTTTCAACTCGGCCTGCAGGCCCGATGTGGTCTGGTCGGTAAAGGACGAGATTCGCAACACAACCGTCTCCCCTTCCAACCGGCCCTTGACCGCCGCCACCTTGATCGTCTCGCGGATCAGCGACACGTCGAACGGGTCCGCAACCCCCTCGCGCACCACCGTGATCACGACCTCCGACCCGATCGGCCCGCGCATCAGATCGACCGCCGCATCCATCGTCAGGCCCAGCACCGTCGCGCCGTCAACTTGGGTGATGATGTCATTGGTCTGGATGCCCGCCTTGTCCGCCGGGGTGCCGTCAATCGGGCTCACGACCTTGACGTAACCCTCTTCCTGCGTCACCTCGATGCCCAAGCCGCCAAACTCGCCCCGCGTCTGCACCTGCATGTCCGCGAAATCCTGCGCGTTCATATAGCTGGAATGCGGGTCAAGCGAGGTCAGCATGCCATTGATGGCCGCCTCCATCAGCTTGCCGTTGTCCGGCTCCTCGACATACTGGCTGCGGATGCGTTCAAACACATCGCCGAACAGGTCCAGCTGTTCATAAACCGACGAGGTTTTGCCCGCCGTCTGCGCAATCAGCGGCCCGGCCAGCTGCGTGGTGATCAGCGCCCCGGCCAACGTCCCGCCCAAAGCGGCCATCAAGATCTTGTTCATGCGTCACTCATTCCTCGTTTGGCTCGAACCAGTCCAGCGGGTTCACGGGTTCGGCCTTGTGCCTGACTTCCAAGTAAAGCGTTTCCGTCGCGTCGGCGCCACTGCCATTTGCACCGCCTGACAGAATGTCGGCCCCATCCGGCGCCGCCCCCCCCATCAACCCCAAAGGCTGGCCCGCCGCAATAACATCGCCCACATCGCCATAAACTGTTTCTAATCCGGACAGGATCAATAGATAGCCCCCGCCCGGCTCCAGGATCATCACATTTCCGTAGTCCAGCAGCGGCCCGCGATAGCGAATCGTGGCCGCCCAGGGCGCCGTGACCAACGCCAGCGCCCGCGTCGCCAGCGTGACACCGGGCCGCGTCACCCCCTTGGCATCGGTTTCGCCCGGCCGCAGCAGGATCTGGCCCAAGGCCGGCCAGGGCAGCGCGCCCTGCGCCTCGGCAAAGCCCTGACCCGTGTCGTCCTGCGGCGACAACCCGCTGGAAAACGCATCCAGCGTGTCCGCGCTTTCCAGCAGGGTCCGCAGCGCCTCGGGGTCCTCGGTGAACCGCTTGGGCAGGTCGGTCCGGTCCGAAATCGCCGCCGACAGCGCCGCCCGCGCCTCCTGCGCCGCCTGCAACCCGCCGCCCAGCGTCTGACCGGCCGATTGCTGCAAACCGCGCAGGTCCGCCAGTTCCTGCAACGACATCCGCAGCGCTTCGGCCTCGCGCTGCAAGGCAGGGGTCACATCGGCCAGCATCATCCCCGACCGCGCCGTGCCAATCGCCCCGCCCGGATGCAGCAACAGCAACGGCCCCTGATCGGCATCCAGCGCACTCAACACCCCCAACAGCTGCGACAGCCGGTCCCGCTTCAGCTCGAACTCCAGCGTCAGGGTCTGCTCGCGCAACTCGGCCTGCCGCAACGCCTCGCGCAGAGCGGCGAGCCCCGCCTCATAGGCCTTGATCGTGATGGTCAGCGCGGCAACCCGGTCCTTGGCCCCCTCGGCCTCCTCCGGCGCCTGAACCGATGCCTGCAACGCCGCCGAAGCCTGCGCCGCCGCCTGCGCCACATCGCCCGTCACCTCCTGCGCGGCGGCGGGCAGGGCAAGCAACACGGCCAGAACCAGGCCACAAATGGCAGATGCCCTAGCATCTGCCGCAGCGCACCAGTCCCACTTGCCGCCCGGTCGCCAAAGCGATCCGGGCAGCGCCTGACCTGCCCCTGGGCAGGCGCTTCTCGCCTGCCCCAGGTCAGGCGCTGCCCTCTGAAACTGCGCGTTGCAACGGTCTTGCGGCAGCCGCGCGCCATGGTCGGGGCCAAAGGTCCACTGGACCTTTGCCTGATCCCGCCCAGCCCAAACCTGCGCCAGCCATCCCGTCAAATCGCCTCCGGTTCCAGCAGACTGCGCCCTGTCATCTCGGGCG
>CAMBWO010000265.1 GCA_945871285.1 Pseudorhodobacter antarcticus | reverse complement strand
GCGGCGACGGACGGGACGGCGTCGCAAGATATGACGGCGTCCGAACGCGAAAGGCTGATCGCACCGACGATGAACCGCGAAGGCTATGAAGCCGTCATGGCCACGGACGTGTCGATCGACACGCTGATCGGCAAGACGGTTTACGGCATCGACGACAGCAATGTCGGCACGGTAAGCGATGTCACCGTCGATGCCGGTGGCGCCGTGCAGAATGTCATCATCGACTTTGGAGGCTTTCTGGGCCTGGGTTCGACTCAGGTCGCGCTGGGCTTTGAAGAGCTGACGATCCTGACCGATGCCGGCAGGTCCGATATCCGCGTTTACGTCGACGCGACCAAAGAGCAGATTCAGGCGATGCCGGTTCATACCGCCAACAACTGATCCGGCGGAACCATGTTGCAACGGCCACCCCGTGTGTCGGGGTGGCCGTTTTGCATCTGGTCTGCATGCGGACGGCCTTGGAAACACCCCAAATACAAAAGGCCCCGGCTTGCGCCGGGGCCCTCATGCATGCAACCGGTCGCGGGTCATTCGGCGGCGATGGCCATCCTGTTGACGTCGGTGGCGACGTCCGACAGGGCCTCGTCTGCGGCCATTTCCTCGTCCAGGGTTTCCTGCAACAGCGGGATCGCCTCGGTATAGCCCAAAAGGTCGGCCCAGGCGGCCAGCGTGCCGTAACGGGCGATCTCGTAATGCTCGACAGCCTGTCCGGCTGCTGCAAGGGCTGCGTCAAGGGCAGGGCTGCCCTGATAGGTCTTCATCAGTTCGGCGCCCTCTTGCAAGATCCCTTCGATGGCCGGACAGGTCTTGCCCTGCGCGGGCTTGTCGATCATCTCGAAGATCTGTTCCAGCCGCTCGACCTGTCCCTCGGTCTCTTGCTGGTGCAGGGCAAAGCCCTCTTTCAGGTCGGGCGCCGAAGCGGCCGCGATCATTTTCGGCAGGGCTTTCAGGATATGGAGTTCAGCGAAGTAGACGTCCTTCAGCGTATCGTGAAACAGTGTTTCAAGCGTTTGGGTCGGCATGGGATTTCTCCTGTGGGGGAAAGGAAAGGCACCGACCGCCCCAACGGGGCGGTCGGCAGCGCGGGGTGTCAGCGCGAATTCGACCGCTGGTCGCCCGAGGACTTGTCGTCCTTGGCGCCGCCGGAGGATTTTCTGTCACCGCTCGATCTGGGCGAGCCGCCGGAATTCCCCGACGATTTGCCCTGCTCGCTTTTTTCGGTGAAACGACCATCCTCGTCGCGCGGTTGATCCTGGTCGGATTATGACGACGTCTTTTCTTGGGCCATGACATTTCTCCATTGTGAACGCGACCTGCGCATCTGCCGTCGCCGCCGCACAGACCAACGTCACCGCCCTGTTGCCGTTCCAGACGGCCCCACACTGCGGCGGGATACTGCCCACGACGGCGATCTTTCCCTGCAAGGGCTGTGCATGCGGTTGCGTTGGAGCAACAGGAACAACTTTGGATTGCATGTGACGACCAGTGCTGTAGGTGTTATTGCGGCGGGGGCGTCGGGGTCATGGAAAATAGTCGTGGTTCTTGCCTACTTGATCGTCGGCGTGTTCGCCGGGATTTTCGGATTTGCGGTCGCGCTGGGGTTTGGCGCATCGCTTTGATCCGCAGTCGGGGTATACGCTGGGGCTGGCGGTGTGGCGACGTTGCTGTGCCCGGTCTGTCTGATGGCAAAAGGCCGGGGCCGGACGGGGCCGCCACTTGACGCGCAAGTGCCCGCGACCGGCGCAGAGATGCGGATTTTGGCGGTGGACGATGACATGTTCATCCGGGAGTTGCTGCCCAAGATCGCGGCACGGGTTGGATGCCCGGATATCACGGTGGCAGCCTCGGCCCAAAAGGCGCTGCAGACGATTGCGGCGGCGCCCGTGCCGTTTGACTGCTTGCTGTTGGACATCAACATGCCCGAGATGAGCGGAAAGAACTGTGCGCCACGGTGCGCGGCATGGCGCCCTATCGCGACACGCCGGTGATCATGTTGACGGCGATGACGGACATGGACCATCTGGACCGCGCATTTCTGGCGGGTGCGTCGGATTACACGACCAAACCCTTTGACATCGTGGATTTCGGCCAGCGTTTGCAGGCGGCCAAGGCGCAGGTTGCGGCGCGGCGGGCAAAGGCGGCGCTGGAGGTCGGCGCACTCTGCGGCCCGAGGCTGCGCGACGGGGTTCGGGATTGGGATGCGACCCGGCTGGCGTCGCGGGCCAGGGTTGCCACGCTGATCAACCCTGACGCGCTGGAAAGCTACCTGATGCGTCTTTCGGGGCGGGGTCTGACCGACGCCTATGTGGTGGCGGTTGTGATCGATGCGGCACCGGGACTTGACACCTGGCTGGGCCTGTCGGCCAAGGCGGCCCAATCCATCGCCGGGGTGGTGGGGGTCGAGGGCTATATGATGAGCAGTCCTGAACCGGGTGTGGTCGTGCTGGTGGCCACTGGGGCGGCATTGCCGGATGTCCGGGTGATCGAGGCGTAGGTTCAGGCCCGGCTGGCACGGGCGACGGGCAATCTGGGTGCAACCGTCACTGTCGGCCTGCCGGTGCGCGCCGGGGGCGACAAGCCGGACCGGGCCCGCGCGGCCTTTGCGCGGGCGATCCTGCTGGCGAACGACCGGGCTGCCACCCGGCAGGGCAGCGGCGGAGGGAGTGTGCACCCGTTCCGCCGATGACCCGGCGACAATCTTGCATCGGGGGCTTAGGGTGTTCATGTCCTTAGCTGGCAAGACCTGCGGCGAAATCCGATTGTGATGGGTGTCTCATGAGCAAGACAATTCTGGAAAAGGCCCTGATCGCCGCCGGGTTTGCTGCGCTGGTGCTGGACGAGACAGAGTGCATTGTGGACATCAGCCAGCCTGCCGCCGACCTGCTGGGGTTTGACGGGGCCGAGTTGATCGGCAGACCGGTGGCAGATTTCCTGCAAATGGTCCCCGTCAAAACCCTGATCCTCAGTCAGACCCCCATCACGCCGCTGCACCAGATGGTCGAGATCACGCTGCGCGACAGGGCGGGCCGCGCATTGCCCGTCGCGGTGAATGCCCTGCGCTGGAGCGATACCGACGGCAGGACGCTGACCACCCTTTTCATCCGCGATGTGGCGGCCGAAAGGGAGCGGGCCCGGATCACGCAAAATCAGATGGTCTTGTCGGACAATGCGATCCGGGGCGCCGGCATTGGTGTGTTCGAATACGACCCCAAGGCCGACACGATTGTCGTTTCGGACATCTGGCGTCGCATGTTGGAGATTGCACCCGACGAACAGCTGGACATCCAGAAGGAATGGCACGACCGGGTCCATCCCGACGATCTGGCACGGGCGCTGGAACCCATCGGACTGTGCAGCGCGGGTCAGATCGAACGGGCGGCCTGCGAGTATCGGTTGCAGTCGCGTGATCGGTCGCATTGGCGCTGGATGCGGACCGATATCGCGGTGGCCGAGCGCGACGCGGTGGGCCGCCCTAGCCTGCTGGTGGGCGCACAAACCGAAATCACCGAGCGCAAGTTGACCGAAGAGTCCTTGCGCATCAGTGTCGAGCAGTTCCAGTCGGCGTTTTTCAACGCGCCGATCGGCAAGGCGATCGTCAATCTGGACGGCACGTTCCGCATCGTGAACCACGCGCTGTGCGACATGCTGGGCTATCCCGAAACAGACCTGCGCAACGCCTCGTTTAACAAGGTGACACATCCCGAGGATCTGCCCGGCGATCTGGACCAGCTTCGGTCCCTGATCGCAGGCGAGGTGGCGTCCTATACGCGGGAAAAGCGTTATATCCGCGCCAATGGCAGCGTGATGTGGGGCAGGCTGAGCGTGGGTCTGGTTCGCGATGCCGACGGCAAGCCCGAGCATTTGCTGTCGCAACTGGTTGATATCACGGACCAGCGCCGGATGGAGGAGTTGCGCAACGAGTTCGTCTCGGTCGTCAGCCATGAATTGCGCACCCCGCTGACCGCCGTGCTGGGGGCGCTGACCCTGCTGGAGTTCGAAGAGTCGGCGTTTTCGGACGATGTGCACCGCTTGCTGTTCATCGCCAAGACCAACGGCGACCGTCTGCACAACCTGATCAATGACATCCTGGATTTCCAGAAGTTCACCGCCAAGGAAATGCGGTTTTCCCTGGCACGCCACCCGATTGACCGGCTGGCGGAGGAGACGATTTTGGCCAACCTTGCCCTGACCGACCATTATGGGGTGCGCTTCCTGCTGGCCGCGGTGGACCACGCGCCCATCGGACTGGTCGACCCCAAGCGGTTCCATCAGGTCATGGCGAACCTGCTGTCGAACGCGGCAAAGTTTTCCGAACCGGGTGGTGTGGTGGCTGTTGGAACCGTGCCTGACGGCCCGGCGATCCGCGTCTCGGTCACGAATGTCGGCCCCGGCATACCGGACAGCTTTCGCGACCGGATCTTCAAGCCGTTCTCGCAGGCCGCCACGATATCGGATCGCATGTCAGGTGGCACGGGGCTGGGTCTGAGCATCTCCAAACAGATCGTCGAACAGATGGGCGGCGAGATCGGATTCTCCAGCGTGCCGGGCGGCGAGACGACGTTCTGGTTTACGGTGGTGCGCGGGGATTAGGGCCATGTGCTCTGCCTGGCCGTACCCCGGATCACAGGTTGCGCAGGTTTGCTGTCGGCAGCTTGCTCCGCTTGGTTGCGGACCGGTTTTCGGCGCGGGCGATGGCCCGTTCGACCGACCGGGGGACTTCCGACAGGTCGCCGTAGTTCGGGTGAATCGGGGCACCGACCGACACTTCCAGATCCATTGGCGTGCCATCGTCATAGGCGGCATCCCGTTGGTCCAGAATCTGCTGCACGTCGCTTTCCACGACGTCCGCAGGCATTGGGGCGGCGCTGTTGCACACCACGGCAAACACCCCATGGCCCGCATAGGAAATCAGACAGCCCTGAAGGCGCAGGGCTTCGGTCAGGGCAAAGGCCACTTCGCGCAGGCCATACAGGAATTCGTTCTGGTTTGCCCTGCCAAACAGCGTCTCGATCCTGTCGATCTGGACCGCGACCACATGGGTGGCGGCCAGTCCGGCGCGCGAGGCCTGCTTGAGGTAGTTCTTGAAGGCGGTGAAGTCGATGAGCCGGTCAACCCCGTCAAGGATCAGGGCCTCGGCCAGATTGACCGGCGCAATCGCGGGGTCAGCGGCAGCGCGGCGGGCAAGCATCAACTCTTCTGCGATGCGCAGACGGGCACCAAGTTCGTGGATGTCGAACGGTTTGGTCACATAATCGGTGGCACCCGCCTTGAAGGCTTGCACCATGAAGTCACGCTCGGACATGGCCGTCAGCATGAGGACTGGCGTCTGGCGATAGGCCGGCAGGGCGCGAATGCGGCGGCAAAGTTCGATCCCGTCCATCTCGGGCATATTGATGTCCAGGATGATGCAGTCAAATACGGCCTCGCTCAGGCTATCCAGCGCATGCGCGCCGGACGCCACGGTCGTCACATCCGGAAACCCGACCCGAGCGGCCATCATTGGCATCAGTTCACGGATATAGGGCTCGTCGTCGACGGCAAGAATTCTCACGCAGGTGTTCCTTTGGAAATGGGGCGCTGTCGAGGACAGCATCGCGTCCAATCTGGCAAACCACACTGATGTGTATCAGTTTTCGCGTGAAGCGCCAACCGACGGACGGCCAGGCCCCCGGAAAGCCGGCGCCAACCGCCAGGATTGCGCCATTCGGCCGTCTGGAAATGGGGCCCGGACGCTCAGTTCGGCGCGATCGAGCAGCACCCCATGAGCATGTGCGGGCGGTCCAGGCCCTGCAAAATCAGCGTGACATCAAGACCATAGCTGCGATCTGACATTCCGTCCGAACAGGCCATGGGCACAATCACGGCTGTAAGCGGCCCTGCCGCGCCTTGGGCCAGCACAGTCCGGCGTGGGTCACGGAAAACCCCCGACGTCAGAACCTGCGTGATTTGCAGCGCGGTTTCAGGCGCTTCTGGCATGGCGAAAACCAAACCGTCGCCACCGGGACGCAACGACCAGAACGGCTCGGTGCCAAGGCAGTGCAGGGTCGGTGGCAGGGTTTGCGGCCCCCAGACCTCGCTCTGATAGGCCAGAAAGGCCAGCCTGGCCCAACCGGTGACCTCACCGACATTCACCCGCCCCCACTGGCCGGTGTCGTCAAGGCCCACGACCTCGATATCACGCGCCCGGGACGACAGCGTTGCGGCGATCGGCGCGCTGGGGCTGGGGGCCGACCGGATATTGAGAACGTCATCCGCCGCCACGCCCGTCACGTCGAACAATGTGGGCAGGATGTATTCCTGGGTGGCAAGACCCGGTGTCGCAAACAGCAGCGC
>CAMBWO010000264.1 GCA_945871285.1 Pseudorhodobacter antarcticus | reverse complement strand
TCCGCAGTGCTGCCGACCTGTGCGCCCGCCATGGCCACTCCGTCACGACCCCGACCGCATTCAACGGGCCCTGCGGGGGGAAGGTCGCAAGGTCAATGACCGGCTTGCGCCTTGTTGGCAAAACAGGCGGGTTCGGCCATCCTGCTGCTTTGATAGGCCACGGCGAAATCCCGGCTGTTGTGTTGCCAGCCGAAGGCGCCCGCAGGCGTCAAGACGATCCCGCCTGCTGAGCCGCCAATCCGGGCAACGTCATGCAGGGCGCTTTGCAGGGCGGCATCGGGGCTGGCGTTCGGCATCCGGTGCAAGACACCAGCCGCCAGCATCCTGCGGGCGATCTGCTCGCCATCCCCCGAAAAGGCCACTCCGCCCACTGTATCGTCAACATAAAAACCGCACCCCGGCATCGGCGAGTCGCCCACGCGTCCCGTCGCCGCCCCGTCCAACCCACCCGCCGAGGTGCCAACAGCCATCCGGCCAGCGGAATCCAGCGCGACGCAACCCACCGTATCGTGCAGATGAACGGGTTTGCGGCCCGTCGAGCGTGGCACCAGCGCCGCAAAATGGCAAAGCTCGCAGTCGTTTTCCGCGGCAAACCGACGCGCACCGTCGCCGGCCAGCAGGATCTCCTCCTTGAACAGCAAGGCGCGGGCCACACTGATCGGGTGCTGCACACCTCTGATTACGGCCACACCGCCGACGTTGAACCCGGACCCCTCCATGATGGACGCACACATCTCGACCGCGCCATCGGCATTCAGGGCGCTGCCAAAACCCGCATTGAAGGTCGGGTCCGCCTCCAGAACGCGAATGGCTGCCTCGACCGCATCGACCGCTGACCCATCGCCCGCCAGCACCCGCCGCCCCGCCTCCAGCGCCCGCAGGCAGCCGACGCGGTGGGCGTCAACGTCTTCGGGGTCAATCTCCTTGGCCCCGCCGTGCAGGATGATGGCCCAGCTCATGCCGACACCCAAAGCTGACCGTCCGGTGTCTTGCGGTGCCCCGGCGCCCCCTGTCCCAGGTCAACCTTACGGACCTTTGCCTTGGGTCCGTCCGCAAGCGTCCAGCCGCCTGCCAGCTGGGGAGGGGCATCGCAAGCAGGTCCACATGGGCCCCACTGTGAAACATCAACCGGTCGGGTCATGACGGATCTCCCCGCGCTTCATGCGCTAGCAAGACTAACACTTTGCGACCGCCCTTCGTTCCCGCCCACAACCATCTGTCTTGGGGAGAAGTGCACCACCTTGACCCACTGCCCTGGAACGATCCGTCGCACGCCCAATCTGCTGCTAGGGCCGGACACGCCCTTTTCAGCCAAACGATCACACCGGGTCAGGGCCTGCGACCGGCCTGTCACCCCTGAGGTTGCGCGCCCTTGACGAAAACCACCCACACGATCCTTTGGCGCCGAAATGCAAGCTGCATGCCGGTCCGTGCCCGCCCTGCAAAAGGGCGATTGCCGCCTTGCGGCTGGTTTTCTGCATGAATCGCAAGGTGCTGCATTGCCAAGTCCCGCGCAGTGGCAAACAATGGCAGGCCAGAGCAGGCCTGCGCCAAATGAGGAAGCGACAATCCGGATGACCAATGCCGTCGAAATCCGCACCGTGACCAAGGTCTTTGGCACGTTCACCGCTTTGCACGGCGTTTCCCTGTCCATTCAGGACAACGAATTCTTTACCCTGCTCGGCCCCTCGGGCTGCGGCAAGACCACGCTGTTGCGCATGATGGCCGGGTTTGAAGAGGTGACGCAGGGCGAGATCCTGCTTTTTGGCCAGAACATCGCCGCGCTGGAACCAAATCAGCGCCCGGTCAACACGGTGTTTCAGCAATACGCCTTGTTCCCGCATATGTCCGTGATCGACAACGTGGCGTTCGGCCTGAAGATGAAGGGCTGGCCGCTGGAAAAGCGGCGCATCCGGGCGGGCGAAATGCTGGAAATGGTGCATCTGAGCGATTTTGCCAACCGGGCCCCCGCCCAACTGTCCGGCGGTCAGCAGCAACGCGTGGCCCTGGCCCGCGCCCTCGCCCCCCAACCCAAGGTTTTGCTGCTGGACGAACCCCTGTCTGCGCTGGACTTGAAACTGCGTCAGGCGATGCGGATGGAGTTGAAGCAACTGCAATCCGAAACCGGGATCACCTTCATTTTCGTGACCCATGATCAGGAAGAAGCCCTGACCATGTCGAACCGTATCGCGGTGATGAGCGCGGGGCATGTCCAGCAGATCGGCACACCGCGTGACATCTACGAATCCCCCAACAACCGCTTTGTCGCCGATTTCATCGGCGAGACGAACCTGATCGAAGTCGAGGTCGAGGCGGTTGCAGATGGCCAGGCCCAGGTGGTTCTGCCCGGCGGGCACCGGATCACCACCTCAAGTGCTGCGCGTGACAAGGGCCGCCACCATCTGTCGATCAGGCCTGAACGGGTGACGCTGGGCTCCCCCGGTGTGGGTCTGCAAGCGGTCGTGGAACAGGTGATCTACCTTGGCACCGATCTTCAGGTTCTAGTGCGGCTCGAAGGGGGCACCGCGATGCAGGTCCGCCTGCAAAACGCCGCCCGGATCACGGTGCCAAGTCCCGGTGACGCCGTAGGTCTGCATCTGGAGGAAGGTGCTGCGCGCCTTTTGTCTGACTGATGGCAGGGCCTGCTACAGACAGCGGCTCCAGCGCCGAAAGCACCTATCGCAGCGCGCGTATCCCGCTGTTGGTGCCCACCTGGGTGATGATCGGGGTATTTCTGGTGCTGCCCGTGGCGCTGATGGCGGTTTATTCGTTCCTGACCAAGGAAATGCGCGGCGGCGTGATCTGGGAGTTTTCGCTGGCCGCCTATGACCAGTTCTTTGTCAACCGCGGCCTGTTTGGGGATGAGCCTGCCTCGCTGGAGTGGACCTATATCAACGTCTTTGCCCGGTCGATCGCCCAAGCCGGCATTGCCACCGTGCTGTGCCTGCTGATCGGCTTTCCAACCGCCTGGTTCATCGCCACCCGCCCGCCTGAAACCCGCGGCGTCTGGCTGTTCCTGATCACGGTGCCCTATTGGGTGAACCTGCTGATCCGCACCGTGTCGCTGCGTTTCTTGATCCGCGAGAATGGGCCTTTGAACGATGCGCTGATGGGGGCGGGCGTGATTTCGCAGCCGCTGGCCTTGATCAACACCGATTTCGCGGTGCAACTGGGCCTGTTTTACAGCTATCTGCCCTTTATGGTGCTGCCGGTCTATGCCGCCGTGGAACGCTATAACTTCACTTGGTCCGAGGCCGCTGCCGACCTGTATGCCAGCCGCTGGGTGGTGTTGCGCGAAATCGTGCTGCCCATCGTCAAACCCGGCATCATCGCAGGCTGTCTTCTGGTCTTCATCCCCTCGCTTGGCGCGTTCCTGGCCCCCAACCTGCTGGGCGGCGCCAAAAGCTTCATGATCGGGTCGCTGATCGACGAGCAGTTCAAGAAATCGCTGGGCAACTGGCCCTTTGGCGCGGCCGTCTCGATGATCCTGATGAGCCTGGTCCTGATCCTGCTGCTGCTTTACGCCCGCAGCACCGCACGGCAGGAGCGTCCCTGATGGCCCTGCGTTCTGTCCGCCACTACCCCGGTTTCTTCAGCGTGGCCCTGATCTGCCTGATCATCCTTTACGCACCGCTGGTCGTGGTGATGATCTATTCGTTCAACGCATCCCCCTCGCTGACCAACTGGGGGGGCGTGTCGCTGCGCTGGTATTTCGACGTGTTCACCGGCCCCGAGGCGCCCCGCTTCAAGGCGGCCGCGTGGAACTCGCTGACCATCGCCATCCTTGCCTCGACCATCGCCACCGGCATCGCCACGGCCGCCGCCCTTGCCATGCTGCGGTCAGGCAAGTTCAAGGGCCGGTCGCTGACCTTCGCCCTGATCAACCTGCCGCTGATGGTGCCCGAAATCGTGATCGCGGTGGCCACACTGATCTTTTTCACCATGGTCGGCATCACGACGGGCTATCTGACCATCCTGATCGCCCATATCACCTTTTGCATCCCCTTTGCCTACCTGCCCATCGCCGCCCGCCTGCAAGGCATCGACGGCAGCTATGAGGCGGCGGCGCGCGACCTCTATGCCACCCGCCTGCAATCGTTCTTTCTGGTGCTGCTGCCGCTGCTCGCCCCCGGCGTCGTGTCGGGCTTTCTTTTGGCCTTCATCATCAGCCTTGACGATTTCATCATCACCAATTTCGTCAAGGGCGCCGGCATGGAAACCTTGCCCACCGCCATTTTCGGGTCCGTCAAACAGGGGATCAAACCCAACATCATGGCGATCTCGACCTTGATGCTGGCGGTGTCCATCCTGTTCGTCACATTGTCCTACCTGATCAATCGCAAGGGCCGCAAAGGCCCGTAATCCCCACCAAGGAGACTTCGATGAAACTGCTGTTCACCACCACCTCCGCCCTGTGCCTGCTGGCCAGTGCCGCTGCTGCCGAAGGGACGCTGTCGGTCTATCACTGGTTTGAATACATGCCGCAGGAACTGGTCGACAAGTTCACCGCCGAAACCGGCATCGCCGTCACGATCGACACCTATGACAGCAACGAGGCCATGCTCGCCTCGCTCAAGGCGGGCAAGCTCGGCCAGTATGATGTAGCCGTGCCCGCCGATTTCATGGTCGCCATCATGGGCGCGTCGGGGATGCTGGACACCTTTACCGCCGAAGAAATGACCAACATCGCCAACATTGCCCCGCAATGGCTGGACGTGCCGTTCGATCAGGGCCGCAAATCCTCGATCCCGTATCAGTGGGGTTCGACCTCCTTTGCGGTCAATCGCGATGTCTACAAAGGCGACATTTCCAGCCTTGGCATCATCTTCAACCCGCCGGATGAGCTGAAAGGCAAGATCAACGTGCTGGACAGCCAGAACGAAGTGCTGATCCTGGGTTCGCTCTACCTGGGCATCCCCCAGTGCAGCACCGACCGCGACCAGCTGCGCGCCCTGTCCGAAATGTTGGTGAACGCCAAACAGCACTGGGCCAGCTTTGGGTCAGACACCGCCAAGGATGTCATGGTTTCGGGCGATGCCGCGGCGGGCATGATCTATAACGGCTTTGCCGCCAAGGCGCGGGCCGAGGGCGCGAATGTCGAATACAGCTATCCCAAAGAGGGCCATGTCCTTTGGATGGACAACATGGTCCTGCTGAAAGATGCGCCCAACCGCGACAACGCGATCAAGTTCATGAACTTCCTGCTTGAACCCGAAAACGCCGCCGCCGTGACGAACTACGCCGCCTATACCTCGGGCGTGCTGGGGGTCGAACCCTTCCTGGACGAGGCGATCCGCACCAGCCCCGAAAACAACCCGCCCGCCGACGCAACGCCGGGCGTGTTCGCCCAGGTCTGCGACGATGAAACCCAGGCGCTTTACGATGCGATCTGGATCAACCTGAAGAAATAACCGCCAGACCGGGGGGCCCGCGCAACAGCGCCGCCCCCCGCTCACTCTGCCTCGACGAACACCACGTCACGCTTCTTGCGGATGGCCGGCAGCAGCACGACCACCAGCACGATCACCGTCATCACCAACAGCGTGGCACTGATCGGCCGCGTCAGGAATATCGTCGGGTCGCCCCGGCCCAGGATCATCGCACGGCGCAGGTTTTCCTCCAGCATCGGGCCCAGGACAAAGCCCAAAAGCAAGGGCGCCGGTTCGCAGCGCAGCTTCATCATGACATAGCCCAAAAGGCCGAACCCCGCGACGGCATAAAGGTCATAGACATTCGAGTTCACCGAATAAACCCCGATGGAACAAAACGCCATGATGACGGGAAACAGGATGTGATAAGGCACTTTCAACAGCTTCACCCACAACCCGATCAGCGGCAGGTTCAACACGATCAGCATCAGATTGCCGATCCACATGCTGGCAATGATGCCCCAGAACAGCGCAGGCTGCTCGGCCGCCACATTCGGCCCCTGAACGACACCCTGAATGATCATCGCCCCCACCATCAGCGCCTTGACGGGGTTGGCCGGAATGCCAAGGGTCAACAGCGGGATGAAACTGGTCTGCGCCCCGGCGTTGTTGGCAGATTCGGGGCCCGCAACCCCCTCGATCGCGCCCTTGCCAAACTGCTCCGGGTGCTTGGACAGCCGCTTTTCCACGGTGTAAGAGGCGAACGAGGCCAGAATCGCCCCTCCCCCCGGCAGGATGCCCAACGCCGACCCAGGCGCCGTTCCGCGCAGCATCGGTGCCACCATCCGCCGCAAATCCTGCCGTGATGGCCACAGACTGCCCAGTTTGGTGGTCAGCACCGTGTGGTCCTGCTCACCCTCCAGGTTCTTCAGTATCTCGGCAATCCCGAACACGCCCACCGCCAGCGCCACG
>CAMBWO010000263.1 GCA_945871285.1 Pseudorhodobacter antarcticus | reverse complement strand
GTTTACAGCGCCGTCCAGCCGCCATCGACGGAAATCGTCGTGCCTGTCACCTGATCAGCGGCGGCTGAGCACAGATAGACCGTCGTCCCGCCGATCTGTTCCACCGTGGCGAACTGGCGGGACGGCTGGCGCAGCAGCATCACCTCGCGGATCACGGTGTCGCGGTCCATGCCGTGCACCTTCATCTGGTCGGGGATCTGCGCCTCGACCAGGGGGGTCAGCACATAGCCCGGACAGATCGCGTTGCAGGTGATGCCCTGTCCCGCCGTCTCCAGCGCCGTGGTCTTGGACAGGCCCACCACGCCATGCTTGGCCGCGATATAGGCGGATTTATAGGGCGACGCGGTCAGGCCATGGGCGCTGGCGATGTTGACCACACGGCCCCAGCCGCGGGCCCGCATCATCGGCAAGGCGGCGGCGGTCGTGTGAAAGGCGGACGACAGGTTGATCGCCAGGATCAGATCCCACTTGTCCACCGGGAATTCGTCAATCGGCGCCACGAACTGGATGCCCGCGTTGTTCACCAGAATGTCGCAGGCCCCCGCCTTGGCGATCAGGCCGCGACACTCGGCCCCCTTGGACATGTCGGCCGCGATATAGCGCGCCACCACCCCGTGCCGTGCCCCCAGATCGGCGGCCAACTGATGATCCTCGGGCCGGTCCGTAAAAGAGTTCAGCACGACCGACGCCCCGGCCCGCGCCAATTCCTCGGCCACGCCCAGACCGATGCCGGAATTGGACCCCGTGATGATCGCTGTCTTGCCCGCAAGTGTCATGGCATCCCCCTGGCTGTCTGTGCGCCATCAGGATGCTGCAACTGCACCATCGCCCGCAAGGGCCGATCCGGGCCAAGTCCGCCCCCTGCCAAAGAAAAAAACGCCGGCGCGAGGCCGGCGTTAAGTTATTGAGGCAGGTTTCATACAGGCAAGAAACCTATCGAGCAGTGAGGATCTTATACCCGGCCTTCGCCCACGGATCAAGTTAAAGGTTTGAAATGCCATGCAAGACCCCGTAGGTTTGACCAAATCAACGCGGGCGGCCGGGGCGCACATCATGCAGACACGCAGTTTTTACCAAAGACTCAAGGGCGCGGGCGCTGGGCTGGCGCTGGTTTTCGCCGGGGCGGCAGGCGTGGCAGAGCCGCAACATGGCATAGCTATGTATGGCGCCCCTGCCCTTCCACCGGATTTTGTGTCCCTGCCCCAGGCCAACCCCGACGCGCCCAAAGGCGGCAGAATCACCTTTGCCGAACCCGGCAGCTTTGATTCGCTGAACCCGTTCATCACCAAAGGGTCCGCGCCCGCCGCCATCTCTTCGCTTACGGTAGAGACACTTATGGGCCGTTCTTATGACGAACCCTTCACGCTCTATGGCCTGCTGGCCGAATCTGTCGATACCGATTCGGCGCGGTCCTATGTCGCGTTCACCCTGCGCGAGGGGGCCAAATTCTCGGACGGCAGTCCGGTCACGGTGGACGATGTGCTGTGGTCGTTCCAGACCCTGGGCGAGTTGGGCAACCCGCGCTATGCAACGGCGTGGAAAAAGATCGCCAGTGCCGAGGCGGTGGACGCCCGCACGGTGAAGTTCACCTTCACCGAACAAGACCGCGAAATGCCGCTGCTGCTGGGCCTGCGCCCGATCCTGCAAAAGGCGCAGTGGGAGGGTAAGGACTTCACCGAAACCACGTTGGAGGCGCCGATTGGCTCGGGGCCCTATGTGGTAGCCTCGATGGAGCCAGGGTCGCAGATCACGCTGAAGAAAAACCCCGACTGGTGGGGCCGTGATCTGGCCTTCAACCGGGGCCAGCACAATTTCGACGAGGTGAAGTATGTCTACTTTGCCGATCCGACCGTGATTTTCGAAGCTTTCAAGGCGGGCGATGTCGACACCTTCCGCGAAACGAACCCGGCGAAATGGGCGGGCAATTTCGACTTTCCCGCCGTGCAATCGGGCGAAGTCATCAAGGCCGAAATCCCGCATCAACGCCCGTCCGGCATCGACGGGCTGGTGTTCAACACCCGCAAACCGATGTTCGCCGATTGGCGCGTGCGCGAGGCGCTGATCACGGCCTTCAACTTTGAACTGGTGAACCAGACGATCAGTGGTGGCGTGAACCCACGGATCACCAGCTATTTCTCGAACTCGGAACTGTCCGGGAATGTGGCGGAACCGGCGACGCCGGCGGTTGCGGCGCTGCTGGAGCCGTTCAAGGCCGATCTGCTGCCGGGGGCGCTGGAGGGCTATGCCCTGCCCGTGTCGGACGGGTCCGAGGCGAACCGGGCGGGCATCCGCACGGCGACCGACCTGTTGGTCGAGGCTGGCTGGACGGTGCAGGAGGGCGTGCTGAAAAATGCCGCGGGCGAGGCCTTCGCGTTTGAAATCCTGCTCGCCAATGGCGCGTCGGACACCATTGCGGCAACCGAGATCTTCGTCGAGGCGTTGAAGCGGCTGGGCATTGAGGCGCGGATCGCCACGGTGGATTCGGCGCAATACAAGGAACGGACGACGAATTACGATTTCGACATGACCCAGTATATCCGGTCACTGTCGCTGTCGCCCGGCAACGAGTTGACGCTGTATTGGGGCGGTGAGGGTGTGGAAAAGCCCGGCACGCGCAATTTCATGGGCATGTCCTCGCCCGCCGCCGAGGCGCTGATCAAGACCATGGTGTCGTCCACCGAGCGCGCGGATTTCGTGGCGGCGACGCAGGCGCTGGACCGGGTGATGACGACGGGGCGGTATGTGATTCCGTTCTGGTATTCCAATGTGTCGCGGATGGCGCACAAGAAGGAACTGCATTACCCTGCACGCCTGCCGATCTATGGCGACTGGCTGGGGTTCCTGCCGGATGTCTGGTGGTATCAGGACTGACCAAAACCAAGAAACGAGGTCGAGCATGAAGACGATAATCCGGGCGGTGGCGCTTTGCGCCACCCTTGCAGGCTGCAACACGGTTGCGGGCGTGGGGCAGGACATTTCGGGCAGCGCGAATGTGGTGGCGGGGTGGATGGGGCGCTAACCTGGCGGCAAGGTTTGGCGAAGGTGCGTGAGATCACGCACCCTACCGCTGGGGCTGGCCTGTGGTTGAGAATGGGTTAACGCCGCAGGTTTTTGGCATGGGAGTCAAAGGGTTGGCTGATATCCCACGCGTGGTAGGTCACGCCAGGGAGGTGACCCACAGGATCGTGGCATCCTCATCCGACAGGGACACCACATTGTGGCCCATCGTCGCGTCATAATAGGCAGAATCGCCGCGACGCAGTTCGACGGGTTCGTAAAACTCGGTATACAGGGTCACGATGCCGGTCAGGACATAGAGAAACTCCTCGCCGTCGTGCCGGACCCAGCCGTCGAATTCGGCCATGCTGCGGGCGCGGACGGTGGCGCGGTAGGGCAGCATCTGTTTGCGGGTCAGGCTGCCGGCCAGCAGTTCGTGTTCATAGGTCGTCGTCGCGTGGCTTTGACCGAGCCCCGATTTCGTGACCGCCATGCGGCCCGAAACCTGCGCCCGGCCGGCGGGGGTGAAGAGTTGCGGGACGGAAATCTTCAACCCCTCGGCCAGCTTTTTCACGGCGTCATAGGTGGGCGACATCTGGCCGTTTTCGATCTTGGACAGGGTGGAGCGCGCCAGCCCCGCCTGCCCTGCCGCCTGATCCAGCGTCCAGCCCTTGGCCTTGCGCAGGTCGCGCACGCGCTGGCCCAGATCGAGCGGTTCGGCCGTGGCGTCGGAGCCGTTTTCACGGGCGATGCGGATGAGGCGTTTGGGATCGGCGTTGGTCATGCCCTGTCCTACAATGTCGCGGGGGAAGTGGCAACTTGGGGCCAATTCGCAGTTGCCTTGCCCTAGTCGAGTGGCGATAAAGGCTGCAACCCATGCAGGAGGCCCATAATGCGCACCACCAAGATCGTTCAGAAAATCCTTGCCAATTATGAAGGCGAAACCCCCGGCGTGAAGGCGAACCTTGCCCGCATCCTGATGGAAGGCAAGCTGGGCGGGACGGGCAAGGTCATCATCCTGCCGGTCGATCAGGGGTTTGAACATGGGCCGGCGCGTAACTATGCGGTCAACCCGGATGGCTATGACCCGCATTACCATTACCAGTTGGCGATCGATGCGGGGCTGAACGCCTTTGCCTCGCCCCTGGGGATGCTGGAGGCGGGGGCGGATACCTTTGCGGGGCAGATCCCGACGATTCTGAAGGTGAACTCGGCCAATTCGCTGATGAGCGAGACGGCGGGCAAGAACCAGGCGGTCACGGGTTCGGTCGATGATGCGCTGCGGCTGGGCTGTGCGGCGATCGGGTTCACGATCTATCCGGGGTCGGATTGCCAGTTGGACATGTATGAGGAAATCCGCGAGATGCGTCGCGAAGCGGCGGCCAAGGGGGTGGCGACCGTGATCTGGTCCTATCCGCGCGGCGAGGCTGTCACCAAGGACGGCGAGACGGCGATTGACGTGGCCGCCTATGCGGCGCAGATCGCGGCGCTGCTGGGCGCGCATATCATCAAGATCAAGCTGAGCACCGACCATCTGATGCTGCCCGAGGCCAAGAAGGTCTATGAGAAGGAAAAGATCCCGGTCGCGACCCAGGCCGAGCGGGTGCGGCACTGCATGCAGGCGTCCTTTGCCGGGCGGCGGATCGTGGTGTTTTCGGGCGGCGCGGCCAAGGGGGCCGATGCGGTTTATGACGACGCCCGCGCCATTCGCGATGGCGGCGGCAACGGGTCGATCATCGGGCGCAATTCCTTCCAGCGCCCGCGTGAGGATGCGCTGGCGATGTTGGCCAAGCTGGTCGACATCTACAAGGGCAGGGCCTGATGCGGGCTGCCCTGCCGGCCTGATCCGGTCATGCGCTGGCAGGGTGCAACGCAGGATGAAACCCGGTTCGACTTGATCAGCGCGCAGGTCGGCGCTCCTGAGGCAAACGCAAACTGGCTGCGGGGTTCCGCTGTGATGACCGGGCCGGGGCAGACGGCCTGCGGGGTTTGCGGCAGAGGTGTCGCGGCTACAAGGGTGGCGGCCTGGTTCAGCGGCGATCCGGCGGAATGTCAGGCGATGGGCGGGACATTTTATACGGGGCTGCAAATCTCGGGCGCGGAAGGGTTTGCTTTTTGGTGGCCTTGTGGCAGACTGAGAAAAGGCCCCCGGCAGAGGGGTTATGAGGCAGAGCATGACAACCACGATACCGCGGCCCAGGATGGGGTCGATGCTGTATTTCGTTCTGGCGGCGACGCTGGGCGTATACTTTCTGTTTGCCGCCGTGCAGGGCGACTACGGTGTGTTCCGGCAAGTGCAGATCGCGGGAGAGGCCGAAGCCCTGACCGCCGAACGGGACGCACTGGTGGCGGAACTGGCCGCCTTGCGCAACCTGACGCGGCGGTTGTCGGACGGCTATCTGGACATCGAACTGCTGGACGAACAGGTCCGCGACGTGCTGGGCTATGTCCGGGCGGATGAGATCATCATCCGCTAAGGCCATGCGCGCCGTGCAAGCCAGCCATGCACCGAAGAATAGGAATTTGCGTTTAATCCCCGATGCGGTATAAATAGTTTAACGTTGAACTATTCTGCGGAGGACACGCCGTTGGCACCCAGGAAAGAGCCTGCAAAAACAAACGTCTCAAAGGACGAGTTGCTGCATTACTACCGCGAGATGCTGTTGATCCGGCGATTCGAGGAGAAGGCCGGCCAGTTGTATGGCATGGGTCTGATCGGCGGGTTTTGCCATTTGTACATCGGGCAAGAGGCGGTTGTGGTGGGTCTGGAGGCCTGCACCAAGCCGGGCGACAAGCGGCTGACCAGTTACCGCGACCATGGCCATATGCTGGCTTGCGGGATGGATGCCAACGGGGTGATGGCGGAATTGACGGGCCGGTCCGGGGGCTATTCCAAGGGCAAGGGCGGGTCGATGCACATGTTTTCCAAGGAGCGCCATTTCTATGGTGGGCATGGCATTGTGGGCGCGCAGGTGCCGCTGGGGGCTGGCTTGGCCTTTGCCGACAAGTATCTGGGCAATGACAATGTGACGTTTGCCTATTTTGGCGACGGCGCTGCGAACCAGGGTCAGGTTTATGAGACCTATAACATGGCCGAGTTGTGGAACCTGCCGGTGGTGTTCGTGATCGAGAACAACCAGTATGCGATGGGCACCAGCGTCAAGCGGTCGACCAAATCGACCACGCTGTTCGGGCGCGGGTTGGCTTATGGCATCAAGGGCGAGGCGGTGGACGGCATGGATGTGCTGGCCGTCAAGGCGGCGGGGCAAAAGGCCGTGGCGGCCTGCCGGGCCGGTGAGGGGCCGTATATCCTGGAGATGATGACCTATCGCTACCGCGGGCATTCGATGTCGGA
>CAMBWO010000262.1 GCA_945871285.1 Pseudorhodobacter antarcticus | reverse complement strand
GCTGATATCATGCCAGCACGGGGCTGTGCGGTGTTTTCCGAGATCATTCGTGAAGTTTCCGCACCAATTCGCATGGCCGTTGACGACCATCAATTCGTAATCAGCCATGTCGGTCCAACATTCAACTGTACGCCGGGTGGCGTGCCTGTAATGGAGTGGAGGTCTGAAATGACGAAAGTGACGAAACTGATGTGTGCAGCCGCCGTCGTGGTCAGTGGTGGTATGGCCACGGGTGCCTATGCGGATGCGTCGACCATGACCTGCGGCCAGTTCGCGGCGATGAATGACGTGGCCCGCATGGGCTATGCCCACGAATTGCTGCTCTGGATTGCAGACACAGCCAATAATGAGGCCGCAGGTGCCGGATTGATCGGGCGTTATGCCTTGGGTGCGCATAGCGAGGCGGAATCAGCGTCCGATGATTTCTTTGGCGACCCGAAAGAGCCTTGGACGCACATGCAGATGAAGATCGAGATCGAAGCGCATTGCATCAAGCATCCGGCGGACGCCAATATCGTCGAGCGTCTGAAGAACAGTTGAGCCGATGAAGACCGGCGGGGGCGCGGTGTCTGATTGTGCCGCGCCCCAGGCAGGATGCACCCAAGCGCAGTCTTGGCGTGCATCGACGTCGATCATTTGATCGAGCGCGTAGGAGTGGCCTTTGAAACCAGTGAATTGTCGTTTGACGCCCGGAAGGGCCGGTCGACCGGAGCGTTGAAGCAGGCCGTGTGGGGTGCGTGATATCACGCACCCCACCGGTCAAACCAACCGCTCCACCCCCATCGCCGCCCGCACAAAATCCGCAAACAGCGGATGCGGCGCAAACGGTTTTGACTTCAATTCGGGGTGGAATTGCACCCCAATGAACCAGGGGTGATCCTTGACCTCCACGATCTCGGGCAGTTTTCCGTCGGGGGACATGCCGGAGAAGATCAGGCCTTTGGCCTCAAGCTGGTCGCGGTAGTGCAGGTCGACCTCGTAGCGGTGGCGGTGGCGTTCTTCGATGGTGGTGCTGTGATAGACGGCGGCGACGTGGGAGCCGGGTTTCAGCATGGCGGTGTAGGCGCCGAGGCGCATCGTGCCGCCTTTGGCGTCTGAGGTCTTGCGGGTGACCATGTGGTTGCCCTGGACCCATTCTTTCAGGTGATAGACCACGGGGGTGAAGCGTTTGGCACCTTTTTCGTGGTCGAACTCCTCAGACCCGGCGTTGGTCATGCCGGCGAGGTTGCGGGAGGCTTCGATGACGGCCATTTGCATACCGAGGCAGATGCCGAGATAGGGGATCTTCTTTTCGCGGGCGAACTGGGCGGCCTTGATCATGCCTTCGGTGCCGCGTTCGCCAAAACCGCCGGGGACGAGGATGGCGTGGAAGTTTTCAAGGTAGGCGGCGGGGTCTTCGCGTTCGAAGATTTCGCTGTCGACCCAATCGGCGCGCACGCGGGTGCGATTGGCCATGCCGCCATGGGTGAGGGCCTCGGCTATGGATTTATAGGCGTCTTCAAGCTGGGTGTATTTGCCGACGACGGCGATGCGAACCTCGCCTTCGGCGTTGTTCAGGCGGTCCATCACGTCTTCCCATTGGGTCAGATTGGGTTTGGGCGCGGGGGAGATGCCGAAGGCGTCGAGCACGGCCTGGTCGAGGCCGGCGCGGTGATAGGCGAGGGGGGCCTCGTAGATGGTTTTCAGGTCATAGGCGGGGATCACGTGTTCCTTGCGGACGTTGCAGAACAGGGCGATCTTTTCCAACTCGCGGTCGGGGATCGGGTGTTCGGAGCGGCAGACGAGGACATCGGGGGCGAGGCCGATGGATTGGAGTTCCTTGACCGAGTGCTGGGTGGGTTTGGTTTTGAGTTCACCGCTGGCGGCCAGGTAGGGCAGCAGGGTCAGGTGCATCAGGATGGATTGGCCGCGCGGGCGTTCATGGATGAACTGGCGGATGGATTCAAAGAAGGGCAGGCCTTCGATATCGCCCACCGTGCCGCCGATTTCGCAGAGCATGAAATCGACCTCATCCTGGCCGATGCGCAGGAAGTCCTTGATCTCATTGGTGACGTGGGGGATGACCTGGATGGTTTTGCCGAGGTAATCGCCGCGGCGTTCCTTTTCCAGCACGTTGGAATAGATGCGGCCCGAGGAGATGCTGTCGGTCTGGCGGGCGGACACCCCGGTGAAGCGTTCGTAGTGGCCAAGGTCGAGGTCGGTTTCGGCGCCGTCGTCAGTGACGAACACCTCGCCATGTTCGAAGGGCGACATCGTGCCGGGGTCGACGTTCAGGTAGGGGTCCAGTTTGCGCAGGCGAACGGTGTAGCCGCGGGCCTGCAACAGGGCACCAAGGGCGGCGGAGGCGAGGCCCTTGCCCAAGGAGGACACCACGCCGCCGGTGATGAAGATATAGCGTGCCATGGGGGGCCTCCGTGTCTGGTTTCAGGGCGGCGATTCGGGGGTAGAGAATCGCTGCATCACGGGATTTGACATATAGCGAAGGTCGGCCGCATGCACAACCTGCACCGCTAGATGCTGTCAGGAATCCCGCTTGGTCAACAAAAGCTGGTGGATCAGGGGGTGGTGGCGGGTGGTGTGGCGGGCGCGTCTGCCGGCGGCGGTGCGGCGGGCGCATCGGCGGGGGGCAGAGCGGTCAGCGGGGTGGCGGGGTCGGCCGCTGGGGTTTCAACCGGGGCGGTGCCGCCGATCTGGTCGATCACGGAATTGGAGGCCGAGTCGGCGGCGGCCAGGATCGTCAGGGTGATCGAGGTGGCGATGAAGCAGCCGGCAAAGACCCAGGTGATCTTGCCCAGCGCCGTGGCCGCGGCCCGGCCCGACACGGCGCCGCCCCCGCCGCCACCCATGCCCAGACCACCACCCTCGGAGCGCTGCAACAGCACGACCCCGATCAGCAGCAGGGCCAGAATGAGGTGGATGGCGAGGATGACGTTTTCCATGGGCGGCCCTTTGAGGTGACGCGCCTATCTAGGCGGAAGGCGCAAACCTTGCAAGGGCTAGAGAACCAGATCCGCGCCCACAAGCGCCGTGAGGTTCTGAAACTCGACGACGAAATCGGCCAGGCCGTCGCCGTTGACGTCGCCCTCCATCAGTCCCGTCGTGGCGGAATAGCGCAACTGGCCCGCCACGTTGCCAAAGACGGCGCCCGCGATATAGGTGAAGGCCTGATTGCCGGCGAGACCGGAGTTGGCATCCGGAGCCGACAGATCGAAACGGTCGACCTGGGTCTGGAAATCGGTCAGGATATCGCGGGTGCTGGCGAGGATGCCGGTATCGGACAGCACGGTCAGCGCGAAATGATCGGCCCCAGTCCCGCCGGTCAGGGAATCGCGGCCCTGCCCGCCGGTCAAGGTGTCATCGCCCGCCCCGGCGGACATGGTGTCATTGCCGGCCTCGCCCATCAGGTCATCGTCGCCGGTGCCGCCATTGACCCGGTCACCGCCACCGCCGCCCTGCAGCACATCAGCGCCCGTGCCGCCGTCGATCTGGTCATTCTCGCTGCCGCCATTGATCTGGTCGTTCCCGGTGTCGCCAAACAGGGTGTCCGCCCCGGATCCGCCGTCAAGGGTGTCATCGTCGGCCCCGCCGTCCAGAAAGTCGGCATCGCCATTGCCGCTGAGGCTGTCATGGCCGCGTCCGCCAAACAACTGCGACGCCCCCGCCACGTTGACGATCAGGTCATCGCCCGCTCCGCCGTAGACGGTGTCGAGCCCGTCAAAGGCGTCCAGCGTGTCGTCACCTGCACCGCCAAACACGAAATCATCCCCATCGCCGGAATAGATCTCGTCATCGTCCCGGCCGCCATAGATGTTGTCGCGGATCAGTCCGCCCTGAAAATAATCATCGCCCGAGCCACCATAGCCCGCGACAAAGTTTGCCGTGGCGAAGGTGTCGACGAACAGGCCGTCATTGCCGGCGCCGCCATAACCGATCATCCCGCCGTCGTTGCCCTGAAGGGTGTCGTCGCCCGCCCCGCCGGACATGTCATCGAAGTCGGCTCCCCCCTCCAGACCGTCGTTGCCCTCGCCCCCGACCAGATAATCCGAGTTGAAGCCGCCAAACAGTTGGTCATCGCCGCCGCCGCCGATGAGCGTGTCCAGATTGTCCTCGCCGTAGATGGTTTCGTCGCCGTCGCCGCCGAGCAGGGTGTCATTGCCAAGACCGCCCAAGATCTGGCCCGTGATCAGGCTGGCGCCGCGTCCGTCATAACGGTCATTCCCGGCGAAACCCGACCAGTTGCCGTCGATCCGGCCACCGCGCCCGTCGAACTGGTCATTGCCCAGCCCCAGCACGACCGAACCGGTCAATTGTCCGCTGTTCAGGATCGTGAAGGTGCCCGCGCTTCCCAATCCGTTGAAGGATTGTGTTCCGCCCTTGACCACACCGGTATTGATCAGGCTGGCTGTCCCTCCGAACCCCAGCGACACTAAATCGACAGCGGCGGAATTGACGGAGGTGATCGTGCCGTGATTGGTGAGGACCAAGCCGGTCGACGTCGCGTAGGCGCGCACGCCGTTCGCCTCGGATCCGGTTGCGCTGATGGAGCCGCCAACCAGATTGGTGATGCGTGCGTTTGGGCCCTCGACAAAGATGGCGTTGTTGAAAAACGTGTTGTTGGCGATGTCGCCTGCAGTTGTAGACTGGATCTGGCCTGAATTCACCAGAACGTCGCCGGCCAGGCCGTTGGACTGCAAATAAACCGCGCTTGCCGCCGTGATCGAACCGGTCACGAAGATTGCCTGATTGCCGCCTGCGGTCAGCAATCCAATCGATTCCGGGGCCGAGAATGTTCCGTCGATCTGGGTAGAACCGCTCGCGCCGTTCAGGTATAGCCCGGCCAGCGACATGGTCGCGCCAAAGCTGAGGAAAGTGCCCGTTTTGCCCAGCGTGAAGCTGCAATTTGGCCCAAGCGTGATTTGTGATGAGCCGACCATCGTGCCCAGCACCGAAATCTCGAGATCGCTGAAGCCGGCGGGGCTGATCGCCGCCCCGTTGGTCGAGCCCAGCGTAACATTTTGCAGCACGACCAGACTGTTGCCCGAGGCGGCAAAGGTAAATTGAATGCCCGCGCCTATGGTATTGGTCGTGATGAACGATGTGGTCATGCTGAAACTCCCTTTGGGCCATAATATGACCCAAGGATAAGTACAGGCGCGGCCGCCGTCCAATGTTTTCCGATCTGGGGCGCGCAGGTCTGGCCCGCGACAGGGGGGCGTCAGATCCCCTCGTCGTCATCCACGGTGACCTGACCGGACAGGCGACGCTGCAAGATGCCCCAGGACAGGCCCACCCCCAGGATCAGCGACAAGGCCAGAAGGCCGAGCCAGGTGTTGAGGGCCGAGTTTTCCAAGGACAGCACCCCCCAGGAAAACAGCACCCACAGCCCGGATCCGAACAGCGCCGCCACCAGCAGCATGCCCAAGGCCCCGATCGAGCGCAGGGTGGCCATGACATAGATCAGGAACCCGATCAGCAGCAAAAGCCCCAGGAACAGCGTCAGCGGCAACTGGCTGTTGCCATTGGCGATGGACCATTTGACATAGTTCCAGTCGGTCGGGTTGAAGGTCGCGGCCAACAGGATAAAGGCCCCGAGCCACCGCAGAAAAAATCCCATTGCATGCTCCTGTCCGTGCTGGTCCTTGGTATAGGGCCTGATTGGCCCATTCTCAAATACTCATTCTGTCTGCGGCACCGTGCAGACGGCGGACAGCTTGTTGCCATCGGGGTCGCGGACATAGCAGGAATAGAAATTGGGCGAATAGCGCAGGCCGGGGGCGCCTTCGTCCTGGCCGCCATGGGTCAGCGCGGCGCTGTGAAAGGCGGTGACGGCGGCGCGGGTCGCGGCAGTCAGGGCGACCATGGTGCCATTGCCGCGGCTGGCCGGGGCGCCGTCAAAGGGGGTCAGGACATAGAGGCTGGGGCTGGTGTCTCCGGGCAGGCCATAGCCGATGTCGCCCTCGGCGGTCAGGATGCGGGCAAGGCCCAGGGTGGCCATGACGGGGTCGTAGAAGGCGGTCGCACGTGGCAGGTCGTTGGTGCCAAGGGTCAGGTAATAGATCATCCGGGTGCTCCGTTGCGCATGGGGTCAGGGTGACTGTGCGCGGACAGGTGTATCGTGGGCAAGGGGGTCGTGGTAGCGGTGGCCCTTTTGTGAAGGGGTTATGACAATGCGGCGACCGATGAACCTGACCCCCGATCTGGTGGACCGCTTGCCCGCACGGGTGGACGATCCAGGGCCGATGGCGCGGTCGGAGGTGCCCGACAGCTATTACGCGGAGACGCTGCGCGGCATTGACGCCACGATGCCGCAGGATGGGCAGGTGTGGGTGTTCGCCTTTGGCTCGATCCTGTGGAAGCGGCGGTTTGCGGTGGTCGAGGAGCGGGCGGCGGTGGTGCGGGGGTGGCA
>CAMBWO010000261.1 GCA_945871285.1 Pseudorhodobacter antarcticus | reverse complement strand
TCGCCGATATGGCCCGCAACGTGGCGAAGGACCATGCCACGGTGGTGTCCGTGACCAAGCCGGGGGCCGAGATTCATGGCTATGAGCCCACCCCGCGCGATCTGGTGGCAGCACAAGACGCCGATCTGATCTTGTGGAACGGCATGGGGCTGGAGCGGTGGTTCGAGCAGTTTCTGGGCAATCTGGGCGAGGTGCCGTCGGCCACGTTGTCGGACGGGGTTGATCCGATGCCGATCCGCGAAGGGACCTATGAGGGCAAGCCAAACCCGCATGCCTGGATGTCGCCGGTGTCGGCGCAGATCTATGTGGACAACATTGCCGCGGCGATGGCTGCGGCGGACCCTGACCACGCGGCCGACTACATGGCCAATGCCACGGCCTACAAGGCGCAGATCGCGGCGGCGCTGGCACCCTTGCAGGCCGAACTGGCGACGGTGCCCGAGGCCAAGCGCTGGCTGGTCAGTTGTGAGGGCGCCTTCAGCTATCTGGCCCGCGATCTGGGGCTGCGCGAGGCCTATCTGTGGCCGATCAACGCCGATGCCACCGGCACGCCGCAGCAGGTGCGCGGGGTGATCGACCTGGTGCGCGAACATGCCATTCCGGTGGTGTTTTGCGAAAGCACGGTGAACACCGACCCCGCCGAACAGGTGGCGCGCGAAACCGGGGCGGCCTACGGCGGGGTATTACATGTGGACAGCCTGTCAGAGGCGGACGGCCCGGTTCCGACCTATCTGGATCTGTTGCGGGTGACGACGCAAACGATTGCCACCGGCCTTGCGACAAGCGTGGAGAACTGACCTTTGACGGACCGCATCGCCATGACCGACACCAGCACTGCGGGCCTTTGGGCCCGCGGTGTCAGCGTGTCCTACCGCACCGGGTTGACCGCGCTGCGTGACGCCAGCTTTGCCATTCCGCGTGGCACGATCACCGCCTTGGTGGGGGTGAACGGGGCGGGAAAATCGACATTGTTCAAGGCCATCATGGGGTTCTTGCCGGTCAGCGCGGGCGAGATCGGCATTCTGGGCCAATCGGTGAAATCGGCGCTGAAGGCCGGGATCGTGGCCTATGTCCCCCAGGCCGAGGAGGTGGACTGGACATTTCCGGTGCTGGTCGATGACGTGGTGATGATGGGCCGTTACGGCCATATGGGGTTTTTGCGCATTCCCAAGGCGGCAGATCATGCGGCCGTGGCGCAGGCGCTGGCCCGCGTCGGCATGTCCGATTTCCGCAAGCGCCAGATTGGCGAGTTGTCCGGCGGGCAGCGCAAGCGGGTGTTTCTGGCCCGTGCGCTGGCGCAGGATGGGCAGGTGATCCTGCTGGACGAGCCGTTCACCGGCGTCGATGTGCAGACCGAAGAGGCGATCATCGGCCTGTTGCGCGAATTGCGCGACGAGGGCCGGGTGATGCTGGTGTCCACCCACAATCTGGGGTCGGTGCCCGAGTTTTGCGACCAGGTGGTGTTGGTCAAGGGCACCGTGCTGAACTATGGGCCGACCGAGGAAACCTTTACCCGCAGCAATCTGGAAAGCGCCTTTGGCGGCGTGTTGCGGCATTTCGTGCTGGGTGGGGCCGATCTGCATGACGATGCCGACGGGCGGCAAGTCACGATCCTGACCGACGACGAACGCCCGATGGTGATTTACGACGACCGCACCCGCAAGGCCGCCCCATGAGCGTGCTGTGGGAGCCGTTCGGCTATGGCTACATGACCAATGCGATGTGGGTGTCGGCCCTGGTCGGGGGGGTTTGCGCGTTTCTGTCGGCCTACCTGATGCTGAAAGGCTGGTCGCTGATTGGGGATGCGCTCAGTCATGCCATCGTGCCGGGGGTGGCGGGGGCCTATATGTTGGGCCTGCCGTTTGCGCTGGGTGCGTTCCTGTCGGGGGGCCTTGCGGCGGCGGCGATGCTGTTTTTGAACACCCGGACCGGGCTGAAGGAAGACACCATCATCGGCATCATCTTTACCTCGTTCTTTGGGCTGGGGTTGTTCATGATATCGGTCTCGCCCACGCCGGTGGACGTCAAGACCATCATTCTGGGCAACATTCTGGCCATCTCGCCGTCCGATACACTGCAACTGGCGATCATCGGCTTTGTGTCGTTGGCGGTGCTGCTGGCCAAATGGAAAGACCTGATGGTGGCGTTCTTTGACGAAAACCACGCGCGGTCCATCGGGCTGCGGCCCGAACGGTTGAAGTTCATGTTTTTCGTGCTGTTGTCGGCCTGCTGTGTGGCCGCGTTGCAGACTGTTGGTGCGTTTCTGGTGGTGGCGATGGTGGTCACGCCGGGGGCGACGGCCTATCTGTTGACCGACCGTTTTCCGCGCCTGATCGTGCTGTCGGTGTTGATCGGATCGGTCACCAGCTTTGTCGGGGCCTATGCCAGCTTTTTCCTGGATGGGGCCACGGGGGGCGTGATCATCTGCCTGCAAACCGCGCTGTTCCTGGTGGCCTTTGTCTTTGCCCCCAAACACGGCATTCTGGCCGCCCGCCGCCGCGCCGCCGCCGCATTGGAAAGAGCCGCGTGATGGATTGGCTGACCCCGTTTCAGTTTCCCTTCATGCAGAACGCCTTTTGGGTGACGCTGTTCATTGCGCCGCCGACCGCGCTGCTGTCGTGCTTTTTGGTGTTGAAGGGCTGGTCGCTGATGGGCGACGCCATCAGCCACGCCACCCTGCCCGGCATCGTGATTGCCTATATCCTGAACATTCCCCTGATCATCGGGGCCTTTGCCGCCGGCATGTTCTGCGCGCTGGCGGTGGGGTTTCTGGGCGATAACAGCCGGGTGAAACGCGACACGGTGATGGGGGTGGTGTTTTCGGGCATGTTCGGCTTTGGCATGGTGCTGTACACCAAGGTGGACACAGACGTGCACCTGGACCACATCCTGTTTGGCAACATGCTGGGGGTTGGCGCCGAGGATCTTTGGACGGCGGGCCTGGTCGCCCTTGGCGTGTCGGCGGTGCTGCTGGCCAAATGGAAAGACCTGCTGATGCACGCGTTCGATCCGGCCCATGCGCGGGCCATCGGGCTGCGGGTGGGGGTGATGCATTATGGCCTTTTGGCGGTCATTTCGTTGACCATCGTCGCCACGCTCAAGGCGGTGGGGCTGATCCTGACCATCGGTTTGCTGATCGCCCCCGGTGCCATTGCCTTCCTGCTGGTGCGCGAGTTCCGCAGTATGCTGGCGGTGGCCGTGGCGGTGACGATAGCGGCGATGATGGGCGGGGTCTATCTGTCGTTCTGGCTGGATTCTGCGCCGGCGCCCACGATCATCCTGCTGTTGTCGGGGACCTTTGTGCTGGCCTTTTTGTGGCGGCAAACCAAGGGGCGGCGGTCCAAGGCCGTGGTTTAGGCGTCCCCAAGACGGCAGGCTCAGGTCAGCGTCAGGGCGCGGATCTTGCGCCCGTCGAAATTGCCGCCGCACAGCAGGACGACATTGGTCTGGCCCGCGACCGCTGCACCCATCTTGGTGAACGCGGCCATGGCAAGGGCCGCCGCACCTTCGACCAGCATGTTCTCGTCCTGCGCCAACCCGCGCAGGGCTTGCAGAATCTCGGCCTCGTTGCAGGTCACGATGGTATCGGTGACGGCGCTGGCCAGCGGCAGGGTCAGGGTGCCGTCATCAATCCCGCCGGCAACGCCATCGGCCAGCGTGTCATGGTGCGGACAGTCCACCACCCGCCCTGCCGCAATGGACAGGGCCAGCGCCTGCGACGCTGCCGCCGCCGCCCCGATGATCCGCGTGGCGGGGCTAAAGGCCTTGATCACCGCGCCGATGCCACTGATCAGCCCGCCCCCGCCCATGGCGATAAAGACGTTGTCAATCTGCACGGCCTGATCCAGCAGTTCCAGCCCGATGGTGCCCTGACCGGCGATCACGTCCAGGTCGTTGTAGGGCGAGATATACCGCGCGCCGCTGTCCCGTGCCAGCGCCTGCGCGTGTTGTTCGGCGAGCCCCGCGTCCGCGCCATGCAGCACGACATCCACCCCGTAAGCCCTGATTTTCGCCAGCTTTTCGGGCACGACGCTTTCGGGCAGCACAACGGTCAGGCGGCGGCCCAGCGACTGCGCGGCGCGGGCCGAAGCGATGCCGTGATTGCCGGACGAGGCGGTGATCAGCGGTTGCGACGATGCGCCGGCGGTCATCACCGAGGCCGCGCCCCTGATCTTGAACGACCCGGTCAGCTGGAAATTCTCGGCCTTGAACCACAGATTGCCGCCGTGGCGGTGGCGCGCGGGCAGCAGGGGCGTCTCATAGATATGCGCCCGAATACGCCTGCGGGCCTGGACAGACCGTGCGGCCGAGGCTGTAACGATGTCGGTCATGGCTGGTTGCCCCCCTTGGCCCGCGCCAGAACGCAGCGCGCCATGGCGATATCCTGTGTCGCCACGCCGGTCAGGTCGGCAATGGTGATATCCTCGGCCCGCCGCCGCCCCTTGGCCCTGCCGCTCAGCACCGCGCCAAGTTCGGTGCAATCCGCCGCCGCAATCAGCCCCGCCGCACGGGCATGGGCAAACTCGCCATGGTCCAGACTTTGCGACAGCAGGTCGGCCACGCACAGATCCGCCTTGGCGACCAGGTCCGTGTCCAACTCCTGCTTGCCGGGGCCGTCGGCCCCGATGGCGGTGATATGGCAACCGGGCTGCACCCAAGCGGCCCGCACCAGCGGTTCGGTGGCCGGGGTCGCGGTCACGATGACCTCGGCCCGCCGGCAGGCGGCCTCAAGGTCAGGCGCAACTGCAGCGGTCACGCCGCTTTCGCCCAGCCGTGCGACCAGTGCGGCAGCCCGCTCCGGGCGGCGTCCCCAGATGGATACCCGCATGTCCGACAGGGCCGCGAAGGCACGGGCCAGCCAATAGGCCTGCGTCCCGCTGCCCACGATCAGCACCTCCCTAGCCTCTGGCCGGCACAGCGCAAGGCTGGCCACAGCGCCGCCCAAGCCGGTGCGCAGGTCGGTCAGATAGCCCTCGTCGTTCAGCAGCGCCTCCAACTGGCCGGTCCGCGCCGAAAAGACCAGCACGACCCCGGTGCTGGAGGGCAGGCCAATCGCCGGATTGTCATAAAACCCCGCCGCGATCTTGACCGCGAACACCTCATCCCCCGCGATATGGCCGTATTTGATATGGCAATCGCCGTTCGCCTGCGGAAAGCCCAGATGGCCGACCGGGGGCAGATTGGCCCGCCCGTCGGTGATGGCGACATAGGCATCCCGCACCGCCTCGGCACTGGTGGCATCGACGGTGACAAGCCCCTCGATCTGGGCGCGCGAAAGCTGGAGCATGTGGTTATCCTTGTTCAGGTCCGGCTTAGCGCCAGAAGCGCGGATTGCGCCAGCAGCATCGCGCCGGGGGCAATCGCCGCATCGGTAAAGTCGTATTTTGGCTGGTGCAGGCCGGCTTCGGGCGCCACCGGCCCATTGCCCAGAAAGGCATAGGCACCCGGCAGCAGGGTCAGAAACTCGCCGAAATCATCACCCGCCATGACCGGAGGCAACGCAGTGACCGCAAGGCCCGCCGCGCCCGATGCCTGCCGCAGGATGTCCCGCTCCGCCGGCGTGTTTGCGACCGGGCTGCACAGCGACGGATCAAAGGTCACTTCGCAGTCACACCCCGCCATGTCAGCCGCCGCCCGTGCGACGGCTTCGACCCGTGCGCGCAGGTGAAACAGCGTGGCGCGGCGAAAGGCGCGCAGGGTGCCAGTCAGCTCGGCCACCTGCGGGATGATGTTTTGCGCATGACCGCCCTGGAAACTGCCCACCGTCACCACAGCATTTTCCATCGGATCGATCGACCGGGCGACCGCCGCTTGGATGCCTGTCATGAAATGTCCCCCGGCCAGCAGCGGATCGCCCGTCAGATGCGGGGTCGCGGCATGTCCCCCCGCCGCGGTAAAGCGCAGCGCGAATTCCGACGTTCCCGCCATGACCGGGCCATCATGCACCACCACCTGCCCCAACGGCACGCCGGGCCAATTGTGCAGCCCGAAAATCTGCCGCATCGGAAACCGCTGCAACAACCCGTCGTCCAGCATCATCCGCGCCCCGCCATAGCGTTCCTCGGCATGCTGAAAGATCAGGTGAACCTGCCCGGCAAAGTCCTGCCGTTGCAGGATCAGCGCCGCACCCAGCAGGATGGTCATATGCCCGTCATGCCCGCAGGCATGCATCACGCCCTCGGTTTGCGACTGATAGGGCAGGTCCGTGCGCTCGGTGATCGCCAGCGCGTCCATATCGGCGCGCAGGCCCACGGCGGGGCCATTGCCTCGACCCTGAATTGTCGCCACGACCCCATGCCCGCCGATCCCGGTGGACACCGCCAGCCCCATCTCGCGCAGCCGTGCCGCGACATAGTCCGCCGTCCGCACCTCGGCGCAGGACAGTTCGGGGTGCTGGTGCAGGTGGTGACG
>CAMBWO010000260.1 GCA_945871285.1 Pseudorhodobacter antarcticus | reverse complement strand
ACACCACAACGTCGCCGCCGTGTTCAACCCATGCACGTTGAACCCGTCGCGAAAGATGATGCCCGCCCCCAGAAACCCGATCCCCGACACCACCTGCGCCGCCACCCGCGTCGGGCTGACCTCATTCTCGAACAATTGCGAGAATATGACGAAACCCGCCGCCCCCAAGGCCACCAGCGCATTGGTGCGCAACCCCGCCAGCCTCTGCCGGATCTGCCGCTCCGACCCGATCAGCGCCACCACCAGATCGAACGCCGCCGCATGCAAGGCAATAATCATGGCCGTCTCCGTCGCCGAAGGTCAGGCGTCCAGTTCCGCATCCCAATACAGATAGTCCATCCAGCTGGTGTGCAAATGCCCCGGCGGGAACTTGCGGCCGTGGGCCTGCATTTCCTCGGTCGTGGGCTGGCGCGGCGGGCGGGCCAGATGCATCCCCGAATGTTTCAACGTCCGGCTGCCCTTGCGCAGGTTGCAGGGGGAACAGGCCGCCACCACATTCAGCCAGGACGTGATCCCGCCCTTCGACCGTGGCACCACATGGTCAAAGGTCAACTCGCCCTTCGCCCCGCAATACTGGCAACAAAACTCGTCCCGCAGAAAAAGATTGAAGCGCGTGAATGCCACGCGCTTCTGAGGGAGGACAAACTCTTTCAGCACCACGACCGAGGGTATGCGGAACTCCTGACGCTGGCTTCGCACCACCTCCTCGTATTCCGCCACCACCTGAACCCGGTCCAGCACCGCCGCCTTGATCGCCTCTTGCCAGGGCCACAGCGACAAGGGGTAATAACTTAACGGCCGAAAATCGGCATTCAGCACCAGCGCGGGAAAATGCTTCAACCCCGCCGGGTCGCGTACGAAATGAGTTCTGAAATCGCCGTCCATTCCTCGTCTACCTCGTTGGCCATAAGGCCGCCTTGTTTCCGTCGGAACAGCACCCCTCGGGGCCTGCCGCTCGACTATATCTGGCACATTTGCGGTGGCAACCCCCCGGATTTACGCGACGCAGGGTCAAGCTGCCCCCCGCGCATCACAACCATATGACGAATCCCCGCCCATGCGCGCCACACCGGCTTTTCGGAACCGTATTTTGCCGCTAAACCCGCGCAAACCCCGTCAAGGACGTCCCATGCTATTGACCCGCCGCGCCTTTGGCCTTTTGGCCGCCACCTCCCTCGCCGCCTGCGGCCGCTTTTCCGCCGCCCCCAGCCGCTCAGACCTGCACCCCGGCGAGACAGCCCAGATGCGCGCCCTCGTCCGCAAATACGCAGCCTACCACGACATCCCCGAAAGCCTGCTGCACCGCGTCATCCAACGCGAGAGCGGCTATAACCCCGCCGCCCGCAACGGCCCCTACTATGGCCTCATGCAAATCTTGCCCGCCACCGCCCGCACCATGGGCTACCGCGGCACCCCCGCGGGCCTGCTCGATGCCGAAACCAACCTGCGCTATGCCGGCAAATACCTGCGCGGCGCCTGGCTCGTCTCGCGCCGCAACGAATCCCGCGCCGTCATGTGGTATGCCAAGGGCTATTACTACGAGGCCAAACGCATGGGTCTGCTCGAAGAAACAGGCCTGCGCACCTGATCCGCCACGCCCCCCAAAGCCCAACTTGATTCCACTGGAACCGCTTTGCCCGATGCGCTAGGCCAGCCTGATGACCCAGATCACCCTCCGCCGCCCCGATGACATGCACCTGCACCTGCGCGACGGTGCCATGTTGCAGGCCGTTCTGCCCGAAACCACCCGGCATTTCGCCCGTGCCATCATCATGCCCAATCTGGTGCCCCCGGTCGTGACCTTTGCCGACGCCCGCGCCTATGACGCCCGCATCCGCGCCGCCCTGCCACAAGGCAGCACGTTTCAGCCCCTGATGACTCTCTACCTGACCGAGGGCACCGACCCCGCCGATGTCACCGCCGCCGCCGCGTCCGGTCTTGTGAAATCGGTGAAACTCTACCCCGCCGGGGCCACCACCAACTCACATTCCGGCGTCAGCGACTTTGGCAAAGTGCAGGCCGTGCTGGAAACCATGGCCGAAATCGGCCTGCCGCTCTGCGTCCACGGCGAAGTCACCGACCCGACGGTGGACATCTTTGACCGCGAAGCCGTGTTCATCGACCGCGTCCTGGCCCCCCTGCGCGCCCGCGTGCCGGGCCTGCGCGTCGTGATGGAACATATCACCACCGAGGAAGGCGTGGCCTATGCCCGCAGTGCCGGCGACGACCTTGCCGCCACGATCACCACCCACCACCTGATCCTGAACCGCAACCATATTCTGGCCGGCGGCATCCGGCCGCATTACTATTGCCTGCCCGTGGCCAAGCGCGAAAAACACCGCCTGGCCCTGCGCGCCGCCGCCACCTCGGGCGATCCGCGCTTTTTCCTTGGCACCGATTCTGCCCCCCATACCGACGCGCTGAAAGAACACGCCTGCGGCTGTGCCGGCTGCTTTACCGCCACCAACACCATGCCCCTCCTCGCCCATGTGTTCGAACAGGACGGCGCCCTTGACCGGCTCGAGGGCTTCACCTCCCTGCACGGCGCCGCCTTTTACCGCCTGCCGCCCAACGACGGCACCCTCACCCTGACCAAATCCGCCACCCCCACCGCCTTCCCGGCCAAGATTGACACCGGCGCAGGCACCGTCACCGTCTTTGACCCCGGCTTCCCTGTGCATTGGCAGGTCACCGCCTGAATGGGCCCGGCGCAGCCTGATCGCCCGGTCCTGCTGCTGAACGGCGCCTGTGGTGTCGGCAAGACCACCCTGGCCGAGGCGCTGTCAGACCTGTTGAACCTGCGCGCCATTCCCCATGCCGTGATCGACCTTGATGCACTGTCCAAGGTGTTTCCCCGCCCCAGGTCAGACCCCTACGGCAGCGCCATCGCCTTGGGCAACCTGCAAAGCCTGCTGCCGAACCTCGGCACCCGCCCGCTGATTCTGCCCCGCGTGATTGAAACCGACGCCGACCTGCACGCCCTGCGGTCTGCGCTTGCGCCCTGCCGCATCACCCACGTCCTGCTGCGCGCCGACCTCGCCACGCTCTATCACCGACTGCACCGCCGCGAAGCCGGCGCAAGCCTTGAATGGCACCGCACCCGTGCGGCCGTGCTTGACGCCAGCCTGCCTTTTGGTCCATCCCCCGACCTGACACTCGACACCCGCGATCTTGACCCCGAACAGGCCGCACTGGCGCTCTTCGCGGCCACAGATTGGCCCGCCAAGCAGGAGCAGCCATGATCCCCACCGCCTTCCCCCCCGCCGCCGAAATCGCCCGCCTGACCGCCCGCGCCCTCTTGGAAATCAAGGCCGTCCATTTCAACGCAACCACCCCCTTCACCCTCGCCTCCGGCCTGCCCTCGCCCACCTATATCGACTGCCGCAAACTAATATCTTATCCGCGTATCCGGTCCACCCTGATGGACTTCCTCTGCGTGACAGTGATGCGCGACGCGGGGTTCGAGGCGTTTGACAACATCGCAGGCGGCGAAACCGCAGGCATCCCCTTTGCCGCCCTCGTGGCCGAACGCCTGGCCCTGCCGATGACCTATGTCCGCAAGAAACCCAAAGGCTACGGCCGCAACGCCCGCATCGAAGGGGTGATGACCCCCGGCCAGCGCGTGCTGCTGGTCGAGGATCTGACCACCGACGGCGGCTCCAAACTGTCCTTCGTCGACGCCATCCGCGAAACGGGGGCCACCTGCGCCCATACCGCCGTGATCTTTTACTACGGCATCTTCCCCGAAACGACGCAGCGCCTCGCCGACCACGGCATCGCCCTGCACGCCTTGTGCACCTGGTGGGACGTTCTGGCCGAAGCCCGCGCCCAGAGCGCCTTTGATGCCCAAACCCTGACCGAGGTCGAAGCCTTCCTGACCAACCCCCGCGCCTGGCAGGCAGCCCGCACCAAAGATGGGCAAACCGGCTAAAGCCGAACTGCCCATCCTACAAGCCGCCCACAACAAAACCCCGCAGCCCGGCTGATCCGGACAGCGCTTGCCGCTCTGGCGGGAATCCGCCCGCCAGTTTCGACGCTAACATAAGTTAGCGTGAAAATGTAAAATCCCCTGTGGATCCTTTGGGGATAACCCGCCGTCCGAATCGCGGCATTAGTGGCGCCCTTTGCCTTGGCCCCCCACCTGTGGTAGACGGTTGATCTGACCACAGCTTGTCCACAGGCTTTTCCCCGACTTGTTCCCCCGTTGCGCGTCAGCACTTTTGCCGCCATGACGGGGCAGCCGGTCGGAAAACCGGTAAAGGGGCACCAGCATGAATGAACTCGCGACACTGCGTCAGGTCCTGCCTGCCGCCACCTCGGACACCGACGTCCTGCCCCACAACATCGAGGCCGAACAGCAGTTGCTGGGTGCGATCCTGACCAACAACGATATCTATGACCGCATCTCCTCGCTCGTCAAACCCGACCATTTCTTTGACCCCGTCCACCAGCGCATCTTTGAACGCGCCGCCGCCCGCATCCAGAAAAATGCCCTCGCCTCCCCCGTCACGATGAAACCGTTCTTCGAGGATGACCAAGGCCTCAAGGAACTCGGCGGCCCCACCTACCTCGTCCGCCTCGCCGGTGCCGCGATCTCCGCCTATGCCGCCCGCGACTATGCCCAGATGATCTATGACCTCGCCGTCCGCCGCGAACTCATCGGCCTTGGCCGCGACATTTCCGCCCGCGCCCAAAAGGTCGAGGTGGACTCTGAGCCCAAGGACCAGATCATCGAGGCCGAACAACGCCTTTACAAACTCGGCGAACAGGGTGTGGCCGAACGCGGCTTTCAATCCTTCCTCAAGGCCGTCACCGATGCCGTCAACATGGCCAACGCCGCCTATCAGCGTGACGGCGGCCTGGCCGGCATCTCCACCGGCCTGACCGATCTGGACAAGAAACTCGGCGGCCTCCACCCCTCCGACCTCCTTATCCTCGCCGGCCGCCCGTCGATGGGCAAAACCTCGCTCGCCACCAACATCGCCTTCAACATCGCCAAGGCCCACAAACGCGGCCGCCTGCCCGATGGCTCGGAAGGCTCGGTCGAAGGCGGCGTCGTCGGCTTTTTCAGCTTGGAGATGTCCGCCGAACAACTCGCCGCCCGCATCCTGTCCGAGGCGTCCGAGGTGCCATCCGAACAAATCCGCCGCGGCGACATGACCGAGGTCGAATTCCGCCGCTTCGTCGAGGCCGCCAAGGCGCTCGAATCCTGCCCCCTCTACATCGATGACACCCCCGCCCTGCCGATCTCCCAGGTCGCCGCCCGCGCCCGCCGCCTGAAACGCACCCAGGGGCTGGACGTCATCATCGTCGACTACCTCCAGCTTCTCAAAGGCTCCTCCAAGGAAAACCGCGTGCAAGAGGTGTCCGAGATTACCCAGGGCCTCAAAGCCATTGCCAAGGAACTCGACATCCCCGTCATCGCCCTGTCCCAGCTCTCCCGCCAGGTCGAATCCCGCGAAGACAAACGCCCGCAACTCAGTGACCTGCGCGAATCCGGCTCGATCGAGCAGGACGCCGACGTGGTCATGTTCGTCTACCGCGACGAATACTATAAGGAACGCGAAAAGCCCGGCGATCACGAGCTGGAAAAGATGGCCCAATGGCAGGTCATCATGGAACAGGTCCACGGCAAAGCCGAGGTGATCATCGGCAAACAACGCCACGGCCCCGTGGGCTCGGTGGAACTCGCCTTCGAAGGCCGCTTCACCCGCTTTTCGAACCTCGCCAAGCCTTGGCAGGGCGACCGCGAACCGCAATACTGAAACGCTCGCTCGCCCGCCCACCCACCGAGCCGACGACAGCAAAAGGATTGCGACCATGGCAGTCAAACGGATGGACAATGTCGGCATCGTCGTCGCGGATCTTGATGCCACGATCGCCTTCTTTCGGGACCTCGGCCTCAACCTCGAAGGCCGCGCCATGATCGAGGGCGACTGGGCCGGTCGCGTCACTGGCCTCGGCCAGCAGCAGGTCGAGATTGCCATGCTGCGCACCCCCGATGGTCACAGCCGCCTCGAACTGTCGCGCTTCGTGACCGCCGCCCCGATTGCCGACCACCGCAACGCCCCGGTCAATGCCCTGGGCTACCTGCGCGTCATGTTCACGGTCGAGGATCTCGACGCCACCCTCGACCGCCTGCATCCACATGGCACCCAACTTGTCGGCGAGGTGGTCGACTATCAGGGCCTTTATCGCCTTTGCTACATCCGCGGCCCCGAAGGCTTGCTGATCGGCCTGGCCCAGGAATTGACCCCGCCCCCTCCTGCCTGTGCAGACCCCAAACCATAGCCGCGCATGCAAGGTTCCCCTGCACACCGCCGCACCGTCCCCACCCCCTAATTCACTTTGGCCCAAATACCTCCACCGGGGGTCCGGGGGGTGTGAAACCCCCCGGCCTTCCCAGCGGTTTGCG
>CAMBWO010000259.1 GCA_945871285.1 Pseudorhodobacter antarcticus | reverse complement strand
CGGTGATGAGCAGGGTCAGGTCATGCGCCGGCAAGGGTAAGACCCTCGACCAACAGGGAGGGAACGCGGGTCGCGTAATGCGCCTTGGCGTCATTGGCGGCGGTCATGCGCAGCAGCATGTCGCGCAGGTTGCCCGCGATGGTGCATTCGTTGACCGGGTATTTGAGTTCGCCGTTTTCCACCCAGAACCCCGCCGCGCCACGGGAATAATCGCCGGTGGTGGGGTTGATCGTGGCGCCGATCATCGAGGTGACGAGCAGGCCGGTGCCCATGTCGCGGATCAGGTCGGCGCGGGTGGCGGTGCCCGGTGTCAGGTCGATGTTGGAGGTCGAGGGCGACGGCGGGGCGGATGTCCCGCGCGAGGCGTTGGCAGTGCTGGTCATGCCCAGTTTGCGCGCGGTGCCAAGGTCGAGGGTCCAGCCCAGCAGAACGCCATCCTGAACGATGGTGCGGGGGGCGGTCGGCAGCCCCTCGCCATCAAAGGGGCGCGAGCCCGAGATGCGAGGGCGGTGGGGGTTTTCGGTGATGGACATTCCGGCGGGCAGGATCTGGCGGCCGAGGCCGTCCATCAGCCACGAGGCACCACGGGCAATCGAGGCTCCGTTGATAGCCTGAAGCAGGTGGCCGATCAACGAGGACGCGATGCGTTCGTCGAAGAGGACCGGGTAGGCGCCGGTCGGCGGTTTGACCGAGCCTGCCCGTTCCAGCGTGCGGCGGGCGGCAAGCGCGCCGATTTCGGCGGCGGAGGGCATGTCGGAGGCGTAGATCCGCCCTTCACCCGCCCAGTCGCGTTCCATGTTGGTGCCGCTGCCGGTGAAGGCGACGGCGGACAGCGAGCGGGAGCTGCGGGCATAGCCGCCCGAGAACCCGCCAGAAGTGGCCAGGTGCATTTCGCGGTGGGACCAGCCGGAGGAGGCCTCGACCTGGGTGATGCCGGGGGTTTCCAGGGCGGCGGCCTCGACCGCGCGGGCGGCGGATTCCAGATCGGCCGGGGTGGGTTCGGCGGTGGGGTCGCAGAGGTCGAAGGCGGCGATGTCCCAGGCCTGGGCGAGTTGGTCCGGGTCGGCAAGGCCCACGGTCGGGTCCTCGGGGGCCTCGCGGGCCATGGCGACGGCGCGTTCGGCCAGGCGGGCCAGCGTGGCGGGCGAGATGTCGGAGGCCGACACGCAGGCCTGACGGGTGCCGATCAGGACGCGCAGGCCGACCTCGCCCCCTTCGGAGCGTTCGGCCTGTTCCAGCGCGCCCTGCCTTATGTCGATGCCTTGCGAATTGCCGGTGACGGCAAGGGCGTCGGCGGCGTCGGCCCCGGCTTTGCGGGCCTCGGCCAGCAGGGCGGCGGTCAGCTTGGGCAGATCATGCATATCGGGTTCCCCTTTGCCCCTTGATATGGGCGATTGCGGGGGTGTCGGCAAGGGCCATGCCTTTACTGAAGGCGTGCCCCGTTGGCGAAGAAGCCCTTGTCCTTGAATTCCAGGGTCGAGGTGATTTCGTCGGTGGCGGGGTTGGAATTGGCGAACATCGACAGCATCATGCGGCCTGTCATCACCTCATCCTCGGGGACAAGGCCCATGGCGACCAGCTTGTCGGCCAGGGCGTTCAGACCCAGCGCCTTGATGTCCAGCTTGCCGGTGGGCAGGGGCATGCCGGGGAAGGTCGTCGTATCGGAATTGTCGAAGGTGAAGCCGCCCAGTGCCGTCACCTCGGCCCCGGCCAGCCGGATCAGAAGCTGGGTCAGGTCGAGCGAGTTCAGCAGGCCGGGGGGCGCGCCGTCCATCACGGATTCGTCGGCCAGGTCCTGGGTCAGGGTGGCGGTGCCCTTGGTGTTCAGGATCAGGGTGGCGGGGTCGTGCGGCAGTTGGCCGGTGGGGTCGATCTGGGCCCAGAGCGCCTCGACCACATCCAGATCGACGATCTTGAGCAGCAGGTTGAACGGGGCGGGTTTGTCGGAGGCCGTCAGGGGCATGGCGAAGGTCACGGCCAGTTCCGTCAGATCGACGCTGCCTTCGGGAACCGGCATGTCGGGAACGGCGGCGCTGAATTTCAGGGCCTTGGCGCTGAGGTCATAGTCCATTTGCGCGGCCTTCATCGCGAAGCGGGTTTCGACGCTGCCGATCGAGGTGATGAGGCTGGTTTTCGGCGCGGCCTGGCCCGAGACGAAATCGACCATGGCCGGGCCAAGGGCGGCACTGGCCGAGACGGTGACACCGCGTTTGAGGGCGGCGTTGAAATCTTCGGTGTCGGTCCAGTCGGTGCCGCTGATTTCGGCGCTGCTGGCGGTGCTGGCCAGGGTGGCGGAGAGGGTGAAGGGGTCGCCCGTGGTGGTGTCGGTGGCGGCGATGTTCAGCGCAAGGGCCTTGGCGTTGGTCTGATAGCGGAAGAGCGAGGCGGTGAAGCTGGCAACAAGGTCGCCGCCGCCCAGTGTGCCGTTCAGTTTGAGCGGGGTGCCCTGATCGGTGGCGGTCAGATCGAAGGAGCCGATGCCGTAGCTGGCGTTCAGGTCCATCGTCATGCCCTGATTGAGCGCCAGCTGGAAATCGGCCCCGCCATCCGCTGGAAGCCCGGTCAGTTCCAGCCCGCCGCCCAGATCGGTCAGCGACAGGGCAAAGCTGCCGTCGCCATCCGTCGCGCCCGAGGTGGAGATTTTGACGTCCACGGTCTTGGCGCGGTAGTCGTGGGTCATGTTGGTGCCGACTTCGCCGGCCTGAACCAGATAGGTGCCGGTGGCGCCGGTCAGGGTGGCCCCGATCGCCACGGTGCCCGCGCCGTCGTCATTCGGCACTGTGGCAGAGGCGTCGATGCTGGGGAAATCGGTCTGGTAGCTGAGCGCGTCGGGCGTGCCGCTGGCGATGATGGAATGGCCGGGCATCTTGAGGGTCAGGGTGACCTCCTCTTGCTGCATGGTCACGGGGTCCATCGGGGGGGTGATGAGAACGGGAAAGCTGTCGGGAAAGACGACCGCAACGGTGCCGTCGCCGGTGTCGTTGAAGCGGACCTCGCTGATCAGGATGGAGGTGTCGCCGTCCTCGCCCGCGATGACGGTGTTGATGCCGGTCACGATCAGGCTGTCGCCGACGGTTTCCTCATTTGCGGCGGTGATGGTGCGGCCCTGCCCGCCCTCTTGCCAGCTATCCCAGACCTCTTGCGGGGTCACATCGGCCCAAAGGGCGGGGGCCGTCAGCGCGAAGGCGGTTGCCAGTGCGGCGGTCTGGGCTTTGGACATGATGGATCCCTTTTGCAGGTGGACGGATTCAGCATCCCTTGACCGGGCCTGCCGGTCAAGGGAATTGACGGTCATTCGCCGTAGGGGACCCAGATGGTTTTGACCTGCGTGGCGGCGCGCAGGAAGGGGCGGCCTTCGCCCTGCGCCCCGAACCAGTCGCGGGCGCGGGCGTGGTTGACCCAGGTGCGTTTGAGGTTGGACGCCGATTCCTTTTCGATCTGGGCGGACAGGGGCGTGGAGGAAAAGGACCAGAGCGCATCGACATCCATATGGCCCGCCAGCGGTTTGGCAAGGTCGGCATGGGGGCCGGTGACGATGTTGACGACGCCTGCAGGCAGGTCGGAGGTTTCGAGGACCTGATAGAAGTCGGTGGCGGCGAGGGGGGCGGTTTCAGATGGGACAAGGATGGTCGTGTTGCCCATGGCGATGGCGGGGGCCAGGGTAGAGATCAGGCCCAGAAGCGGGGCCTCGTCCGGGCACAGGATGCCGATGACGCCGCAGGGTTCGTTCATGGCGAGGGCGACGCCGCGGATCGGCACGGATTTGACCGCGCCGTCGAATTTGTCGGCCCAGGCGGCATAGGTGAAGAGGCGCTGGATTGACGCCTCGACCTCAGCTTCGCCGGGTTTGCCGGTCAGGTCGCGCAGGCGGGCGGCGAATTCAGGCCCGCGGGCGGACAGGTTTTCGGCGATGTAGAACAGGATTTGCGCGCGGGTGTGGGCGGTGGATTTGGCCCAAGCCTTGGCGGCATGGGCGGCCTCGACCGCGTTGCGGATGTCCTTGCGGTTGCCAAGGCCGATATGGCCCAGCAGTTTGGCGCGGGGGCTGTAGACGGGTTGGGAATAGCCGCCATCGGGGCGGGCCTGTTTGCCGCCGATGAACAGTTTGGCGGTGCGGTCGAGGGTTTCGACCACGGGGGTGGTGGGGGCCGGGGTGGGTTTGGCCTGGGGCAGCGGTTTGGGTTTCAGGGTGGGTTGCAGGTAGGCCAGCAGACCCTCCCATCCCCCCTCACGGCCAAAGCCGCTTTCGCGGACGCCGCCAAAGCCTGCGGCGGCGTCGAACAGGTTGGTGGCGTTGACCCAGACCACCCCGGCCCGCAGTTTGGGCGCGATGTCGAGGGCGAGGTTGACGTTTTCGGTCCAGACCGTGGCGGCCAAGCCGTAGCGGGTGTTGTTGGCAAGGTCGACCGCTTCGCTGGGGGTGCGGAAGGTCATGGACACAAGGACGGGGCCGAAGATTTCCTCTTGCATCAGGTTGGACGCGGCAGAGAGGCCGGTGATGAGGGTGGGGGGATAGTAGCAGCCCACGGGGACAGGGGTGGCGGCGCGGTAGATCTGGCCCTCGGTGCAGCCGTCGACCATGGCGGTGATGGTGGCAAGCTGGGTGGGGTCGATGATCGCGCCCACGTCGATGCATTTGTCCATCGGGTCGCCCAGGCGCAGGCCATCCATGCGGCGTTTCAGTTTGGTGTGGAAGCGGTCGGCGATGCCTTCCTGGACCAGCAGGCGGGAGCCTGCGCAGCAGACCTGGCCCTGATTGAACCAGATGGCATCGACAAGACCCTCGATCGCCGAGTCGATATCGGCGTCGTCGAAGACGATGTAGGGGGATTTGCCGCCGAGTTCCAAGGTGAGGGCTTTGCCGGTGCCTGCGGTGGCCTGACGGATCTTGCGGCCAACGGCGGTGGAGCCGGTGAAGGCGATCTTGTTCACGTCAGGATGGGCGACAAGGGCGGCGCCGGTGTCGCCGTCACCGGTGACGATGTTGAGGACGCCCGGTGGCAGGCCCGCCTGGGCGCTGAGTTCGGCAAAGAGAAGGGCAGTCAGGGGGGTGAATTCAGCGGGTTTCAGGACGACGGAGTTGCCGGCGGCGAGGGCGGGGGTGACCTTCCACGCCAGCATGAGCAGGGGGAAGTTCCACGGGATCACCGCGCCGCAGACGCCAAGGGGGCTAAGGTCGGGGTGTTCGGATTGCAGGAGTTGGGCAAGGCCCGCGTGGTAGTAGAAATGTCTGATGACAAGGGGGATATCAATGTCGCGGCTCTCGCGGATGGGTTTGCCGTTGTCGAGGGTTTCAAGGACGGCAAACAGCCGGGATTGCTTTTGCACAAGGCGGGCAAGGGCATAAAGGATTTTGGCGCGTTGATGGCCGGTGAGGCCGGCCCATTTCGGCTGGGCGCGGCGGGCGGCGGCGACGGCGGCGTCAAGGTCGGCGGGCGTGCCTTGGGTGACCTGGGCCAGCACTTTGCCGGTGGCGGGGTTTGACGTGGCAAAGGTGTCGCCGGGGGCGGTGAAGGTGCCGTCGATCCAGTGGCCAAAGCGGGTGTCATGGGCCGAAAGCCACGCCAAGGCTTCGGCGCTGCTTTCGGGGGCGGGGCCGTAATCCATGCTGTCAAAGATGTCGCGGACGGTCATGATGCTCTCCTGTTCAGCGGGATGGCGCGGGGCTGGCCTGCGCCTCCGGCGGGAGTATTTGGGCCAAAGTGAATGGGCTTTGCAGCTTCATTCCGGCTAAAATACTCATCTTTTCTACGGGTCAATTCAGCCCATGGCATGGCGGTGGGCGGCGGAATAGTGGCCGGTGAGGTGGTGTTCCAGTTGGCGTTCGATGTCGCCGAGGAGGGACGAGGCGCCGAAGCGGAAGAGGTCGGGTTGCAGCCAGGGGTGGCCGAGTTCGTCCTTCATCATCGCCTGATAGAGGAGGGCGTCCTTGGCTTTGGAGATGCCGCCCGCGGGTTTGTAGCCGACCTTGATGCCGGTGCGGTCCTGATAATCGCGGATGCAGCGGATCATGGTCAGGGTGACGGGAAAGGTGGCGTTGACCCCCTCTTTCCCGGTCGAGGTTTTGATAAAATCGGCCCCGGCCATCATGCAGATCAGCGAGGCCCTCGCCACGTTGCGCAGGGTGCCCAACTCGCCGGTGGCGAGGATCGCCTTGACATGGGCATCGCCGCAGGCGGCGCGCATTTCGGCCATTTCGTCGTAAAGCGCCTGCCAGTTTTGGGTCAGCACATGGCGGCGGGAGATGACGATGTCGATCTCACGCGCCCCGGCGCGCGCACTTTCGCCGATTTCGGCGATGCGCAGGCGGAAGGGCGACAGGCCGGCGGGAAAGCCGGTCGAGACGGCGGCGACGGGGATGGTGGTGCCCTCGAGCGCGCGGACGGCGGTTTCGACCATGTCGTGATAGACGCAGACGGCGCCGGTCGTCAGGCCCTGCATCCCCAGACGTTCCAGCAGGGGCTCGGATACGGGTTGACGAGCCTTGGCGGCGAGGCGCTGGACGCGGCC
>CAMBWO010000258.1 GCA_945871285.1 Pseudorhodobacter antarcticus | reverse complement strand
CTTCTGCGCCAGTTCATGCCCAAGGGCACCGACCTCAGCGAGGCCTCGCAGACCTGGCTCAACGATGTCGCAAGATTGATGAACGGCCGCCCCAGAAAAACCCTCGGCTGGAAAACCCCTGCCGAGGCTATGGCCGAAGAAATCAAGGCTTTCACTTCAACCGTTGCGCTTGATGTTTGAGACCAAGCTATAGACTTGCAACGACGACCGCCCGAACATCCCTTTCATGGTTTGCAGGCAAACCATGAAAGGGCAATGGGGCATTGACGGCATCACGCCCGCACGGAAAACGAAAAGGGCCGCGTAAATTCTACGGATTCCCCTCGTTAAAAATGGGGGATCGCTGAAGCAGCCATTGCCGGTTCATGGTTACCATAACACCACCCGTTACCGCGAGAGTCCTCTCAACCTGACCCCTGCCGACGTCTGCTTGCGACGCGATGAAACCATCCCGTCTGAAAGGAGGCGTGTCAAACTGCAATTCAACCAAAACCTCCGCTTTATCCACCAGCCCGCGCCGTCTGCTGGAAAATCAGGCTGCTAGACGCAAATCATTCGACGACCAACGGCACCCCTTTGGTGGACATTGGGGAACATCGCGCCCCAATGGCCGACGGGGCTTGCGACTGCAACGTGCCTCAGGGCCGGCGATCTTGGTCAACTCCACAGGAAGTCCGTGGCATTCAGTTGCCCGGCATTGGTCAGACCGTTCATCGTGATCAGGATGTCTGCCGCGCCATCACCGTTCACGTCAATCTGCACCTGTGGCCCGGACACCCTGACCTCGGAATTATCCGACCCGCCCGAAAAGGCCGCCGCCCCGATATAGGCAAACGTGCCCGTCGACAGGCCGCGCAATTCCAGCACATCGCCTTGATCCGCGGCAGCCGACAGCGCGCTGAAATCAGTGATCTGGTCCTGACCATTGCCGCTGGCGGTGTCAAAGACAAAGTGGTCGGCACCCGCGCCGCCCGTCAAGGTGTCATTGCCCGCAGCCCCGGTCAGCATGTCATCCCCCGCCTGGCCCAGCAGACGATTGGCCGCGCTGTTGCCGGAGATCGCGTTTGCCAGCGCGTTTCCGATGCCTGAGTTGGTCGCCGTCCCTGAGAGCACCAAGTTTTCAAACCCGCTGCCCAGCGTCCAGCTTACGGAACTGGTGACAAGATCGGTGCCCTCATCCGCAGCCTCGAAGAGGAGATCCAGCGCCTGATCGACGCCATAGCTGTCGTTGCCCTTGCCGCCGATCATCGTGTCCGCACCCCCCTGACCAAGCAACACGTTTTCGGCGTCGTTGCCGATCAGCACGTTCGCGACGCCGTTGCCGGTCGCGTTGATCGCGTTCTGCCCGGTCAGGGTCAGGTTTTCCAGATTGACCCGCAGCGTCAGGCTGACCGAGGATAACACGCTATCCGTCCCGGCATTGACATCCTCTGTCACACGGTCGGTCGTCGCATCGACGACATAAGTGTCATCATCAGCCCCCCCCACCATCGAATCGGTGCCGGTTCCGCCATCCAGCGTGTCATCGCCGTCGCCGCCCGTCAGTGTGTCATTCCCGTCCAGACCCGCCAGCACGTTGTCGCCGATGGTGCCGGTGATCAGGTTGGCGGCATTGGAGCCGGTGCCGGTCAGATCGCCGGTGCCCGAGAGGAACAGCGCTTCAAAACTGGCACCCAGGGTCCAGTTCACCGCGGCAATCACCTCATCGGTGCCGCTGGAGGCCTGTTCGACCAGCACGTCGGCCACGCTGTCGACATGATAGGTGTCGTTGCCTGCGCCACCCTCCATCCGGTCATCGCCGCCGCCGCCGTCCAGCGTATCCGCACCGCCGCCCGCCAACAGGGTGTCATTGCCCGCCAGACCCCACAGGTGGTTCGCGCCATGGTTGCCAATCAACAGGTCGTCGCTGGCCGTGCCGGTTCCGTCCAACAATCCATAGCCGGTAAGCGTCAGCGATTCGATATGGTCGCCAAGGGTATAGGTGATGGAGGCGACGACAGCGTCGAAACCCTCGTTCGCAAACTCGACCAGCACGACATTGGCGGCATTGATCACGAAGGTGTCGTCCCCCGTGCCCCCGATCAACCTATCCTCGCCCGCGCCCGCGTCCAGCGTGTCGTTGCCCCCGGCGCCGTCCAGAACGTCATTGGCCAAACCGCCGGTCATCCCGTTGTTCAGGTCGTTGCCGGTCCCCATCAGCCCACCCAGGCCCATGGCCACCAGATTTTCGACATCCGCCGCAAGGGTCAGGCTTGCCAGAGGGGTGCGGATGGTATCGGTGCCGTCGTCCGCGCCCTCGATCACGACATCATCTGCCGCATCGACGGTATAGGTGTCGTGACCCGATCCGCCCGTCATCGTATCAGCACCCGCGTCCCCATCCAGGCTGTCATTGCCGGTGGTGCCGACCATCCGGTTGTCCAGCGCGTTGCCGGTGCCGGCAAAGGCGTCTGTCCCCAGCGTCACCAGGTTTTCGATATGCGCGCCCAGGGCATAGCTGGACAGGGTGGTGAACAGGGTGTCCGTTCCTGCGTCCGCCTCTTCGAACACAACGTCGTCGATGTTGTCCACGGTGTAGCTGTCATCGCCCAGACCGCCCGCCATGCTGTCCGCGCCGGTGCCCCCGTCCAGACTGTCATCGCCCGCGTTGCCGACAAGGGTGTTGTCAAGGTCGTTGCCCGATCCGGCAAAGGCGGCGGTGCCATCGGCTAGAAGCACCTCGACATGATCGCCCAGAGTGTAGCTCGCCAAGGTGGTGCGCACGGTGTCCTGCCCGTCAGAGGCGTTTTCGGTCACGCTGTCACCTGGGGAATCGACGGAGTAGGTATCATCGCCCGGTCCGCCGGCCATCATGTCGTCGCCAGTGCCTCCGTCCAGACTGTCATTGCCGAAATTGCCCATCAGGGTGTCATTGCCCGTGCCGCCGATCAGGGTGTCGTTGCCCTGAAGGTCGGCGCAGTCGCTCGAGCTTATCCCGTCGTCCACGGTGATCTCGCAGTCTGGCCCGCCGGCATCCAGCCAATCGTCACCGACGCCGCCCAGCAGGCTGTCGGACCCGTGGTCGCCATAAAGCGTATCATTGCCCGCGCCGCCCATTAGGGTTTCGTCCGCCTCGGTCCCCAGGATCAGGCCGCCTTGGGGCGTGTCAACCGGGGGCTGGTCGGCTGGGGTGATGTCAATCTGCACGGTGCCCAGGGGCACCTCACCCGCGCCATCATTGGCGGTGATGGTCAGTGTGGCGGCGTTGTCGCCCGCCGCATCCACGGGGCCGGAATAGTGGATACTGGCGGGATCGTTGAAAAAGCTGTCAATCTCGGCCGCTGTGCCGGTAAGGGTCAGCGTGCCGGGGTCAAGGGCGGTCACCGTCACGCCCATGTTTGACGTGGCCGACAGCGTGCCCATGCTGACGGTCAGGACCAGGGTCAGCGTGTCGGCGCTGTCTGGGTCAATCAGCGTTACCGCCGACAGATCAAGCGCCGTGACGGTGTTCTGCGCCACGGTGATTTGCGCCGGCCAGCCCTGGGTCAGGCTGGGGGCATCATTCTGGTTGGTGATGTCGACGCTGAAGGTGCCCAAGGTGACAGGGCCATCGCAATCTCTGGCCGTCGCTGTGATTGCCGCCGCCGCATCGCCCGCCGCATCCGGTGCGCCGGTATACAGGACATTCGTGACGGTGTTGAGGTAGGTGTCGATGTCCTGCGCCGAGCCTCTCAGCATGAGGACCCCGGTGCCGGACTGGACGACCGTCACACCCTCGCCGCTGTCTGCGGTCAAGGTGCCCGCCGTGGCGGTCAGCACGACCGTCATGCCTTCGCAACAGCCGGCACTGGCCACGGTCAGTGAGGACAGATCCAGCGCCGAGGTGGTATCTTCGGTCACGGTCAGGTGGGTTGGCGTGGCGGCGACGGGGGCTGCAAGGGCCGCGTCGGTGATCTGTTCGATATCCGTGAAAGACAGGCTGTCACCGGTCCGGTTCCCGTCTGCATCCAGCCCGAACACCGTGCCGTTTGCGCCGTCCAGGGCGTCAAAGGAAATTTCATACAGGCCGATGCCATGCAGGTTCAGCCTGTCCAGACCCGCACCGCCGTCGATGGTATCGCCGAAGCTGCCGAGGATCAGGTCAGACCCGGCGCCCGCATCGATCAGGTCCTGGCCCGCCCCGCCGTTGATGGTGTCGTCACCGCCCCCGGTCGCCAAAGCATCATCGCCCGACCCGCCGCGCAGGTCGAACGTTTCGATCCCGGCAAAGGTGGCGATGCCAAGACCCGAGACGTTGCCGGCATATCCGGCCTCGAACGTGCCGGCCAGCGCGCTGAGGGTGACGGCACCGATCGCCGCTGAAAAATCCACGATCAGCACATCCGACCCCGCGCCGCCCGCAATGCCGTCCGTTCCGCCGTTGACCGTGATGCTGTCGTCGCCCGCCCCCGCCGCGACCGTGTCAATGTCCACGCCGGTCACGATGGTGTCGTTGCCCGCCCCGGTGGCGATGGTATTCGCGCCGTTGCCCGCCTCGATATGGTTGCCGCCGTCGGTGGCGGTGATGTCATCCGCGCCGTCGCCGCTAATGATGATGTTGCGCCCGGAGGTGGCGGTGATCGTGTTCGCCCCGGCCCCGGCGTGAATGACGTTGGTGCCGCTGGTCACCGTGATGGTGTCGGCGCCGCTGCCTGTGACGATGGTGTTGTTGCCGGATGTGGCGGTGACGGTGTTGGCCCCGTCGCCCACGCAGATGGCGTTGTTGCCGGATGTGACGGTGACGGTATCGGCCCCCGACCCGGCCGTGATGATGTTGTTGCCCGAGGTGGCGGTCACGGTATTTGCGCCCGCCCCCGCCCGGATCACGCTGTGACCCGAGGTCAGGGTGATGGTGTCGGCGCCATCCTCGGCCCAGATGCGGCTGTTGCCCGAGGTTCCGGTGATCGTGTTCGCCCCGGCCCCGGCGTGGACAAGATTGTTGCCGGAGGTAAAGGTGATCGTATCGGCCCCCGAGGCGGCCTCGATGATCTTGTCGCCACCCAGCCCCGTGATCGTGTTGGCCCCGTCGCCTGCCAGAATGGTGTCGCGGCCATTGCCGATGGTGATGGTGTCGGCCCCGGCCCCGGTGATGACGGTGTTGTCACCATCCCCCGCCGCGATGGTGTTGGCGCCGGCCCCAGCGGTCACGATGCGGTCATCGCCGGCACCCGTGGTCAGCGTGTTGATGCCCGAACCGGCCAGAATGGTGAAATGTTCAAACGTGCCCGTTGCAATGGTGACCAGACCCGCGTCGGCCGCCGCAAAGCCGCTGACGGAGGTGCCGTTCATCGCAGTGGTGGCGTCGTGATAATCGACGATCAGACGGTCAACGCCCAGTCCCGCGTCCACAAAATCGCTGCCGCCGGTCACGGTGATCACGTTGTCACCTGCGTTGCCGCTGATCACGTTGCCCGACGCGGCATCCAGCACGCTGATCGGTGCGGTTCCGGCCAGTCGCAGGTTCGCCACGCCCGGTGCCAGTTGCAGACAGATGTCCACCGACAACACATCGCCATCCACGGTGATGTCGTCCAGCGTGATGATGGCATTTTCATTGCTGTAACCGGGCTCCAGGGCGATCGTATCGCCCGCTGAGGCCGCAGCCATTGCTGCCTCGATGTTCGAAAAGGTCGAAGTCGGTCCAACGGTCAGGATTGCCATCTGTATTCCTTTGGCGGCGGGCGCGATGTGAGGTCACATCACGTCCGGGCACGCGCTTAATCTTCATCCATTTTCAAATTGAACCTGTCAGCTGGACAGGTGCAGGTCGCGCGCGCCAGTGCCCCGCTCAACGCACGGTAAAATACTCGTCAACCCAAAGGATGGGGCCACATCACGTGCCAGCGAAAACGAAGCCTTCCCAGCTTTGCCTAAACCATGGGTGGTTCGCCCAAATCTGCTTCGGCTTTCATAGTGCGCCTATTCGTCGCTTACCCCAGGTCCACCACCCAAAGTAACTTTTTTGCCCGCTTTCCGATACCAAGCCACGACTGCAAACATCACGCAGTGATATCGTCAGTCTTCCCTATCTTTGGCGCGGATCACTGTCAATAAAGATACTGAAATTCAACCACAATCAGAGAGCTGCCGTTACCTAGGGTCAGGACCTGTTAAACCGCTTGCGCCCGTGCCGTCGTTTTGATTCACTTTGGGCAGCAAGAGGGTGTCGCATGAGCGATTTGTTTTGGCTGACGGATAACCCACTTACCAACTGTCGCCCCCGCATTCCTAGCCCTCGCCACGGGGTCTGCCGCCTTCCTCTTGAATTCCATGCTATAGAAAACCGGACCGGGCGGAAGCGACTGGATCATTTTGACCAAGCCCATTTCCTGCAACTGCGGGTGAATAGGCACAACTCGATAGTTCGCCCTGAACAACTCCGAAGCCATTGATTTCGTGCGTATAAGAGGTGGTTTTGCTCGCCATTTTCTGCAGGGTTTTGTATAATTTTGGCTGAAACCCTGCAATTTCGGTTCTGCCATGAAGCATCGTCCGCGCCCTCTGGAACAAG
>CAMBWO010000257.1 GCA_945871285.1 Pseudorhodobacter antarcticus | reverse complement strand
GTAGACGATCATGGTGGCCTCCGTTTCATGGGAGTTAGCCCGCAGGGGGAGAGTTGGCAAGTGTCCACGCGCGGACAGTTTGCGATTATGTGGGATATCAAGGGGTTGGGATTTTTCGTTCATAAAGTGGAAAGGTTTGTCCACGGTGGGGCCACGGGCACCGACTGCGGCGGATTGGGTAGGGTGCGTGATTTCACGCACCGTTGCGGCGGGATTGATGCGTGCGAGCACGGGCCGCTCTTAACGTAAGGTGCGCAATAAATGCGCACCTTACGGCTTGTTAATCAACCGAAACGAATACGGCCACGGCCGCAAGTGCAAATGGCAAGGTAAGATACCAACCTATTAACAACAGCCACATGCTTAGCGAAAGCATACGGAAATTATCTCCCATTAACCCAACAATTTGAGCAACTGCCGCCAAGTTACTATTTGTCGCTTCCAACTGCTCGACGATTTTCGAAGCGCTTTCCGACGACTGCGGATTTATTCGAGCATATTCAAGAGTCTTCTCTAAAGTAGCCAAAGCGTTGACAAAGCGCAGTTTGGCTGCTTCGGGAGGCGGATCTTCCGGGTCGAAAGGCCCAGTTGACCAAAACAAATCCCGTTTGATCCTCGACTGTTTGAACCACTTCCTCGCGGAGACGAAATCGCCCCACCAGTGGAGAAAATGTCCAATCGCCATCGCTACCACCAACCAAAGTGCAAGTTCGTGAATAGCCCCAGCCGGGATTTCGATCCCAAAGAAGCTTGCTGTTGATGTCTTTAGATCATATCTCCAAATGATAAGAACAATGCATGAAACTATCGTCAGGTTCCTGGCTGATCGCTCAGTTTCAGTGGAAATCAAATCATTCGATGCGATCTTCATTATAGGTCTCTACCCCCAAACCCCCTCAAACTCCCGCCATTCCCCCTTGCTCATCCCGCTGTCGGCCTGCCCCACAACCTCCCCCGCCAACCGCCGTTTCAATACGGCAACCGCCTTGGCGCTCATATTCACCCCGCCCATCCGGTAATCCTCGAACGCGGCATGGGCCAGCGGCACCCAATCCTTTACGCAGGCGGCAATTGCCTCGGCGTAGACGCGGATTTCGTATTGGGCGTGGGGGTCGGCGCGCAGGCGCAGGAAGTGGAAGAGGTTGTGCAGGTCGACCTTCCAATACCATTGGGTATAGATATTGGCGGGGAGGTTCATCCTCGCCAATTCCCGCGCTAACCCCTGTTGGCCGTCCTGGGACAGCATCGCCTCGTAATGGTCATAGGCGGTGTTGGCGTCGGATTTCAGCAGGTCCAGCACGCGCTGGGATTCAGCACCTGTTAAGACTTCGCCCCTACCCTGGTTGTTGACGGTCGATTGGGCGGCCAGGTGTTCGGGGGCGGGGATGTAGAATTCGCGGTCAAGAATGGAATAGCGGGCGGAGTATTCGTTGACGTTGGCGGTGCGGTGGCGGATCCACTGGCGGGCCACAAAGACGGGCAGTTTGACGTGGAGTTTGACCTCGCACATCTCGAACGGGGTCGAGTGCCAGTGGCGCATCAGGTAGCGGATCAGGCCTTCGTCGTTTTGGACGTGTTTGGTGCCGGCACCATAGCTGACGCGGGCGGCCTGCACGATGGCGGCGTCGTCGCCCATATAGTCGATGACGCGGATGAAGCCGTGATCGAGCACCGGGTGGGCGCGGTAAAGGTGCGCCTCCATCCCCTCGGACACGGCGCGCAGGGTGGGGCGCGGGGTGGCGCGCGCGGCTTCGATTTCGGCCAGTTGGTCGGGGGTGAGGGGCATGGGGTGGCACCTTTCGCGGTATGAGTCGCGGCTGACTATATCTGGGGCGCGTCCAAGGCGGAACCACCAGATATCTGGTGGTGCGGGGCTGCATCACGCGGAGCCGGAATTTGCGCGCAAGAGTGTTGAATTTGACCTTTGGAGAGGATTGCGGCAAGGATTGCACAAAAGCATTCATAAGAGAGTTGTGAGGCATCATGGTGTCAGTCAGAACCGCGCTGTTGGCTTGTCTGCTGGTGGCGGCCTGTGATGGAAACCCGTTGGCGGGTGACAGCGGGCCGATCACGGATGGCGGCGGCGAGGGAGCCAGCAGCGTGCCGGACGAGGTGGCCCGCGACATGAACGCGTTTTCCTATGCGGATGGTGTCCTCAAGATCGACATGCAGGGTGTGACGAGTTCGGGCAAGCTTGCCACCTTTAGCCGGATGGCGAGCCTTGATGTGCCCTCGGGCAACGGGAACCCGGCCTATCAGGCCTATATGTATCAAGACACGGCACTGACGCGGTCATTTCTGGCTTATGTGGCGGCGAACGACCGGGGCAACCTGCTGGCCGTGGCGAGTGGCGACGGCGGGCAGTTCAACGAGCACAATGACGGCGGCCGGTTTGTGCAACTGACGGCCTTTACCCGACCCGCGACCGCGGATGCGCCGGAATCGGGCCTGTTCAGCTATGCCGGCAGTTATGTGGGCATTTTTTCACCCGGTGATTATGCAGATGGATCTGGCCCCCGGCCGCCTGAACTGCGCCCGGTGGAGCCGTGGGTGGTGAAGGGCACGGCCCTGATCAACGGTGACTTTGCGCACAACATGGTGGAAGGCGGCGTGACCGAGCGGGAGTTGTTCGATCAGGACGGCAACCAGATCACCTCGATCGTCATTGATGACGGCGATCCGGACACGGTCGATGATCCAATCGACACGACGACCCTGACGGGCATCGTCCTGCGCGAAACCAGCCTTGCTGCGGATGGCAGTTTTCTGGGCAATGTCGAGTATGCCGGGTCGCCGGGGACCGACAAGGGCGACTACGGTGGTACCTTTGGCGGCACCAGTGCCAGCGATGTGGCGGGCGTGTTGTGGCTGAACCCGATCGATGGGGAGAATGGCATCTGGGAAATGGGCACGTTCAACCTGCCGCGCTGTGATCTGGCTGGTGCGTCGCCGCTGTGCGTGCCGCGCTGAGGCGCGGGGCCTGGGCGCTGACCATCGGTCTGGTGCTGGCGCTGCCCGTTCAGGCGCAAACCGTGGCGCTGGGCCGTGATCAGGCCGTGGCCCTGGCGCGGCAGGCGTGGCTGGCCGGGGATGTGACCCTGGCCTATGTAATTTCCAGCAAGATTGCCGCCGCCGACCCCGGCGATGTCGAGGCGCTGCTGTTGCTGTCGGCCACAACCGGGGCGATGGGCGATGCGCCTTTGGCGTTTCGCCTTGGCAAGCGGGCCTGGGTTGCGGCGCGGGCAGCGGGCCGGCCGGACGGGTTGCGCTATGACATCGCCAACCAGACCGCCCGGGCCGCCCTGTCCGCAGGCCAACCCCGTCGTGCGCTGTGGTGGCTGGGCCAGGCCGCCGCCATCGCCCCCAGTGAGGCCCAGCGTCAGCAAACCGCCGCGAACCGCGATCACCTCAAGGCGCAGATCCCGCTGGGGTTTTCTGCCAGTCTGCAAATGGCGCCCACCGACAATCTGAACAATGGCGCCACGACGGGGCTGTTGGCGGTGGATGACCATGTGTTCGGCACGATCAGCGGTTGGTCTGTCGCCCATGCGGGTGTGGTGGCGAATGTCGCTTTGGGTGCAACCTATGCGCTGGCGGTCAGTGCGTCGGGCCGGGCCCGCACCGAGCTGGGGTTTGATCTGTCGGGCACCTTCCACGCGCTGACTGCCGAGGAGGCGCGTGACAATCCAGAACTGGAGGCCAGTGATTTGGACATGACCACCGCCACGGCCCGGTGGACCCAGGACCGCTTTGTGCCCGGCATCCCGCAGGGCCCGGTGCGATTCACGGTCGAGGCGTCGCAAAACTGGTTTGCGGGCCAGCTCTATGCCCCGGCGCTGCGGGCCGAGGTGATGGTGCCGCTGACCGCACGCACGGCCAAGACCCAGCTTGCCCTGCAAACCGTGCTGGAGCAGCAATGGCAGGACGACCCCAGCGGCGTGGTCAACGGCGCGAGTCTGCATCTGGCCGGTCAGCGGGCCTTGGCGCTGCCCTGGGGGGAGGGGAGTCTGGGCTTTGGACTGGGCGGCACGGCGCTGCGCAGCGGGTTTTCCAACACGACCTATGACAGTCTGGACGCCAGCCTGACGCTGGACCCTGCGCTGTCGCTGGGCCCGGTCACAACGCGGTTCGGGGTTGCGCTGTCGTGGCGGCACTATGACACCTATAGTCTGGGTCTGGTGAATGTGACCAAGGGGCGCACCGATCACAGCGCCAGCCTGTCGGCCAGTTTCGGCTTGGGCGATGCCACCGTTGCGGGCCTGACGCCGACGCTGACGCTGCAACGGCAGATCAAGCAGTCAAACATCAGCAAGTATGAGACCGACGCGACCTCGGTCTATTTGGGGCTGGCATCGCGGTTCTGACGCGTTATCCTGAGCGTCGCACCCCGGCCCAGCCTGGGCCCCTTGAACCAAGGATATCACCCATGTCTGTCAAATATCTGCACACCATGGTCCGCGTGCTGGACCTCGACAAGAGCATCGCGTTCTACAACCTGCTGGGGCTGGTCGAAACCCGGCGCATCGTGAATGACAAGGGCCGGTTCACGCTGGTGTTTCTGGCGCCGCCGGATCAGCCGGACTGCCCGGTTGAGCTGACCTATAACTGGGATGGCGATGCGGGCCTGCCCAGCGACAGCCGGCATTTTGGCCACCTCGCCTATGCGTTCGACAACATCTATGACACCTGCGCCAAGTTGCAGGCGGCGGGTGTGCTGATCAACCGGCCGCCGCGCGATGGGCATATGGCCTTTGTGCGCAGCCCCGACAATGTGTCGATCGAGTTGTTGCAGGCGGGCGAAGCTTTGGCCCCGGCCGAGCCTTGGGCCAGCATGGGCAACACCGGGCATTGGTAAGCTAGGGGATCGACCAGCGGGTTTCGATGTCATTGCCAAGGCGGCGTTCGGACAGAAGCGTCAACCGCGGGGCCTGAGCGAGGGCAATAAGGGCGAGGGTGCCAAAAGCGGGGCGGCCCTCGTCCCCGATCAGGGCACCCGCCGAGTGCAGGATGACCTGATCGACCAGACCGGCGCGGATCAGGGCGGCGGCGAGTTGCCCGCCGCCTTCGCACAGGATGCGGGTCAGGCCACGCCCGGCCAAGGCCCGCAGGGCGGCGGTCAGGTCGGCATGGTGGGCACTGGCGGCAACCGGAATCAGGGTGGCACCCTGCCCCATCCATGCCTGCCGGTTGGCTGCGGCGGCGGCATCGGTATGCACCAGCCAGACCGGGGTTTGCCGGGCCGATTGGCCCAAGCGGCTGGTGGGCGCATGGCTCAGGCGGCTGTCGATCACGATGCGCACGGGCTGGTGCCCGGCCCCCAGATCACGCACGGTCAGGTCGGGGTCATCGGCGCGGGCGGTGCCCGAGCCGACCATCACCGCATCATGGGTCAGGCGCAGGGCATGGACGGCGCGGCGGGCCTGCGGGCCGGTGATCCAGCGGCTTTCCCCGCTGGCGGTGGCGGTGCGGCCATCCAGGGTGGCGGCCATTTTCAGCGTCACGAAGGGCAGACCCAGCGTCACGCGTTTGAGGAACCCCGCATTGGCGGCGCGGGCCTCGGGGGCCAGCATGCCCTCGGTCACGGCGATGCCCGCCGCCCGCAGCATGGCATGACCCCGGCCTGCCACACGCGGATCCGGGTCGGTCAGGGCGGTGACGACGCGGGCAACGCGGGCCGCGATCAGCGCCTCGGCACAAGGCGGGGTCTGGCCGTGATGGGCGCAGGGTTCCAGCGTGACATAGGCGGTGGCGCCACTGGCATCGCCCGCCTGCGCCAGGGCCATGGTTTCGGCATGGGGGCGGCCGCCGGGTTGGGTCCAGCCACGGCCCAAGATTAGGCCATCCCGCACCAGCACACAGCCCACCGCCGGGTTCGGCCAGGTGCGTCCCAAGCCCCGCGCCCCAAGGTGCAGGGCGTGGGCCATGTGGCGTTCGTCGCTCACTCCTCGGTCGCGCTGGGGCGCAGTTCCGACACGAAGCGGTCAAAGTCATCCGCTGCCTGGAAGTTCTTGTAAACGCTGGCAAAACGGACATAGCCCACGGTGTCGATCCGGGCCAGGCTTTCCATGACAATCTCACCGATCGTCTTGGACGGGATGTCGGTGTCGCCCAGGGATTCCAGCCGCCGCACGATGCCGGAAATCATCTGGTCGATGCGTTCAGGTTCGATCGGGCGTTTTTGCATGGCGATGCGGATAGAACGTTCCAGCTTGGTGCGGTCAAAATCCTCGCGCTTGCCACTGGATTTGATGACCACCAGATCGCGCAACTGGACGCGTTCATAGGTGGTGAACCGGCCCCCGCAAGCCGGACAGAACCGGCGGCGTCGGATCGACACGTGATCCTCGGCAGGGCGTGAGTCTTTGACTTGGGTGTCGATGTTCCCGCAGAATGGGCAGCGCATGTGTGTCCCTCTTCGCCTGTATCCGGGGTTGGCCCCCGCTATATGTAGCAAGTATAGGGATTATCCACAGACTGGGGCCAGCGGGAAGTAAGATACGCTAGATATGGGGCCGCAGGTGTTGCGGCGCGGACTCAGCCCGCAGATCGGGGGCGTGCCCAACGCCGGGCGCCCGATGACCGATCACTCAACCGTGAAGCGACAAATTCGGAATGCACCCTATCCTTTTCCCCACCCAAAGGAGGATAGCGCGATGACCCGACTGACTGCCAAGGATTTCGACCCCAAACTGCTGGA
>CAMBWO010000256.1 GCA_945871285.1 Pseudorhodobacter antarcticus | reverse complement strand
CGCCCTGATGCCGTGGGCCCACATCCCGCCAGTCAAAGCATCATAATGAGCTCATCCGGGACTCCCCGACGAGCCCATCGGCCTAGGTCCAACTGCCAAAACCGCTGAATGCAACCGAAAATTCAATGGGCCGCAGACGCCGCTTACGTTGATCCTCATTTCCAATCGGCATTACATCGGCCGTGACGATACGGTGAAACTGGCGGACATCGGCGACGTGCCGATCACATGGTCGGTCTGGGATCTGGCCCGCTTCGAACGGTTCGACCGGTCGGGACAGGCTCGCGAGGACATGGTCATCGACTTTGCACAGGATTTTGGGGCGCCCCTTCCGGCGCTAAAAGCGTCGCAGTCGGGGGCAGCCCTCGAAAGCTATTTGCTGGTTGTACCGGGCGAGCAGTTGGCTGCGATCTACGACAAATGGGGTGCCCGTCTTCTCGAAGCGAACGTCCGTTCGTTCCTGCAGGCCCGCGCCAAGACCAACCAAGGCATCCAGAAGACAATCAAGGATAACCCTGAGCTTTTCTTCCCCTACAACAACGGGTTGTCGGCCACAGCCGATGCCGTGTCCTGCGTCAGAAGCGAGGACGGCTTGGCCGTTGCCTCGATCAGCAACCTTCAGATAGTAAACGGCGCCCAGACGACGGGGTCGATCCACGCAAGTCTGAAATCCGCCAGGGACCAACTTCCCCAAGTCTTCGTTCAGATGAAGCTGACAGTGGTCCCACCGGAACGCTCGGAAGAAATAGTTCCAAAGATATCGCTCTACGCAAACACGCAGAACAAGGTTGACCCAGCGGACTTCTCGTCAAACCATCCGTTTCATGTTCGCATGGAGCAGTTTTCGCGCACTATTGTCTTCCCTCCCAAGCCCGGTGAACGACATGACAGCAAGTGGTTTTACGAAAGATCACGCGGACAGGTCCTCTTCTCCCGAAGCAAGCTCACAGTTGCACAATTAAAAAAGCATGATCTTGAGTTCCCAAAATCACAAGAGTTCAGCAAGACTGATCTAGCAAAGTATCAGTACGCCAGCATTGGACTTCCCCATACTGTTTCAAAAGGACCGCAAAAAGTATTCGGTGAGTTTTCGAAGAGTATGGGGGATGCATGGAGCAAGTCCGACTCCGAGTTCGACGAACTATGGTATAAGAGGCTTATTGCCAAGGCGATGATTTTTAGAAGACTTCGAAATGAGGTGCCAAAACAAGCATGGTATGAAAGTGGTATTCTCGCAAATATTGTCCCTTTTGCCATAGCAAAGGTCTTTCATGATGCGAGTGACGGAAAGCAATTACTAGACATCGACACGGTCTGGCGGAAGCAAGAGGTAAACGAAGCATTGGTGCGAGCGTTGATCACTGCTGCCGCTGAGGCCAATGCAGTCATTAGCAACCCACCTCCAGGAGTTCGGCTCTTGACCGAGTGGGCCAAGCAGCAGGCATGTTGGAATGCGCTTAAGGATCGCAAGCTTTCCTACGACGCGGACTTCGATACCTGCCTCACCTTGGCGGATACTGCTCGGACAGCAAAGCGCGACGAAAAAGCAAAGAAGACACTAACCGAGGGTATCAACGCCCAGTCGGAGGTCGTGACTCTGGGTGCAGAGTTTTGGAAGGATGTCTTGAATTGGGGACGTGAACGGAAACGCCTAACGCCCAAGGACATGCAAATCCTCGAAGTTTGCGCATCTATTCCGCGTCGAATTCCCTCCGACCTGCAAGCCCGCCATGCCCTCGAAGCTCTTGGGCGTATGAGAGATCAAGGGTTTGGCGAGGCATAAGGTCCAGCCCCCCCTGGCTAGGTTCCTCCCCGGCCCTGTTTGTATGCGGGGGGGCGCAGCGCGGCATTTCGCTAGCGAGTGGCTTTTTCACCGGGGAATCCAGGCGGAATCCACTTGGCGCGCGATCTGGGGAAAAGCGACTCGTTATCAAAGGCTTGCGGAATCACGACCTTGGCGTGCTGGATTCTTTTGTGGAAGCCAGGGAATCCACTTTGCGGAAGCCACCACACCGGAAGCCAGCAAGCGGAAGCCACCTGCCAGATACCTTCAAAACAGCGGTTTGACCCGAGACGGGGAGGCATTCGCGCCTCGCCGGATCGGGACTTCACTGGCCGTTGGCCGCGACGCCACATCGGCTGCGTACACCGGGTCTAGAGAGCGCTCGCGGCCAGTGGCCTCGTCTGAGCCCGATGGCGGAGGGAGAGATAAGCGAGTGCCACTGTTGGCAGCCGAAGATCGTTTCGAGCTGCGCTACGGCTTCGACGCGGCTTGACCCTTTGCGCATTGTCCAACAACACTGATACCAACAAGGCAGATCCGCCAATGCGCTAGCGGTAAAGGAATTGCGATATGACGACAGATCTTCAGGTTGTATCGTAAGCGGCGTCTACGCCCCATTGAGTTTCCGCTTGCGCGGGGTGGCGATGGGCTGAAGCGGAGGGCTGTCGGTAGCTCGTCAGGGACTACGAGACGAGGTCCTTATGTGCCGTTGACCTGCTGGGTGTAGGCCCATGACATCAGGGCGTCGATGTCGCGGGCGAGGTGGCCGTTGGCCAGTTTCGTGAACAGATCGCGCAGATAGGCATAGGGTTCGACGCCGTTCATCTTGCATGTGCCGATCAGGCTGGCGAAGCGGGCCCAGTTCCGGCCGCCCTCGTCGTGGCCGGCAAAGAGCGCGTTGCGGCGGTTCATGGCGGGGCTACGGATGGCGTTTTCGACGAGGTTGGAGTCGACGTCGACGCGGCCATCGTCGAGGAACAGCCGGAAGCCGTCCTGTCGTTTCAGCATATAGGTCATGGCCTCGCCAAGGTCGGATTTGCGCGACACACGCGCGGCTTGTGCCTTCAGCCAGGCGAAGAACTCATCCACCAGCGGCCGGGACAGTTCCTGTCGGATGGCTCGGCGATGATCGGGGTCGGACCCGCGGATCGCGTCCTCGACCTTGTCGAGGGCGGCGATGCGCAACAGCGCCTCATTGACGATGGGCGAGCCCTTCTGGGGCTTGGCCTTGATCAGCTTGCGCCGCCCGTGTGCCCAGCAGAAGGCCAGCCGCAACGGATCGCCGCCCGGGCGTTTCGGCGTGGCCAGATGGGTATAGGCGCCATAAGCATCCATTGCCCGGCAATGCATGCTTGCATGTATGAGAGGGGACCTGGATCGTGCCGTTGAAGCCGTGCAGAATTTCGGCGGCGTATTCGCCTTTGCGCCCGGGTCGATAATGGAACACCACGCCGGGCGGTGCAGGGCCGTTCCAGCCACGATCATCGCGCAAGACGGCCCAGAGATAGCCGGTCTTGGTCTTGCCGCGCCCCGGGTCCAGCACCGGGGCGGTCGTTTCATCGACGTAGAGCCGGGTGCTGTCGGCCATCAAGGCCCCGCTTTATGTCGATGGCACTTGCCCCGGCCACCACGTTGCGCACGCCGTCCGCAAAGATCGCCTGCGCTAGGACCGTGGCGGTGCTGGTCCCGTCGCCCACCACGTCGGCAGTCCTTTCCGCTGCCTGCCGCAGCATCCTGACACCCAGGTTCTCCGTTGGGTCCTTCAGATCGAATTCCTTGGCAATGGTGACCCCGTCGTTACAGACCAGAGGCGGGCCATATTTCCGGTCGATCAGCACAGATTTTGATCGCGGGCCCAGCGTGACGCGCACGGTGTCGGCCAGTTGCGTTGTGCCGCGCAAGATCGCTTCGCGTGCGGCGGAGCGAAACAGAACATCCTTGTGAGCCATGATCCAACTCCTTTGATCTCGTCTGATACCCTTGATTTCCCGCCCTCACCCAGCCAACTGGTCCGCTGCCCAGTAACGCGCAGGCGGTCACTCGTCCGAGGCGATCCCTTGATCCATGTCCAATGGCCTCATGAAATCGCGCAAAGCATAGGCAAAATCCCTGAGCCGCGTCTCGACATTGGCATTGACTGATCCGTCTTCGAAATCGCCGTTCCCACTGCGTTTTCCGGCGGTCAGGCCCGTCAGCAGCTCCATCGCCTCGTCAACATGCGCAATCGCGTAGATGCGGAACTGGCCCTTTGACACGGCCTCGATCACGTCGTGTCGCAGCATCAGATTCCTGACGTTACGGCGCGGGATCAGCACACCCTGCTGGCCGGTCAGACCGGCGGCCTTGCAAGTGTCGAAAAAGCCTTCGATCTTTTCGTTGACCCCGCCGATGGGCTGAACCTCGCCCATCTGGTTGATCGAGCCGGTTATAGCGAGTGACTGCGAGATCGGAATGCCCGCCAGTGCCGACAACAGCGCGCAAAGCTCGGCGACCGAAGCGCTGTCGCCTTCGATCCCGCCATAGCTTTGCTCGAACACAAGGCTTGCCCAGAGCGAAAGCGGCACCTCGCCCGCATAGTGCGTCGCAAGGTACGAGGACAGGATCAGCACGCCCTTGGAGTGGATTGGACCACCCAACTTCACCTCACGTTCGATGTCGATCACCTTGCCTGTGCCCATGCGCACCCGGGCCGTGATGCGCACTGGCAGGCCAAAGCCGAAAAGACCGCTGCTGGTGACAGTCAGGCCATTGACCTGACCGACCGTGCTGCCCGAAGTCGCGACGATCAGCGTGCCTTCTTCGATCAACTGCTGCAGACGTTCGCGCACCCGATCCGCACGATGCTCGGCCGCTGCCCGGGCGGCGGCGATCTGGCTGGCATCGATCACCGATTTGCCGCTTGCCGAGGTCAGGAAATCGGCCTCGCGCAACAGATCCCACAACGTCCCGATGCGCAGCGACATCCGGCCCTGATCTTCGGCCGCCCGTGACGCCACGTCAATCAACGCGGCTACCCCATCGCGGCTGACGGGGTTCAGTCCGTCGCGCTCGCAGGCCCCTGCGACCATGCGGGCGAAGAGCCCGACACTTTCCGCGGTTCGTGGCATGTCGTGGCTGAAATCTGCGGCAAGCTTGAAAAGGCGGCTGAAATCGGGGTCGTAAAGGGTCAATAGCAGCTGCACCAATGCGTCACCAACCAGCACCACCCGCACTTGCAGCGGGATCGGTTCCGGCTCAAGCGTGCTGGTCGAGATCAGGCTCAGCATCTCGGCGGCGGAACTGATCCGGATCGCGTGCGTTTCGAGGCACCGCTTCAGCGCCTCCCAAGCGAGAGGTTCTCCAAGCACCCGCGTCGCATCGAGGATAAGGTAGCCACCGTTCGCCCGGTGCAGCGCGCCTGACCGGATCAGGGTGAAATCCGTGACCAGTGCACCCATGGTTGAAATGTGGTCCACCTTGCCGATCAGGTTTGACAGCGAGGGCAGCGGCTCGGTGATGATCGGTGCCGCTGTGGATTTGGCCGGATCGTTGGACACCATCACATTGACGGCGTAGCGGTGAAAAGCCGGTTCATCGTGGATGCGTGCGCGGGCCGCCGGAAAGGGACCCTCTTGTCGCCCGTTTCCTTCGCGCAGGAATATCTCGGCGTTCTCGATCAGGTCGGTTCGCAGGGAGGCAAGGTACGGCTTTATCGCTTCGATGGCCCCGAAAGTTTGAAACACAGTTTCAAGCGATTCGTTCACTGCCTGCTCAGCCATTTCTGCGTTCAGCAGCGCGACCGCGGCCCGGTGATCCTTTTCCACCCGCGGAATCGACTTGAGGTGTTTCTCAAGATCCTTCTCGGTCAGGCTGACTGCGCTTTCGATTGCTTTGCGGTCTGAATCCGAAAGGATGGAGAAATCGTCCGGTTTGATCACCTCACCGTTGCGCACGCCCGCGATTGCAAAACCCATCGGCGTTCGCATGATCGTTACGCCGCGGCCTTGCGACTTTTCAACGACCTTTTCAAAAGCGTCCTGCTTGCGCGCTGACAACCGCTGCTCAAAGGCACTTCGGCGGCTCTGGTATTGCTCGGACTCGAAAAGCGCGGGGATGTCGGTCGCCAGATCGTCCACCAGCGCTTCCAACGCCTTTTGCAGGGGCTGTGCCGTGCCAGGCGGCAGGGAGATGGCCTTTGGCCGGTCCGGGTTGGCAAAATCGTTCACATAGACCCAGTCAGGCGGAACCGATCGATTGGCCGCCTCGATCTCCAGCAGTGTCTGTACGGCCGAATGCCTGCCAGCGCCGCCCGGTCCCAGGACAAAAAGGTTGAAGTCCGCATGCGTAATGCATGCTGACAGCTTGATGGCACTCAAGGCTCGCTCCTGTCCGATCAGCCCGGGCAGCGGTTCAAGGTTCGACGTGTCTTCAAAGTCCAGCAATGCGGGATCACAGCAGACTTGTAGATCCTTCACGGTCAGCAGCGAGGGTGACGACACGCTGTCCTCGTCTGCTGGGCGATTGGTTGATTTGCGAGCCATCCCGGATGCCTTTGCCCCTTCTGCCTCCCCACACACCTGCGCCCTGACGGCACCGCTAAGCTAGGACGCACCTTGATCAAGCCTACGGATGCATTCACCGGGCGGCATTGACCTTGATCAATCGTCTTCGACACACCCACCCGCGAAACCCCCTGATGATGCGACCGCCATCTGTTGAGCGACAACCACCATGGCCGGCGCATTGCCTCACCAGAATTATTCCCGATGATCAGATCATTGCCTCACTAGAAATGTTTTCGGAGCAGTTTGTTCTGGGGGTGGGGCATGAGGCGGATCAGCATGGGCACGAGAGATGAACTTCTGAAAGCTGTGGCGTCGCGGTACCGGTCTTCGACGCGCGCGGAAAAAGGCCGGATCCTGACCGAGTTTGCAGAGATCTCCGGCTATCACCGCAAGCACGCGGAACGGCTGTT
>CAMBWO010000255.1 GCA_945871285.1 Pseudorhodobacter antarcticus | reverse complement strand
GGCGCTGATCCACTGGCAGGCGCTGAAACTGTGGTGGAAGGGGGCCGCCTTTCGCACCCGCCCGCTGCCCCCCGCCCTTGCCGTGACCAGCGACACCCCTCAAACCCCCGCCGAATAGGACCGCTTCATGCTGATTGCCTTTGCCTTTGTCCTTGCCGCCATTGCCGCCGTCGTCGCGCCCCTGTTCATCGGGTTTCGCAGCCAAAAACCGTCCCACTATGCCGCCAAAGGCCCCGCCTTTGACCCGCGCCGCGACCTGAATGGCCCTATCCAGTGCGAAGGCGTGATCTACGGCCCGACCGGCCGGATCACCTCGCGCTTTGTCGCCCGGATGGATGGCAAATGGGAGGGCAACCGCGGCGTCCTGTCCGAACGCTTTCAATATGACAACGGCGAGGAACAGGACCGCGAATGGCGCCTGACCCTCGGCAATGAGGGCCGCATCCGGGCCGAGGCGGATGATGTGGTGGGCGCAGGCCAGGGCACCGTCAGCGGACCCACCGTCCAGATGCTTTATAACCTGCGGTTGCCCAAATCGGCGGGCGGGGTGGTCGTCAATGTGACCGACTGGATGTATCTGGCCGAAAACGGCACGATCATCAACCGCAGCCAGTTCCACAAATTTGGCGTCAAGGTCGCCGAACTGGTCGCCACGATGCGCCGTGTCCCGGCATGAATTTTGCAGGCAAACACTACTGGCTCGTCGGCGCGTCCGAGGGGTTGGGTCTGGCGCTTGCCGCCAAGATGCACGCAGAGGGCGCCCGGCTGACCCTGTCCGCCCGCACCGAAGCTGCCCTGCAATCCGCCCAGCGCGGCCTGCCCGGCGTGCAGATCGTTCCGATGGACGTGTCCAGCTCTGCCTCGGTTGCCCAAGCGGCAGCGGCGGTCGGGCGGGTGGATGGCGTGGTGTTCCTGGCCGGGGTCTATTGGCCGATGACCGGTCAGGCCCTCGATGCCGACCAGTTGACCACGATGTGCGATGTCAATTTCACCGGGTGCGCCCGCGTCATCGGCGCGGTGCTGCCCGCCATGGTGGCGCGCGGGTCCGGTCATGTGGTGATCACCGGCTCCCTTTCCGGCTTTCGCGGCCTGCCCGGCGCCGTGGGTTATGGCGCCAGCAAAGCGGGCGTGATGGCCCTGGCCGAGAGCCTGTATGCCGATCTGCGCGGCACCGGGGTCAAGGTGCAACTGGCCAACCCCGGCTTCATCCGCACCCGCCTGACCGCCAAGAACGACTTTGCCATGCCCTTCCTGATGGAACCCGATCAGGCCGCACAGGCGATGATGGAGTTGATGGCAAGCGACCGATTCAAGTCCAGCTTCCCCACGGTGTTTTCCTGGCTGTTCCGCCTGTCGCAATTCCTGCCGGACTGGGCCTATTACCGCCTCTTCGCGCCTATTTCGTCACGCAAACCATGAAGAACCCGTCCATCCCGCCCGATTCGGCCAAGTAATCCGGCCGCAGCCGCAACCCGCCCTCGGGCATGAACCACGCCTGAGGCACCCCCGGCACGGCAGTTTGAACCACCGACAACCCCGGATGCCGCGCCAAAGCTGCCGCCAGTTGCGCCTCGCCCTCATCCGGCAACAGCGAACAGGTGCAATAGACCATCCGCCCCCCCGGCTTCAGGAACCCCAACGCCCGGTCGATCATCTGCGCCTGCAACGCCACCAAAGGGCCCAGTTCCGACCCATCCTTGATATACTGCAAATCCGGATGCCGCCGAATCGTGCCAGTGGCCGAACAGGGCGCATCCAGCAGGATCGCGTCAAACAGCGCCTCGGGCTGCCAATGCAGCGCATCCGCCACCACCAACTCGGCCGAAAGCCCCGTGCGCGCCAGGTTCTCGCGCACCCGCCCCATCCGTGGTCCCGAAATATCCAGCGCCGTGACCGCAGCCCCCGCCGCTGCCAGTTGCATGGTCTTGCCACCCGGCGCCGCGCACAGGTCCAGCACCCGCTGACCCCGCACATCGCCCAGCATCGGCACTGCCATCGCCGCCGCCGCATCCTGCACCCACCACGCGCCCTCGGCAAAGCCGGGCAGCGTCGACACCTGCCCCGCCCCCTGCACCCGCACCGACCCGGTCGGCAGCACAACCCCGTCGGGATGCGCCCCCCGAACGGTCAGGTCCAGCGGCGGCGCCTTGGCCTGCACCCCCTCGATCGCACTCACGACATCGCGGCCCCAGGCGTGGACCAGCGGTTGCCGCAACCAACGCGGCATCTTCTGCACGGCCCCGGTCAGCTCTACCCCAACCGGCACCTTGCGCAACACGGCGTTCACCATGCCCGCCAGCGCCGACACATGCTGCCCCTTGCGCACCATCTCGACCGCCGCATTCACGACGCCATGCGCCGCCGCCCCGCCCTGCAATTCGGTCACCGCCAGCCGCAGGATGTTCAACGCCAACAACGGCGGCTCGCGTTTGAGGTGGGTCTGCAACAACCTGTCCGTCGGTTCGATCTGCCGCAGCGTGGTCAGCGCCAACCGCTGCGCCCGCGCCCGCTCGGCCGCAGGCAGTTTGGCCAGAATGGGCCCCTCGCTCAGGTCGCTCAGCGGCTGGCGGTCGCCCAGGACCCCCATCAACAACGCCAACGCCGCCTGCCGCGCCAAAAGTCCCTCTGTCATCGCCCAACCCTTGCTGATCCTGCCTTGGCCCTTATATCAAGGATCACGCCTTGCCAAGGAACGCCCCAGATGACCGACCAGCCCACCCTGCCCCCCGCAGCCCTGCGCGCCCTCGCCGAAGCCGAGGCCCGCCGCACCGCCACCCCGCCTCTCGCCCTGCCCACCGAACTCGGCGGCCGCGTCGGCCCCGAACCTGTGCGCTTTGGTGACTGGGAGAAAAAGGGCATCGCGGTCGATTTTTGACAGCACCCCGGGTCGCCCTACAGCCCCAGCACGTCCATCATGTCATACCGCCCCGGCTTTTGCCCCTGCCCCCAGATCGCCGCCCGCAGGGCCCCACGGGCAAATATGCTGCGGTCCGTCGCCAGATGCCGCAGCACGATCCGCTCGCCCTCGGTGGCGAAAATCACGTCATGCTCGCCCACGATGTCGCCGCCGCGAATGGCGGAAAAGCCGATCGTGCCCCGTTCCCGCGCCCCGGTGATGCCATCGCGGCCCGACACGCTGGCCTGATCCAGCGCCACCCCCCGCCCGTCAGCCGCAGCCTGCCCCAGCATCAGCGCGGTGCCCGAGGGCGCGTCCACCTTCATGCGGTGATGCGCCTCGACAATCTCGATGTCCCAATCGGCATCCAAGGCCTGCGCCACCTTTTGCGTGATCCGCGTCAGCAGGTTCACCCCCAGGCTCATGTTGCCCGCCTGAATGACCACCGCATGATGCGCGGCCAAGTCCAGCTTGCGGTGATGTTCCGCCTCCAGCCCCGTCGTGCCCACCACATGCACGGCGCGGGCCTGCGCGGCCAATGCGGCAAACTCCACCGTCGCGGCGGGTGCGGTGAAATCCACCACGGCCTGCGCGCGCGCAAAGGCCTCCAGCGGGTCATCCGTCACCAGCACGCCAACCGGGGCGCCGCCCATCGCCTCGCCCACATCCCGGCCGATCCAGCCATGACCCGTCCTCTCGATGCAGCCCACCAGCCGGGCCTTGTCAGAGGCGGCAATCATTCGCACCAGCATCTGCCCCATGCGCCCCGATGCGCCCGTCACCACGATCCCGGTCCTGTTGCCCATGCCATCCCCCAAAGGTTTCGCTGGCTTTAGCCTGTTCCGCCGCGCCCGAAAAGCCCGCCGTTGCAGTGCCCATGGAATCGGCTTAAAGGGCGCCATGGCAAAACACACCTCCCCCCAAGGCCCCCGTCAACGCCAGCTTCGTGTCGGCGAGATGATCCGGCGCATCCTGTCCGAACTGCTGATGCAGGGCGAAATCCACGACCCCGTCCTGAACGGCATGTCCATCTCGATCGGCGAGGTGGCGATGTCGCCCGACCTCAAGGTTGCCACGATCTATGTCACCCCCCTCATGGGCGGCGCGACCGCGACCGACGCCGTCGCCGCCCTCGCCAAGAACGCCTGGGAATTGCGCAAACGCGTCTCGGCCGAACTGACCCTGCGCTATGCCCCCGAACTGCGGTTTCGCGCCGATGAAACCTTTGACCGGATGGACGCCGCCCGCAAGCTGTTCGCCGATCCGCAGGTCCAGCGCGACATCGCCGCCAAGGACACCGGGGACGAGCCCGAAGCGCCCTGATGCGGATGCTCCTTGCCCTGCTTGCCGCGCTGACCAGCACCGCCGCAGATGCCGCCTGCCGCGACCTGACCTTCGATGGCCTGCCCTATACGGTATGCCAAGCGCGCAGCACCGACGATCTGCGCCTGTTTCTGAACGGCCCCTCCGGCCCCTATGCGGGCTTTTCATCGGTGGACGCCGCCCTTGCGCCGCAGGGTCTGGCCTTGGGGTTTGCCATGAATGCCGGCATGTTCCAGCCCGACCTGTCGCCGGTTGGCCTCTATGTCGAGGACGGCGAAACGCTGAAATCCATCGTCACCTCGGACGGCCCCGGCAATTTCGGCCTCTTGCCCAATGGCGTGTTCTGCATTGGCGATCAGTTTGCCGTCATCGAAAGCCGCCGCTTTGCCCAGCGCCAGCGTGACTGCCGCTATGCCAGCCAGTCCGGCCCGATGCTGGTGATCGACGGCGCCTTGCACCCCCGCTTCCGGCCCACCTCCGATTCGCTGAACATTCGCAACGGCGTCGGCGTCAGCGCCGATGGCCAGACCGCCTGGTTCGCCATTTCCAACCGCCCGGTCAACTTTGACCACTTCGCCCGCCTGTTCCGCGACGAACTTGGCGCACTCAACGCCCTTTACTTCGATGGCTCTGTCTCGCGCCTGTATGCGCCAGACCTTGGCCGGTCGGGGGCGGGGTTCAGCATCGGGCCGATCGTCGGCCTCGTCATTCCACAGGGATCCAACTGATGGCGCGCACACGCAAAGGGCGGGCCGTATCGGGCTGGCTCGTCGTCGACAAACCGGCCGGCGTCACCTCGACCACCGTGGTGAACAAGGTGAAATGGGCCTTTTCGGCGCAAAAGGCTGGCCATGCCGGCACGCTCGACCCCGCAGCCACCGGCGTTCTGGCCATCGCGTTGGGCGAGGCGACCAAGACCGTCTCCCTCATCACCGATGCGCTGAAATGCTATCGCTTCATGATCACCCTCGGTGCCGCCACCACCACCGACGACGCCGAGGGCGACGTGATCGCCACCTCCCCCCTCCGCCCCACCGAGGCCGACATCGAGGCCGCGCTGACCGCCTTTCGCGGTGACATCCAGCAGATCCCGCCACAATTCTCCGCCGTCAAGGTCGACGGTGCCCGCGCCTATGACCTCGCGCGTGAGGGCGAGGCGATGGACCTCGCCGCCCGGCCCCTGTGGGTCGACCGGCTGGACCTGATCGCCCGCCCCGACGCCGATCATGTGGAACTCGAAATGGTCTGCGGCAAGGGCGGTTATGTCCGCTCCATCGCCCGCGATCTGGGCCGCACCCTGGGCTGCCTCGGCCATGTCCAATGGCTGCGCCGCACCTGGTCCGGCCCCTTCACCGCGGAGGAGGGGATTTCCTGGGCCGATATCAACCGTCTGGCCCAAACCGACGAACTCGACACTTGGCTCAAACCCCTGGAACTGGGCCTCGCCGACCTGCCCGAAATGACAGCCACCCCCGAGGGCGCGGTGCGCCTCAGCCACGGCAACCCCGGCATGGTGATCGGGCCAAGCCTGCCCTACGGCACCGAGGCCTGGGCCTCCTACCAAGGCCGCGCCGTCGCCGTCGGCCACTATCGTGGCGGCGAACTCCACCCCTCCCGCGTCTTCAACTGACACCTTTCATTTCGGCCCAAATATCCCCGCCGGAGGCAAAACCTCTCCCCAGGACTTCCCCTCGATGATCATCCGCCAGCACCAAAAAGGCGACGCCGCCAGCACCGCGACCTATTCGCCCGACCTGCGCTATCGCTATGCGCTGACCCGCGTCTGGGCCCCCGGCCCGCAGGCCCTGTTCGTGATGCTGAACCCCTCGACCGCGACCGAGGTGCAAAACGACCCCACCGTCGAACGCTGCGAACGCCGGGCGCGGGCCTTGGGCTTTGGCAGCTTTGCCGTGGCCAACATCTTTGCCTTCCGCGCCACCGACCCCCGCGTCATGCGCGCCGAGGCGGACCCGGTAGGCCCCGACAATGACCGCATGATCCGCGATCTGGCGCTGATGGCCGACCGGATCATCTGCGCCTGGGGCACCCATGGCGCGCACCTTTCCCGCGGGGCGCAGGTCGAACGCCTGCTGCGCCCCCTCGGCCCCGAACTCTATCACCTTGGCCTGTCACAGGCCGGCCATCCCAAACACCCGCTCTACATCGGCTATCACAAACAGCCCGAACCCTGGGCCAATCAGGCCGCCCTCAGCACCACATCCCCGACGCTCATACCCGCCCCGCCCAGAACCTGAGCCACCGGCACCCCGTCCAGAAACACCGTCGCATCGCCCGCCGCCTCCTCGATCGTCACCACCGGGTCTGCGTGCAGCGCCGCGTCATAGACCAGCATCAACGCATCCTCGCCCCGGTCGAAATCGGTGATCTGGGCGACCGGGTCACCGGGGTTGATATCCGCCAGCAAGAACTGATCTGCGCCCTCGCCGCCGCTGGCATAATCGCCCACGCCCACATGCAGCACATCGTCGCCCTCGCCCCCGTTCAGGAAATCAACCTGCCCGTCCGC
>CAMBWO010000254.1 GCA_945871285.1 Pseudorhodobacter antarcticus | reverse complement strand
CGAGCATCAGAAGTTCTTCTCGGTCCGGGCCCGGTCTGGTCGGATCGAAGGCTTTGTCACGGTCGCCAATACCGATCCGGTGGACCACGGGGCGACGATCCTGAAGGGCAACCAGAAGGTGCTGAATGCCCGCTTGAGTGACGCGAAATTCTTCTGGGAGAAGGATTTGCGGGTGGCCAAAGAGGGGATGGGCGAGTGGCTGGACGGGCTGAACGCGGTCACCTTCCACAACAAGCTGGGGTCGCAGGCGGACAGGATTGCCCGCATCGCGTCGCTGGCACGCGAGATTGCGCCCTTGGTTGGGGCTGATCCTGATCTGGCCGAACAGGCGGCACGGCTGGCGAAGGCCGACCTGCGATCCGCCATGGTGGGCGAGTTCCCCGAGTTGCAGGGCCTGATGGGCATGTATTACGCGCGGGAGGCTGGGTTGCCCGAAGCGGTGGCTTTGGCCGCCCGCGACCACTATGCGCCGCAGGGGCCGTCGGATGCGGTGCCGACGGAGCCGGTTTCGGTGGCGGTGGCCTTGGCCGACAAGATCGACACGCTGACCGGCTTCTGGGCGATTGACGAGAAGCCGACGGGGAGCAAGGACCCCTTTGCGCTGCGGCGGGCGGCGTTGGGGGCTATTCGGTTGGTGTTGGGGAATGGGCTGCGGACAAGAATGGTAGGTGAACTGGATCGTCACCAGGACCGTATTCTGGAGCAAATTGCAGCACGTAAACTCGCAGAAGCCCAAGCTGGAATAGGGATAAGTGCCTTCGGGATGGGTAAAGCACTTGTTGACTTCGAGGGTACTAAAGTCTCTGGAAACTCGACTGACCTCCTCTCCTTCTTCCACGACCGCCTCAAGGTCTATCTCAAAGACCAGGGCATCCGCCACGACCTGATCGATGCCTGCCTTGCCTTGCCCGGCAATGATGACCTGACTCTGCTGGTCAAGCGGGCTGAGGCGCTTGCGGCTTTCCTCAAGACCGAGGACGGCCCAAACCTGTTGCAAGGCTACAAACGCGCCAACACCATCCTGACGCAGGCCGAGCAAAAGGACGGCGTGGAATATTCATTCGGCGCGGACATCAAGTTCGCCGAAACCGACGCCGAACGTGCCCTGTTCGCTGCGCTGGATGTTGCCGAAGCGGCGATCACCCCGGCCATGCAGGCCGAAGATTTTGCCACAGCCATGACGGCGATGGCGGCGCTGCGTCAGCCCATCGACGCCTTCTTCACCGTCGCACAGGTCAATGCGGACAACCCGATCACCCGCCGCAACCGCCTGAACCTGCTGCACCGCATCCGCGCCATCTGCTCGGGCGTCGCGGACCTGACCAAGATCGAAGGCTGACCCGTTCATTTCGGCAAAAATACTCATGTCGCGCCAAAATCCTTTTCGGATTTTGCGCTTTGGGTGCGGGGATGTGAAACCCCCGCCCTGCCCATAAAACTTGCACCAGACGAATTTCGGCCTATGCTGCACCCACATAAAAAGGGCCGCCGCAGTGCAGAAACCTGACCCGACGCTGGAATTCTCTGTCATCACCCCCTCGGCCAAGGTTTCGGCGGCCACGCATGGCTGGCGGGCCAAGTGTTTGCAGCGGCTGGTGCGGCTGGATCTGCCGGTGCCGCTGACCGTGGCGTTGCCGGCGCGGACGGTGCGGGCGATTGCGGGGGGGGCGCAGGTCGCGACCGGCCTGATTCTGGACCATTTCGGCGCGGACCCGCTGATTTCGGTGCGGCCAAGCCCGGAAAACCCTGATTGGGGTGGGCCCTCGACCATTTTGAACATCGGGATGAACGCGACGCGGCATGCGGCGCTGCGGGCGAGCCATGGCCATCTGGCGGCGGATGCGCTGTATCTGCGGTTCGTGCAATCCTATGCCACCCATGTGGCGCGGCTTGACCCCGATATTTTCGAAGAGAATCAGTCCACTGGCGACGCCCTGCGCGAGGCGCTGAAGCATTACGAGCGCGAGATGGAGGAGCCGTTCCCCGAGGACCCGGCCAAGCAATTGTCCGAGGTGTTGCGGTCGATGGCGCGGGCGTGGGAGGGCACCTCGGCGCGGCTGTTGCGCGAGGCCAAGGGTGCCCCCAAGCAGGCGGCGCTGGGGTTGGTGGTGCAGGCGATGGCCCAGGGCATCGGGCAGGGGATTTCGGGGTCGGGGGTGATCCAGTTCGTCGATCCCATCACCGGGCAATCGCAGGTCACCGGGCGCTATCTGGGGCAATCCCAGGGCCGCGACGCGCTGAGCAAGACCGAGGCGCTGTATCTGACCCGCGACCCGCGCGGCCCCTCGCTGGAGGAGTTGGCGCCGACGGTGTTTGCCGACCTGAACCGGTTTGGCCTGGTCTGTCGCACCCGGCTGCGCGAGGAGATGCAGGTCGAGTTCACGGTCGAGGACGGCCATCTGTCGGTGCTGGATGCGGTGCGGACGGCGCGGTCGGCGCGGGCGGGGCTGAAGATTGCGGTGGCCTTGGCCGAGGATGGCATCATCAGCCAGAACGACGCCGTGCTGCGCGTTGACCCGCGGTCGCTGACCGAATTGCTGCACAGCCAGGTCGACCCGCGGGGCACGCGGGATGTGTTTGCCAAGGGGATTGCCGCCTCGCCCGGGGCTGCGACGGGGCGGATCGTGTTCACCTCGGCCGCTGCACAGGACTCGGCGGCCCGGGGTGAGCCGTGCATCCTGTGTCGGCGCGAGACCGAGCCCGAGGATATTCGCGGCATGAACTCGGCCGTCGGCGTGCTGACGGAACGGGGCGGCGTGACCAGCCACGCGGCGGTGATTGCGCGGGGGCTGGGGGTGCCGTGTGTGGTGGGGGCGTCCGGCATTCGCCTCGATGCCAAGGAGCGGCGGTTGACGGCGGCGGATGGGCGGGTCTTCAACGAGGGCGATCAGATCACGCTGGACGGCACCAAGGGCGAGGTTATGGCGGGCACGGCGGAAATGCTGGCCCCCGCGCTGGACGACAGTTTTCGCAAGTTGCTGGGTTGGGCGGATGCCGTGCGCGACATTGGCATCCGCGCCAATGCCGATACGCCCGCCGATGCGGCGACGGCGCGGCAGTTTGAGGCGCAGGGGATTGGCCTGTGCCGGACCGAGCACATGTTCTTTGACGAGGATCGCCTGGTCGTGATGCGCGAGATGATTTTCGCCAATACGTCGAAGGACCGGGCCGCGGCGCTGGAGCGGTTGCTGCCGATGCAGCGCGCCGATTTTGTGCAGCTTTTCAATATCATGCAGGGACTTCCTGTGTGTATTCGCCTGTTCGATCCGCCGCTGCACGAGTTTCTGCCGCAAAGTCGCGAGGGGTTGCGCGAACTGGCCGAGGCCATGGACCGGCCGCTGTCCGAGGTGATCCGGCGGGCCGAGGCGCTGTCGGAGGCGAACCCGATGCTGGGGATGCGGGGCGTTCGGTTGGGCGTTGTCCTGCCCGAGATTTACGACATGCAGGCGCGGGCGATCTTTGAGGCGACGGTGGAACTGGCACAGTCGGGCGCGGTGGTGGTGCCGGAAATCATGATTCCGCTGGTGTCGGCCCGGCGTGAGGTGGAACTGGTCAAGACCAATATCGACGCGGTCGCGGCAGCGGTGAAGGTCAAGACTGGGGTGAATTTCGAGTATAAACTGGGGGTTATGGTGGAAACCCCCCGCGCCGCGCTGCGGGCGGGCGAGATTGCGCAGCATGCGTCGTTCCTGTCCTTTGGCACCAATGACCTGACGCAGATGACCTATGGCCTGTCGCGCGACGATGCCGGGCGGTTCATGGGGACCTATGTTGCGCAGGGGGTTTTCCCCGAAGATCCGTTCCACACGCTGGATGTGGACGGAGTCGGCGAATTGCTGTTGATCGGGGCGGAGCGGGGGCGGCAGACGCGGGGCGATCTGGTGCTGTCGATCTGCGGCGAGCATGGCGGCAACCCCGAATCGATAGATTTTTGTCGGCGGGCCGGGTTCGATTATGTCTCTTGCTCGCCCTATCGGGTGCCTTTGGCGCGGTTGGCGGCGGCACATCTGGCCTTGGCCGATCGTGTGGATATGTCTAAAAAGACCACAATATCTTGATGTTGCGCGGTGTTTCTAATGTGGAAACAGTGGGTATTCGGCGGTTTTCCGCGCACGAAGTCGTGAAAACTGTTGTAAAATTGTCGCTGACATAGACGGGTCGGGTTCCGGGCTTTAGGCCAGACGACTGTTGCCGGACGGACCGCTTGGTTTGACCGGCGCGTTTGGTGAAACAAGACCGGGAACCTAGACAATGTGCTTGCATCTATCACGGACGGTCGCCGCAGCGGCGATGATCGTTCTGACCGGAGCGGCCTTCGCCGACGTGACGGTGAGCCAGTCCAACGATCCGTCCACCTTGTTTGGAGAACAATTCGCCTCGTTGTTCGGGGCTGAACATGCTGCGGTCAATGCCTTGGCGGAAAGCCAGTTGTCCGCCGTGGCCAATGGCGTGGCGCGCAGCCGCGTCCAGCCGGGGGGGCCGGCGGTGCTGGAGTATACCGATGCCTGGCTTGCGACGCTGCCCGAGCCCACGGGCGATGCGCAGTGGGAATGCCTGCGCAAGGCGGTGTATTTCGAAGCGCGGGGCGAGACGCTGCCGGGGCAGTTTGCCGTGGCCGAGGTGATCTTGAACCGGGTCGACAGTCCGGACTTTCCGTCGACGGTCTGTTCGGTTGTGAACGCGCGGGGCAGTGGGGCCTGCGCGTTTTCTTATGTGTGCAGCGGCTATGAGCACATGGGCGACGCCGAGGCGCGGGACCGCGCCGGGCGGATTGCGCGGGCGATGCTGGATGGTGCGCCCCGGACGCTGACCACCGGGGCCACCTATTTCCACGCCAATTACGTGCGGCCGAACTGGGGACGCCGGGTGCAGACGGCGGCGATTGGCGCACATATCTTTTATCGCTGAGCGATGTCGCGCCTTTGGCGCCATTGGTCGGCCTGCGGGCTTGGCGCGGGCGGGTGCAGGCGCTAGAAGGTGCCTGAAATCTGGATGAACCGAGCCCATGACCAGCGATATCCGCCTCGCCTTTGCCCATCCGGAAGAACGCGCGGCGGCTTCGGCCACGGCTGACCCGCGTGACCGGATTTCGTTGCGCGATCATGTGGTTGAGGTTGAGATTGGCGCCTTCCAGAAGGAACGCGGCCACACCCAGCGCGTGATGTTCAACGTGGTGGTCGAGGTGCGGCCCGCGCCGCAGCCGCTGAACGACGATGTGGACCGCATCCTGTCCTATGACCGGATCACCGAGTCGATTGCCGCCGAGTTGGCGGCCGAGCGGTTGAACCTGCTGGAAACCCTGGCCGAGCGGGTGGCCGAGCGGATTTTGGCCGAACCGCAGGCGATGCGGGCCTTTGTGCGGATCGAAAAGCTGGATGTCGGGCCCTACAAGCTGGGGGTCGAGATCGTGCGGTCGCGGGCCGAGGTGGCGGTGCAGGTCGTGGTGGATGGAGCCGAGGCGCCGGTGCATCCGCTGGTCGTCTATCTGGACAATGCGGCGATTGCGGCGGCGGACCTGTCGGCACGGCTGGATGGGTGGGCGTCGCTGGGCTTGCCGGTGATCTTGACGGTGGGGATGCCCGATCTGCCCCGCCCCGAAACGGGCCACCGGCCGACACAGCGCCGGGTGGATTTGCTGGCGATTGAGCAGAACGCCTGGGTTCTGGCGGCGCGGGATGCGCGCTGTGTGGTGATGGCGACGCGGACCGAGATTGATTGGGCGGTCAAGCGGGGTCAGATGATGGTCTGGGCGCCGGGCAAGATGGTGATGGATGCCGTCGATGGTCCGGGGTCGCGGGATCCGGCGGCATTGGCGCTGTGGTTGGCCGAGGTGATGGCGGCGGACCGGTTGATCGTTCACGGAGATGTTGCACTGCCGGCAGGAAGCCGCGTGACGGTGGTGCGGGGCTGAACCTGCCCCCTTGCCGCTGGCGGCGTTCAGTCCTAGCAAACGTTATGGAATATTTTCGCGCCATTGCCCAAACCGACCCCGCCCGCCCGCCGCATGCCCTGGCCCTGGCCGGGGGGGGGTGCTGGTTTGACCGGGTCGAGGTGTTGAGCCGGTCTGCGCCGCCGCGATTGGTGGATGTGCGCGATCTTGATGCGGCGACCCGCGACCGCCTGTCGGCGCCGCGCCCGGATTTTGGCGGGCTGTCGATGGCGCGGCCGCAGATCATGGGCATCTTGAACGTGACGCCCGACAGCTTTTCGGATGGCGGGTTGTTCCTGCGTCCCGAGGCGGCGGTGATGCAGGCGCGTCTGATGGCGGCCGGTGCGGATATCATCGACATCGGCGGCGAAAGCACGCGGCCCGGTGCGGTGACGGTGGACGAAGCCGATGAGATTGCCCGCACCGCCCCGGTGATTGCGGCGCTGCGCGAGGGCGGGCTGGACCTGCCGATTTCGATTGATACGCGCAAGGCCGGGGTGGCGCAGGCGGCTTTGGCTGCGGGGGCGGCCTGGGTCAATGACGTGACGGCGCTGCGGTTTGACTCGGCGATGGCGGCGGTTGTGGCGGGGGCAGGGTGCCCGGTCATCCTGATGCACTCGATTGCCACGCCCGACACGATGCAGATTGACCCGGTGTATGACGATGTGCTGTTGGATGTGTTCGACGCGCTTGCCGCCCGGGTTGCGGCGGCCGAGGCGGCAGGCATTGCGCGGGACCGCATCGCCGTGGACCCCGGTATAGGGTTTGGCAAGACTTTGGCGCACAACCTGACGCTGCTGGCGCGGCTGTCGCTGTTTCACGATCT
>CAMBWO010000253.1 GCA_945871285.1 Pseudorhodobacter antarcticus | reverse complement strand
AAGGTGCCGACGCTGGTGCATGACGGGGTGGTGGTGACCGAAGTGGCCGCGATCATCACCTACCTCGCGCAGACCTTTCCGGACGCCGGCCTGATGCCCAAGGACATCGCCAGCTATTACCGCTGGATGTTCTTTGCGGCGGGGCCGGTGGAACAAGCTGTCGTGAACACCTCGCTGGGCTGGGTGCCCGCGCCGGACAAAGAGGGCCGCACAGGCTATGGCACCCTTGACCGCGTGGTCGCGACCCTGACCGACCATCTGGCCCATCACAGTTTTGTCTGCGGCGACAGCTTTTCCGCCGCCGATGTCTATCTGGGCAGCCAGATCGGCTGGGGGATGCGCTTTGGCACCCTGCCCGGCAATGACGTGCTGTCCGCCTATTGGGACCGCATCAAGACCAGACCCGCCATGGCGCGCGGGACAGCGCTGGACGACGCCCTGATGAAAAAGGACTGACCCATGGCCGACCTGCTGCCCGACGCCACCCGTGCGACCGACCTGCCGCCCTTGGGGGATACCGGCTGGCGTGCTGTTCCAGACCGCGACGCCCTGCGCAAGATATGGAAATTCAAGAACTTTTCCGAAGCCTGGGCCTTCATGTCCCGTGCGGCGCTGGCAGCCGAGAAGATGAACCACCACCCCGAATGGTCCAACGTCTACAACGTGGTGGACGTGACCCTGTCCACGCATGACTGCAACGGCCTGTCCGCGCTGGACATCGACCTGGCCCGCAAGATGGACCAGTTCGCCGGAACGGCCACCGTGGTGGGTGACCATTCCGAACCGGTGGATTGCCTGTGTGTCGAACGGACACGCCGCCCCGTCACAGGCCAAATTCCTTGAAACAAGGAATTTGCAAATCTTTTGCTTAAAAGATTTGGCCCAACGTCAGATCGCCTCCAGCATCGCCTCACCGCCCGAGATTTCGCAGGCGCCGGTTTCCTGACCCATGTTCATCACCTTGACCACGCCATCCTCGGCATAAAGCGCATAGCGTTTGGACCGGTCATAGAACGCCAGATGCGGCACCGAAAACTCCAACCCGCAGGCCTTGGTAAAGCTGGCGTCGCCATCGGCGAGGAAGGTGATCCCCTTGGCCGCCGCCCCCGTGCTGTCGCCCCAGGCCTTCATCACAAAGGGGTCGTTGACCGACAGGCAGATGATTTCATCCACGCCCTTGGCACGCAACTTGTCCGCCACCCGCATGAAGCTGGGCACATGGGACGTGGTGCAGGTCCCGGTATAGGCCCCCGGCAGGCCGAAGATCACGACCTTGCGGCCCTTGAGCCGCGTGGCCATCGACACGCCCTCGGCGCCGTTTTCGCCCATCACCAGCACGGTGCTGTCCGGCAGGGCAGAGCCCACGGTAATCGTCATCTTCGTCATCCTCGCGTTGCGTTTCCTGGCAGCAAGGATATAGGCTGACCCCGTCCAATCGACCAGAGGGGGAATGATGTCGCATGTCGTCGTGATCGGGGCCGGGCAGGCCGGGGCGGCGTTGGTCGCAAGACTGCGCGCCGGGGGCCATGCCGGGGCAATCACTCTGATCGGGGCCGAACCTGCGCCGCCCTATCAGCGCCCGCCGTTGTCCAAAGCTTACCTGATGGGCGAGATGGAGGCCGAGCGGCTGTGGCTGCGCAGCGCCGAGTTCTATGCCGAACAGGACATCACCCTGCGTCTGGGCCAGCCCGTCACGGCCATCGACCCGGCCGCCCGCACCGTCACCCTGGGCGGCGAAACGGTCGCCTATGACCAGCTTGCCCTGACCACTGGATCGCATCCGCGCCGCCTGCCTGCGGCCATCGGGGGGGATTTGCCGGGGGTTTATACCGTGCGCACGCTGGCCGATGTCGATGCGATGAAGGCCGAGTTTGCCCCCGGTCGCCGTTTGGTCATCGTCGGCGGTGGCTATATCGGGCTCGAGGCCGCTGCCGTGGCGGCCAAGCTGGGGTTGGATGTGACCGTGCTGGAGATGGCACCGCGCATCCTGCAACGGGTGGCTTCGCCCGAGACGTCGGATTACGTCCGCGCCCTGCACACCGCGCATGGCGTCAAGATCCTGGAATCGACCGGGCTGGACCGTTTGCTGGGCGATAGGCGCGTCACGGGCGTTCGGCTGGCGTCGGGCGCCGAATTGCCGGCCGATTTCGTGATTGTCGGCGTCGGCATCCTGCCCGGCACGGCCCTGGCCGAGGCGGCGGGGCTGGCGATCGAGAATGGCATCAAGACCGATGACTATGGCCGCACCTCGGACCCGCATATCTGGTCGGCGGGCGATTGCGCGTCCTTTCCGTGGGCCGGGGGGCGGTTGCGGCTGGAATCGGTGGGCAATGCCATCGAACAGGCCGAAATGGTGGCCGACAACATGCTGGGCAAGGTCACGCCCTATACCGCGCATCCGTGGTTCTGGTCGGATCAGTATGACACCAAACTGCAAATCGCCGGACTGAACACCGGCTATGACCGGATCGTGACGCGGGGGCCCGCGGGTGAGGCTGTCAGCTTTTGGTATTATCGCGGCGACACCCTGCTGGCCGTCGATGCGATGAACGACCCCCGCGCCTATATGGTGGGCAAGCGGTTGATCGAAATGGGCAAATCGCCCGACCCTGCCGCGATTGCCGACCCGGCGACCCAGCTGAAGGCGCTGCTCAAGTAATGCGCATCATCGGCGGCCAGTGGCGCGGCTTGCGGCTGGCCGAGGTGGGCGCGGGCGACCCCGTCGCCCATCTGCGCCCGACCAGCGACCGTGTGCGCGAGGCGATCTTCAACCTGCTGATCAACGGCGGTTATGGCGACCCGGTGACAGAGGCCCGCGTGCTGGACCTGTTCGCCGGAACCGGGGCGCTGGGGTTGGAGGCGCTGTCACGCGGTGCCGCCACCCTGACGCTGATCGACGACGGCCCCGCCGCCCGCAGCCTGATTGCCAGGAACATCGCGCTGTGCCGGACCGAGGCGCACCACCTGCGCCTGAACGCCACCCGCCTGCCCCCCAACCCCGGCGCGGCCTATACCCTCGCCTTCCTGGACCCGCCCTATGGCAAATCCCTGGGCCAGGCCGCGCTGCACGCGGCGCTTGCCGGGAACTGGCTGGCACCCGAGGCTTTGGTGGTCTGGGAAGAGGGCACCGCCCTGCCCCCGCCGCCCGGCTTTGACCAATTGGACCAACGCCGCTATGGCGATACCCATGTCACCATCCTGAGGGCCCCATGACACCGCAAGCCGTGATCTTTGACTGTGACGGCGTGGTGATGGACTCGGAGGGTATGGCCTTTGACCTGCTAGCCGAGCAATTGGCGCAGTATGGCCACCCGATGAGCCATACCCAGATGCGCGAAATGTTTCTGGGCGGCACGATGCGCGGTTTCTGGACCGCCGCCCGTGCAACCGGTGTGGCCCTGCCGGACGACTGGGTCGAGGCGCAATATGCCCGGATGTTTGCCCGTCTGGCCGAGGGGACGCCGCTTGTGCCGGGGATCATCGGGGTGCTGGGCGCCTTGGACCTGGCTGGGATTCCCTATGCGATGGGGTCGAACGGGCCCCTGCGCAAGATGGAGATCACGATGGGCCAGCACCCCGGCCTGAGGGAGCGGTTTGGCGGCCACATCTATTCCGCCCAGACCCTGAACGCGCCAAAGCCTGCGCCAGACGTCTATCTGCACGCCGCCGCTGCGCTGGGGGTGGCCCCTGCGGGCTGTGTGGTGATCGAGGATTCGATGTCCGGGGCGCAGGCCGCTGTGGCCGCCGGGATGCGCTGCTATGGCTTTGCCGCCGAGGATGACGGGATGGCCTTGGCAGCGGCGGGGGCGCTGGTGTTTCACGCGATGACGGATTTGCCGGGATTGCTGGGGTTGCCAGGTTAAGATCAGGTAAACACGAAACAGCAAGCTATTGACGCGGAACGTTTTTACAGCGCGTTCACGCGTGGGACATCCTAGACCCGCTTGGCATACCGAACCGAGGTGGGCCGATCAAACCCCGGATGGGCAGAACGGCTGACCTCAGTGAAGCCCAGACTCAGATAGAAGCGGTGATTCTCGCTCAGCTCAACCCGCGTTTCCAACTCCAGCCGATCAAACCTCATTTCCCGCGCCCTCTCCTCGGCCCGCGCCACCATCTGCCGCCCCAGACCCCGGCCCTGCAAGGCCGGCTCGACCGCCAGTTTGCCCAGATACAGGGCGCCGTCGACCGGTTTCAGGACCATGCAGGCGACGGCAGGCTGACCCAACACCCAGACCTCGCCCGACAGGGCCAGCCCCTGCGGGGTCAGGCGGTTCAGCGAGGAGGGCGGGTCAATCCGACCCTCCATCGACGCGAAGGCGCGGCTGATCAGGGCCAGCAGGGCGGGCCAGTCATAGGGGTCGGTCGCGAGGGTGGGCTGCATGGCCGCACCCTGCCCGCCGACCGGAAGGCCGTCAAGGCCAGTTGACTTGGCCCCGCCCCGGCCCAACAATGCAGGGCCTCGACCCCCAAGGACCACCCCTTGCGCCTGACCCGCCTGCGCCTGAACGGCTTTAAAAGCTTTGTCGACCCCACGGATCTGGTGATCCACGAGGGGTTGACGGGCGTGGTCGGGCCAAATGGCTGCGGCAAGTCGAACCTGCTGGAGGCGCTGCGCTGGGTCATGGGGGAAAACCGCTCGTCCGCGATGCGGGGGGCGAGCATGGATGACGTCATCTTCAACGGCGCCGCCAGCCGCCCAGCTCGGCATTTTGCCGAGGTCGCCATCATCATCGACAACGTCGACCGTCTGGCCCCCGCCGGGTTCAACGATGCGGACCAGATCGAGATTGTCCGCCGCATCACCCGCGACGCGGGGTCCGCCTTCAAGGCCAACACCAAGGAGGTGCGGGCGCGGGATGTGCAGATGCTGTTTGCCGACGCCTCGACCGGCAGCCACAGCCCGGCTTTGGTGCGGCAGGGCCAGATCACCGAGCTGATCAACGCCAAACCCAAGGCGCGGCGGATGATATTGGAGGAGGCGGCGGGAATTTCGGGCCTGTATCAGCGCCGGCACGAGGCCGAGTTGCGGCTGACGGCGGCCGAAACCAACCTGACCCGCGTGGATGACGTGCTGGAGGGGCTGGCGCAGCAGGTGTCGCTGTTGACCCGGCAGGCCAAGCAGGCGGCGCGGTACCGCGAGATTGGGCTGGAACTGCGCCGCGCCGAGGGGATGCTGCTGTACAATCGCTGGCGCGAAGCCGAGATTGCCCGGGCCGAGGCCGATGGCGTGCTGCGGCAACGCCTGTCTTTGGCCGCGCAGGCCGAGGCGGCGGCGCGGGCGGCGACCAAGGCGCGTCAAGGGGCCGAGGATGCCCTGCCCCCCCGGCGCGAGGATGAGGCGGTTGCGGCGGCTATTTTGCAACGGCTGGTCCTGCAACGCGCCTCGATCGACGAGCAAGAGACGCGGGCCAGGCAATCGGTCGAAACGCTGAAAGGCCGCATCCGGCAGCTGTCGTCCGATATGGAGCGCGAAGAGGCGTTGAACCGCGATGCGGGTGAGACGACGGCGCGGCTGGATTGGGAAATCGGGCAGTTGGTCAAGGCGGCTGAGGGGCATGACGAGCGGCTGGCCGCTGCCGCCGAAACCGCCCGCGAGGCGGCGGCCGCGTTGGGCCACCGCGAAGGCACGCTGTCGCAGGCGACCGAGGATGCGGCGCGGCTGGGGGCGCGGCATCAGTCCACGCAGCGTCTGCTGGCCGATTGCCGCACGACCATTGGCAAGGCCGAAGCGGAAACCACCCGCGCCGAACAGGCGGCGACGGCGGCTGATCTGGCGCTGAGCAACGCCGCCGGGGCCTTTGTCGCGGCCGAGGCGGCCCAAGGGGAGGCGGCATCGCTGGCCGAGGAGGCCGAAGAGAGGCTGCTGTCCGCCGAAGAGGCCCGCGCCGCCACGCAGACCCGCGAGGCCGAGGCGCGGGCGGCGCGGTCCTCTGCCGAGGGTGAGGCCAATGCGATCCGGGCCGAGGTTGCTGCCCTGGCCAAGCTGGTCGCGCGTGAGGCGCAGGCGGGGTCGCAATTGCTGGACCGGCTGACGGTCGAACCGGGGTATGAGGCGGCGCTGGGGGCGGCGCTGACCGACGATCTGCGGGCGCCCGAGATCGCCATCAGCGCCCGGTCGGGCTGGGTTGCGCTGGACCAATACGACAGCCTGCAAGCGCTGCCCCAAGGGGCCGCGCCGCTGGCCACCCATGTCGGCTCGCCCGCCGTTCTGGACCGCCGCCTTGCGCAAACCGGGCTGGTTGCGGCCGCCGATGGGCCGGGCCTGCAGGCGCAACTTTTGCCGGGTCAGCGGCTGGTCAGTCTGGAGGGCGATCTGTGGCGGTGGGATGGCTATCGCTCGGGGGCGGACGATGCGCCCTCGGCCGCCGCGCTGCGGCTGCGGCAGTTGAACCGGCTGGTCGCGCTGAAGCGTGATCTGGAGGAGGTCGCCGCCCGTGCCGCCGGGGCCGCGCAGGCGCATGATGCGTTGCAAGCGCGGATGGCCGACCTGTCGCGCGCCGATCAGATCGCCCGCGAGGCGCGGCGTGCCGCCGATGCCCGCGTGACCGAGGCTGGGCGGGCGGCGGCACGGGCCGAGGCGGACCGGTCGATCGCGCAGGGCAAGCTGGAGGCGGCGCATCTGGCGCTTGCCCGTCATGCCGATGACGCCGCAGGGGCGCGTTTGCGCCTGACCGAGGCCGAGGCGGCGTTGCGCGATCTGGGCGATCTGGATCAGGCGCGGGCGGCGGTGGAAACGGCCCGGCAGGCGGTGGAAACGGCGCG
>CAMBWO010000252.1 GCA_945871285.1 Pseudorhodobacter antarcticus | reverse complement strand
TAATCACCCCCCGGCCAGTTTTCACCAGCCGGGGGGCAAAGGTAACGCCGTCGTGCGGTCAGAGCTTCAGCGACAAAACCGTGCAGCGCCCCAGATCGCCAAAGCCGTTGAACCGGCTGTTGGTGACGGTGGAATAGGCTCCCATGCCCTGAAACACCACGAAATCGCCCTCGGCAATGTCATCGGGCAGCGGCACGTCGCCCGGCAGACGGTCAACCGAATCGCAGGTTGGGCCAAAGACGATCTTGCCATGCACGGCACCGGTGCGCTTGTGGCCCTGGCTGTCCAGCACCTCGATCCGGTCGATGATGCCGATCTGACTGAACTCGAACAGCGACCCATAGATGCCGTCGTTCAGGAACACATGCACGCCGTCGCGGTATCCCTTGACCCGCGCCGCCACCGCAAAGGCATCGCCGCACAGGCCACGGCCCGGCTCGCAGACCAGCGCCGGACGGTCCGCGCCAAAGCTTTCGCTGGCAACACGGTTGATCGTCGTGAAAATCGCCTCAAGGTCGGGCATGATGCCCAAGGACCGGTGGTTCGGGAACCCGCCGCCCACGTTCAACCGGGCAATCTTGACCCCCGCCTTGCGCGCAATCACCGCCGCCTCGCGGATATACGACCCCCAGGCCTCGGGGTCGGTGCATTGCGTGCCGGGATGGAAGGTGATCGACGGGACAAAGCCGGCCGCAGCGACCGTCTTCAACAATTCAACCGCGACCTCTTCCGTGGCCCCGAACTTGGCGCCAAAGTTATAGGCGGCCCCCCCCACCGGCAGCTTGAAGCGCACCGAAATCTCGCAGCCCGCCGCAGGCACCATCTCGATCAGCTTGGCCAGTTCGCTGGCCGAATCCACCGACCAGGATTTGACGTTGCGCTGCACGGCATAGGTGATCTCGGCCCGCGACCGGACCGGGTTGTGATAGTGGATGGCCGCCTCGGGGGCCAGACGGCGGATCAGGTCGATCTCGAACGCAGATGCGCAGTCAAAGCCGCGGATACCGGCGGCGACCAGATTTTCGACCACTTCCTCACCGGGGTTCGACTTGACCGCATAGGTCACAAGCCCCGGAAATCCATCAAGGAATCGCCGCGCTGTCGCCTGCACCGCTTGGGGTGCAAAAAACAGCACCGGGTTTTCCGGTTGCTGGTTGCGAAGAAATTCGGTCGGGTTGGTCCAGATTGTTTTGGACAGTCCCATCGGCGTGATCCTTTCTGCCAACAAGATGCAAGTCCCTCCCGCTGCTCGACAGACGGTGGCACCAGCATGGTTTTTTCCAACCAGGCCAGGTGCGTATGAGCCGCCCTTTTCCTGCAACGAGTTTGCCGCATATGCGCTACATCTTCATCAAACAAAACAGTATAAATGTTGGAAACCTTCGTTATAATGACGAAAAAGGAAGGCATAGTGTATGGACGACCTCGATCGCAACATTCTATCCCTTTTGGGGGCCGACGCCCGGATGTCGGTGGCCACCCTGGCCCGCCGCCTCAAGGTTGCCCGCTCCACCATCCAGGCCCGGCTCGAGAGGTTGGAGACGACCGGCATCATCGCCGGCTACACCCTGAAACTGGGCGAGGAGGCGCGTCAGGGCCGCCTGCGCGCCAGCGTTCTGCTGACCATCGAACCCCGCTCACAAGCCGCGATCCTCTCACGATTAAAGGCGATCCCCGAGGTTGAGCGTGTGTTCACCACCTCGGGCCGCTTCGATTTGCTGATGCAACTGGCCGCCAGCAACACCCAGGTGCTGGATCAGGTGCTGGACCAGATCGGCGCGCTGACCGGGGTGCGGTCCTCCGAAAGCCTGATCCACCTGTCCACCCGAATCGACCGGGCGGTTTAGGGGCGCGGCACCACCCGCTCCATCACGCCCCGGATCATCGCATCGCGCTCGACTGCCGAAAAACTGCCCACCGACCGCAGCCGTCCCGCCGCCAGCAAATCCGCCAGCCCATGCGCGGTGGCCCAGACCGCCGCCTCATCCGCCACCGTCCGCCCACCCGCCGCCTGCACCAGGTGCACCAGATGCAGATAGGCCGCCTCGGCCGCCCGCAGCAGATCGGCATTGCCATACTCGGGCCGGCTTGACCCGAACAACAGCCGAAACAGCGCCGGCCGCTCCAGCGCGAAATCGACATAGCCCAAGCCCGCCGCCACCAGTTGCGCCGGCGGGTCCGGCGGGGCCACAGCCTCCCGCGCCATCTGGGCCGCCAGAAACTGCTGAAACCCCTGCGCCGCCAGCGCCGTCAACAACCCGCCCGCATCGCCAAAGTGATGCGCCGGGGCGGCATGGCTGACCCCCGCCCGCTTGGCCACCGACCGCAAGGAGAACGCCTCGATCCCGCGCTCGGCCAGTTCCGCCTCGGCCGCGTGCAGCAAAACGGCGCGCAGGTCGCCATGGTGATAGGGCTTGGGCTCATCCGACATGCCCCGTGCATATACCCCAATCCTGACACTGTCAAAACTGATCTTGACAGTGACTAGTTGAGCCGGCACAATCCTGACAGTGTAAAGATGGAAACCCCCATGTCCCCTGAGTCGCTGTTCCAGATCGCCAATCCCCTTGTCCTGCTGGGCTGGCTTTCCCTCGCCTTGGCCCCTCTGTCCCCGCGCTGGTCCGACCGTGTCGCAGGCCTCGCCATCCCCCTGATCCTGTCGCTGCTCTACACGGCCCTCATCCTCATCCACTGGGCCGCCGCCCCCGGCGGCTTTGGCTCGCTGCCCGATGTCATGGCGCTGTTCACCGCGCCCGGAGTCGCCCTGGCGGGCTGGGTCCACTACCTCGCCTTCGACCTGTTCGTCGGCGCCTGGATCTGCCGCACCGCCCGCGCGGAACGCATCCCCCACCTGTTCGTCCTGCCCATCCTCGTGCCGACCTTCCTGTTCGGCCCCGCAGGCTTTTCCGCCTTCACCGCCCTGCGCGCCGTCTTTGCCGCAAAGGCCTCAACCCCCAAGGTGCCCGCATGACACTTGCCCTGACTGCCCCCCGCGCCCGCCTTGACCTCAACCGCATGTGGCACGACGCGCCCGCCTTCACTGGCCTCGCCGCGTTCCTGACCCTCGCCACGGCCCCTCTTCTGGCCGCCATGGCGCTGGACGACCGCCTGTTCCAGGGCGAATCGGTGTGGGTCAAACCGCTGAAATTCCACGTCGCTCTGGCGATCTACCTGATCACCCTTGCCGTCTATGCCCGCTTCATGCCGCCCACCGGCCGCCTGTGGCGCGGCTTTGTCGCCGCCGTCTGCGTGGCGGTCTTGGGCGAAATCCTGTGGATCGGCGCCGCCGCCAGCGCCCAGACCGCCTCGCATTTCAACATCGCAAGCCCCCTGATGAACGGGCTTTACGCGCTGATGGGGGTGTTTGCCGTCCTTCTGACCTCGGCCAGTCTGGTGATGGGCGTGGCCATCCACCGCAACAGCGCCCTGGCCCCGACGCTGCGCCTGTCCCTGAGCCTTGGCCTGATCGCCACCTTCGTTCTGACCGTGATTGTCGCCGGCACCATGTCCTCGAACCTCAGCCATTTCGTCGGCACCTCGACCCGAACCCTGCCGATCATGGGCTGGTCCCGTGATGCGGGCGACCTGCGCGTCGCCCATTTCTTCGCCACCCACGCCCTGCACGCCGTGCCTCTGGTCGGTCTAGCTGCCAGCCGCCTGACCCTGCCCCAAGGCCGCGCCACCGTCCTTGCCGCCACGGCCGCCTACTCCGCCTTCGTCCTTGCCCTGTTCATTCAGGCCTTGGCCGGGCGTCCGTTCCTGTAAACCCCTACCGCGTGCCGCTGTCGCCTTCCCAGACAGCGGCGCGCTTGCGGTCGGGGTCGGCATAAACCACGATGCGCGCCCCCACCTCGGGCAGCCCCTCCAGCGCCTGCCCCCGGCTGTGCCCCAGGGCGCCCGCGTCATCCCGCCACCGGATGCGCCACTGCATCCGGTCATTGACCCGCACATTGGTTTCCTCGCGGGCCAAAACCACCGCCCCGCGCTCCGTCCCTGCCTCGCGCAGCCACACCCTCCCCCGCGCCGTCCGTATCACCCAGACCAGGCCCACACCGCCCATCACCACGAACAGCCCGCCCAAGCCACCACAGACCAGCGCCACCACCCCCAGACCGCCGCTGGCATCCACCCGGCCCGCGTCAAACGAGGTCACGCTGTCGCCCGGATCCCCCGGCAGATAGCGCAGCTTGATCGCGGCCCCCGCGCCCAGGTTGGCATAGGTGTCGTAATCCGTCGTCGCACTGTCATGCCAGGTCTTGCCCGCCACCTCATAGCTGTAACCCACGTTGAACTCGGTGCAGGTCCGCGTGACGTTGCTGTCACTGTCGGTGCAATCGCGCTGGCTCTCCCACCGCGTCTCGATGCGGCCCATGGTGTCGATCCCGGTGGTGGCAAACTCCTGCGCCGATCCCCAGACGAACCACGCCACCCCGGCGAACACCGCGCCAATGACGAAAAAGAACGCCGACACCAGTCCGGGCACGCCAAAAACCTGCCGCACCACCCCGCGCTTGTCATATGCCATGCTCATCCGCCATCCCTGTTTGCGCCCCACCCCGCGCCAGACCCGCCCGCAAGAGCCGCAGTATTTGACCCGACAGCCCCCAACCCGCTTGGCCTTTGCGCCATCCTTCGCTAGATCAGGCGCCAGACACAAGGATGCCGCACATGCCCATGGAAAAGACCTTCAACCCCACCGAAGCCGAAGCCCGCATCTCCGCGCTGTGGCTCGACCGCAAGGTGGGCGCTGCCGGGTCCAACGCCAAACCCGGCGCGCCCGCCTTTTCCATCATGATCCCGCCGCCCAATGTGACCGGCTCCTTGCACATGGGCCACGCCTTCAACAACACCCTGCAGGATATTCTGGTGCGTTGGCACCGGATGCAGGGCCACGACACCCTCTGGCAGGTCGGCACCGATCACGCGGGCATTGCCACCCAGATGGTCACCGAACGCGAGCTGGCCCGCACCGGCAACATGACCCGCCGCGAAATGGGCCGGGCGGCCTTCACGCAAAAGGTCTGGGAACAGAAAAAGGCCTCCCGCGGCACCATCATCGGCCAGCTGCAACGTCTTGGCGCCTCGTGCGACTGGGACCGCGAGGCCTTCACCATGTCCGGCGCCCCCGAGGCCCCCGCAGGCGAAGACGGCAATTTCCACGACGCCGTCATCAAGGTGTTCGTGGATATGTATGCCAAAGGCCTGATCTACCGTGGCAAACGCCTGGTCAACTGGGATCCCCACTTTGAGACCGCCATCTCCGACCTCGAGGTCGAGAATACCGAAGTCGCCGGCCACATGTGGCACTTCAAATACACACTCGCCGGCGGCGAAACCTATGAATACATCGAGAAAGACGCGACCGGCACCGTCACCCTCCGCGAAAAGCGCAACTATATCTCCATCGCCACCACCCGCCCCGAAACCATGCTGGGCGACGGCGCGGTTGCCGTCCACCCAAGCGACACCCGCTATGCCCCCATCGTCGGCAAAATGGTCCACCTCCCCCTTTGCGACCGCCTGATCCCCATCATCACCGACGACTACCCCGACCCCACCTTCGGCAGCGGCGCGGTCAAGATCACCGGCGCCCACGACTTCAACGACTACACCGTCGCCAAACGCCACAATCTGCCCTGCTACCGCCTGATGGACACCCGCGCCCAGATGCGCGCCGACGGTGCCCCCTATGAGCAGGCCGTCCAACGCGCCCGCGACATCGCCGCAGGCTCCCCCACGACCGAGGCCGAGGTGGATACCCTCAACCTCGTCCCCGAAAAATACCGCGGCCTCGACCGGTTCGAGGCCAGCAAACAAGTCGTCGCCGACATCAACGCGCTGGGCCTCTGCGTCTCCACCCTGATGACCGAAATCGACCCCGAAACCGGCTCCGAACACCTGACCCGCGAACCCTTTGTCGAGTCCAAAAAGATCATGCAACCCTTCGGCGACCGCTCCAAGGTCGTCATCGAACCCATGCTGACCGACCAATGGTTCGTCGACACCGCCAAAATCGTTGGTCCCGCCCTCGACGCCGTCCGCGACGGTCGCACCCGCATCATCCCCGAATCCGGCGAGAAAACCTATTTCCACTGGCTCGAAAACATCGAACCCTGGTGCATTTCACGCCAACTCTGGTGGGGCCACCAGATCCCGGTTTGGTATGGTCCGAAAATGGATGGCGGAAGCTTTACTACTCTTACCGGAGGGGACGCATCAAAACGCGACGAAAGTTGGATCGAGCAAAGATTTTGCGCCGCAAATGAAGCTGATGTGGCCGCCCAAGCCCGTGAATACTACGGACGGGAAGTTTCGTTCGTTGAACAGCACGAAATGGGCAATGCACTCTTGGCAATGGGCCTGAACACAAGTGCGCCGGTTCCCCTAACCCGCGACCCCGACGTCCTCGACACCTGGTTCTCCTCCGGCCTCTGGCCCATCGGCACCCTCGGCTGGCCCGACCAAACCCCGGAACGCCAGAAAGACTTCCCCACCTCCGTCCTCATCACCGGGGCCGACATCATCTTCTTCTGGGTCGCCCGCATGATGATGATGCAACTGGCCGTCGTGGGCGAAGTCCCCTTCCATGACGTCTACCTCCACGGCCTCGTCCGCGATGCCAAGGGCAAGAAGATGTCGAAATCCTTAGGGAACGTCGTCGACCCCCTCGACGCCATCAATGAATTCGGCGCCGACGCCCTGCGCTTCACCAACGCCGCCATGGCCTCTCTTGGCGGGGTCCTCAAATATGACCCCCAACGCATCGCCGGCTACCGCAACTTCGGCACCAAACT
>CAMBWO010000251.1 GCA_945871285.1 Pseudorhodobacter antarcticus | reverse complement strand
ACATCACGCACCGCCTCGATCATGCCGCCGTCCACCTTGAAGGACACCCCGATGTTGCGGGCGTCCATGACGATATCTGTGGTCATCATTTCAGCCTCAATAGGGGTCAATGGCATCGCGCAGGCCATCGCCCAGCGCGTTGAAGGCGAACACCGCCAGCAGAACAAACCCGACCGGCGACAGGATCCACGGATAGGACCCAATCACGCTGAACGTGCCCGCATCCTGCAACATCAGCCCCCAGGAAATCAGCGGCGGCTTCACGGCGAACCCCAGATAGCCCAAAAAACTTTCCAGCAGGATGATCGACGGGATGCCCAGCGTGACCGCCACAATCACATGGCTCATCACATTTGGCAGGATGTGGCGGGTGATGATGCGGCCATCGCTGGCCCCCACCGCCGTCGCGGCGCGGACATAATCCACCCGCGCCATCGCCATGGTCTTGCTGCGCACCTCGCGGCTCAGTTGCGCCCAGCCCAGACCCGCAATCACCAGAATGACAAAGCTGATGAACAGATAACTGGGCGCCGTCACCGGGATCAGCGTGGTCAGCGCGAGGTAAAGCGGCAATTGCGGAAAGGCCAGAATGATCTCGACAAAGCGTTGAAACCAAAGGTCAAACCGTCCGCCCAGATAGCCCGACGTGATGCCCAGCAGCGTGCCCACCACCGTGATCAGCGTGATCGACGTCAGCGCAATGATCAACGAAATCCGTGCGCCCATGATGCCGCGTGACAGGATATCGCGGCCCAGCTTGTCGGTGCCCAGAATGTGCAGCGGTTCCTTGTCGGCAAGCCCGATCAGATGGGTGTCCATCGGGATCACGCCCCACAGCCGATACTCCCACCCCTCGACGAACAGCCGCACCGGGCGCGGGTTGTCCATATCCAGCGCCATGATCGGCTGAAAGGTGACCAGGTCCAATTCCGTCGCACTTTCGACGATGCGGTAGGCCACCGGCCACAGCGTGAACCCGTCCTTGTCAAAGAACGAAATCCGGTCCGGCGGCGCAAACGAATCCGTCGGCTGGTTGGGGTCCATCGGCGCCATGAAGGGCGCGAACAGCGCGGTGATCAGCAGAGTGCTGACCATGACAAAGCCAATCATCCCCGGAACAGACCGCCGGAACCGCCGCCAGACCAGCGCCAGATAGCTTTGGTTGACCGTCGCCACGGTCGAGGTGCGGGCGTCGGCCGCTTCGCCCTCATACTGTGCGGGCGCGCTCATGTGCCGTCTCCCACCCGAATACGCGGATCAAGCGCGACCAGCAGCAGATCCGCAATGATGTTGCCGATGATCAGCGTGGCCCCCAGAACCAGCAGCAGCGTCGCCGTCACATAGACATCGCCGATATTCATTGAACTCACGATGGCCGGCCCGATGGTCGCCAGACCAAAGACGATGGCCACCTCGATCTCGCCGGTCAGCATATAGGGCAGCACGACACCCTGATAGGCGATCAGCGGATGCAGGGCGTTCGGGACCGCATGGCGCATGATGACCGCCCCCTCGCCCAACCCCTTGGCCCGCGCGGTTTCGATGTATTGCGCGTTCAGCGTGTCCAGAAGGTTCGCCCGCATGACCCGCATGTTATAGGCCAGCCCGCCAAAGGTGGCGACAAAGATCACCGGCCAGACATGCTGGATCAGGTTCCAAAGCTTGGCCCAGTTGAAATCGAACCAGCCCAACCAATAGACCTGACCACCGAATTTCGAGGAATAAAACGACCCGATTTCCTGCACGTTCAACTTATAGGCCAGCACATACAGAATGATCAGCGCCATCAGGAACCGCGGAATCGTCATGCCGAGGAACGACAAGAAGGAAAAGAACGTATCAATCCAGGTGTATTGCCGCACCGCCGCCAGAATGCCGAACGATATGCCCAGCAGCGAAGCCAGGAAGTGACACACCAGCGCAATCGCAATCGTCGGCGGCAGACGCTGGGCCATGATGTCATAGACCGGCTTGTTATAGGCATAGGACTGCCCGAAATCGCCCTCACTGACGATGCCCCAGATCCAGCGGAAATATTGCACGACCAAAGGGTCATTCAGCCCGTGCATCTCGCGGTAAGCTTCGGCGGCGCGGGTGGCGGCCTCGGCGGTGGCATTGCCTTGGGTCATCATGTTGGCGCGGATGAAATCGCCATAATCGCCCGGTGGGGCCTGGATGATGGCAAAGGTGATCACGCTCATCACCAACAGGACCGGAATGGCCTGCAAGATGCGGATCGTCAGGAAACGCAGCATGGCCGCACCTCGGGTCTGTGAGGGGAAAGGAGGAGGATGGGCAGGGCACACAGGCCCCGCCCATCAACATTCAGCCGAAGGTCAGTTCGCGGTCACAGGACCCGCAGAACCCGGTGCGCCCGGCAGCGTGTTCGGGTGCAGTTCAGCCCCGATCTGCTTGTCGGCCGCCACGAACACCCGCTCGCGGATGATGTTGTCCTCGGCCCAGTTGTACATGAAGATCGGCGCGCCCGCCGGGATGTTCGAGAAGCGCTTGTTGATGATCAGCGCCCCCGGATAGGCCACAAGCCCGATCCCGTCGAGGTTCTCCGTATAGACCTTCTGATAGGCCTTCGCCAGTTCCACCCGCTTGGCCGGATCGCGCTCGGCGATGAAGGCGTTGACGGTGGCGACCAGTTCTTCCTCATGCGGCAACAGGTCCATCTCGCCCGCAGCATTGGCGCGGTGGTTGATGTCCGTCGTCGGCCCAACCGGGGCCAAGGCGGTGGTGTTCTGCACCATCGTGATCAGCTCCGACGCGTTGCGGAAGATCACCCAGTCGAACTTGCCACTGTTGCGCGCGTCGTCCAGATCCTTGCCAGGCAGCGCGTTCAACGTCACCTTGACGCCGATTTCGGCCATCATGGCAACCACACCTTCGGCCAGGTTCTTGTCGGTGGCATATTCCGACCCGGTCAACAGAACCACGTTCAGATCATCGCCGCCGGCCAGATTGACGAAACCATTGCCGTCGCTGTCCTCCAGACCCGCCGCCTTCAACGCTTCCTTGGCGCTGTCGGGCGAATAGCCAAAGAACGCCGTCGAGGCCGCGTCATAATAGGACGTCCCGGCATAGATGCCGCCCGGATACTGGGTCATGAACGGACCCTTGACCAGGCTGTCCCCCAGACGCTGACGATCCAGACCATAGGTGATGGCCTTGCGGAAGTTCAGGTCGCGGTTCAGCATCCGCACCGCCTGCGCCCGCTCGTCCGGCTCGCCCCAGCCATTGGCGGCCAGGTTCGGATACAACGAATACCCGATCGTGCGCGGACCAAAGGCCAGCTTCGCCGGGCTTGCCGGATCGGCGGCCTTTTTCAGGCTTTCGACATAGTTTTCAGCCTGTTCCAGGTTCGAGAAGTCGCCCGTTCCGGCCACGGCCTGAATGTCGCGATCCCCCCAGGTCGACAGACGATACTGCATCTCGTCCAGATAGGGCAACTGCTGGCCAGACTCGTCCACCTTCCAGTAATAGGGATTGCGGCGCAGAACCACGATGTCATCGGCGCGATGCTCGGCCACAACCCAACCGCCCATGACCGGGAAGTTCATGTAATCCGCCGGAAAGGCATTGCCGAACGCCTCATAGCTTTCGCCACCATATTTCGGGTGCTTGGGCTTGAGCATATGCGCAGGACCAGGGCAGAAGTTGCCGTAAGCCATCGCATACAGCACGGCCTCCGGGAACGGGGTCGTAAAGGTCATCTTGAACGTGTAGGCGTCCACGATCTCCAGCGTGGTGCCCGCGCCATAGGTCTCCTGCGAGGCGCCATTCAACGGCGTCACCTCGGGGTCCATCACGATGTCGTTCCAGTAAAAATCAATGTCCTCGGTGTCAAAGGCGTCGCCGTCAGACCACTTGGCACCCTCGATCAGCTTGACCGTCATCGACATGCCGTCTTCGGACCATTCCCACGACCGGGCCAGGTTCGGCATCGGCTGCAAGTCGGTCGAATTCACGGTGAACAGCGGGCCCGTGCGGGTCAGACATTCCACCAGACCGATGTCGATGCCGCCCCAACCATAGGATTTGCCAGCCCAGTAGTTCCAACCCTCCGGACGGCCGCCAATCACATGGCGCATCACGTCGCCGTAAACGCCGTTGCCATCGACCATGTTGGCGGTCTTGTAGACCATCGGCTCCTTGGGCAGACGCTCGGCCAGCGGCGGCAGTTTGCCCGCCTCGACAAAGGCCGTGACCCAGGCAGGCTCGCTATAGGCGGGCAGCGCCATGTAGTCGGCAATGTCAGAGCGGTTGACGAAAATCGGCTCGCCCTGAGCGTCAAACTTTGGTGCCTCCGGTGGGGTCGTGGGCGCCATCATCTCGGCACGCACCGCCACACTGGACACACCCAACAACAGCGCCGCCAAAGCGACGCGCCGGATATGCATGGTCATTTTTCCTCCCTTGGCCAATCGGCCGGGTTTCCCAGGTTACAACGCAGTCTCGGCCGCTTGACGCGATTCTGCTGCGAAGTTCGCTGACTTTGCGGATAAACACGCTTTACAACAATACCAGTTTGCCAGATTCTATTCCGGCTTTCTAAGATTGGATCACAGTCACGATGACGACGCCCCGCGACAATGGACGCCTGAATGCCGCCCCGGGGCATGAACGGCACTTCTATTCCACCAGCCGCGCCTTCGGCCGCTTTGGCATGCGGGTGTTCGAGCCGCAAATCATGACCGCCCCGCACTGGCATGGCCATGTCGAGGCGAATTTCGCCATCCATCACTCGATGCAATATGATGTCGACAACCAGACCGTGCACGTGCCCGAGGGGCGGCTGGCGGTGTTCTGGGCCTCGGTGCCGCATCAGCTGACGGCAGTGACCCCCGTGGGTGCCCACCCCCCGCGCCTGTGCAACATCTACCTGCCGCTGGACGCCTTCTTGATGATGAACCACATCACGCCCCTTCAGGTTGCGCTGCTGGGCGGCGCGATGCTGCTGTTGCCCGAGGCGCTGTGCAACGAGGATATGGTGCGCCGCTGGTATGCCGATTACCGCTCGGGCGATTTTGAACGCACCGAGGTGCTCAAAATGGAACTGAACGCCCTGTTCCGCCGCGCCTTCACCGGGACACCCGAATTTCTGCGTGCCCCGCAAAACGATGCGCTGACCGACCGCACGCTCAGCTCCGTCCACATCCGCCACGTGATCACCATGGTGCGCTTCATTCTGGAAAACCTCGACAAACCGCTGCGCAATGCCGACATCACCGTGATGACCGGCCTGCATGAAAACTATGCCCTGGGCCTGTTTTCGCGCATCATGCAGATCCCGCTGAAACAATTCGTGCTGCGCATGCGCCTGATGCGGGCCCGCGCCCTGCTGGTGGAAAGCGCACTCGCCATCACCTCGGTGGCCGAGGCGTCCGGCTTCACCTCGATCAGCCAGTTTTATCACCAGTTCAAGATCGCCTACGGCACCTCACCCAACGCCGTGCGGACGCAGTATCTAAGTTGAGCGCATCCCGAAACGCAGGACCCGATTTTCGGACCAGATGCGCCACAAACCAGATGGGGGATGGTACCGCGTCCCCGGCTTGAACGGGGGACCTCTGGATCCACAATCCAGCGCTCTAACCAACTGAGCTAACGCGGCCAACGCCCCAGCGATTAGTGCTATCCCTTGGTAGGGTCAACCGGAAAATGCAGGCCCCGCTTGACTTGGCCCCTCGCCTCGCCCAAACCCGCGCATCAACACCGGAGGCCACCATGGGCATCGACAAACAAAGTGACATCGCCGCAAACATCCAGATCGGCCCGACCGATCAAGGCATGGTGCGCATCTATATCGAGGCCGAGGGCGGAATCGAACTGCCGCTGGATTTCGACCCCGAAGAGGCCGACGAAATCGCCGAAGAACTGCGCACCGCCGCCGAGGCGGCGCGGTCGATGGGCAGCAAACCCGCACCCAAGAAAAAGCGCTGACGCCAGGGCCCAAGGGCCAAATTCCTTGAGCAAGGAATTTGCAAAACTTTTGTTCAAAAGTTTTGGTCCCCATGGCACGGTGGGACCTCAACCCTTTCCATCCGGTTAACAAAAATCACGATTTTGTTCGAAATCAACGGCTTATCAAAGCGTCCACGCGTGGACAGCCGGGTCAAATCGTAAAGGCCGCCACACCGGGGTCCCGAAACCCCTGCAACCTTGCTGCCGCCTGACGGGCAAATTTCTGCACCATCACCTTGCGCCGCGCCCCCGCCAGCGGCGTTTCCGGCCCCATGCGGACAATCTCGGCATCATAGGCATCAGCCAGAATCAACCCGGTGCCCTCGGGCAACAACTCGGTCGGGAAATCCGCATCCACCGCCCAAAAGAACCGGTCGCACCATTCCAGATAGCCCCGCCACTTCTGATCACTGCGATAATCCGCCCAACCAGACTTGCACTCGATGACCCAGACCTCACCCTTGGGACCCAGCGCCATCAGGTCGACCCGCAGGCCCGACACCGGCACCACCTCGTCCACCGTCACGAAATCCATCGCCCGCAACGCCCGCGCCACCCCGCGGGCAAGCCGTTGGCCGGGCAACGGGGGAAGGGCGTCTTCAAGGCTCATGCCCGCATCATGAACCAAAGGTGAACATCTGGCAAGCCTTGCGGTGGCCTGCTGCTGCGCCTATGTTGGGGGTGGCGGGTGCTGCTCTTCTCGTGTGCGACTACTTTTCCAGTGGCCGATAAGCACGTGAACGGGGGCTGGCTCTGGCAAGATCCTGGTCTTGCTACCTGGCGCCCACCTGAGACCTCTGGCTCTCGGGAAAACCCAGTTGCCAC
>CAMBWO010000250.1 GCA_945871285.1 Pseudorhodobacter antarcticus | reverse complement strand
GTGGCTTCTGGCTGGCGTCCGAAGGTCGCTCGGACCGCCTGATCCCGCATGCCATCTACTTCGTCGATGACAAGGGCGCGATCAAGACCGAGGTGGCCCTGCCCGAATCCCTGCTGGATCAGGAAATCCGCTTCGGCTTCGAAGGTGTGCCCGTCGCTGGTGACACGCTCGGGCTGGCCATGCAGCGTGAATGGCAAGACGACCCCAAGGGTATGGTGAAACTGCTGGCCTATGACACCAAGGAAAAAACCTGGGGTGCCGTCCACTACCCGCTCGACACCCCGACCGATGGCGCCTGGATGGGCCTGTCCGAGATTACGCTGTCAGGCGACTGGGTCTATATCGTCGAGCGTGACAACCAGATCGGCGCTGCGGCCCAGACCAAAAAGCTGTATCGCGTCAAAGCCGCCGACATGGTCCCCGCCGAACTGGGTGGCCCGCTGCCCGTGGTGACCAAGGAACTGGTCCGCGACATGTTGCCCGATCTGGCCGTTCTGAACGGTGTGACGGCGGAAAAGATCGAAGGCTTCGCCATCGACGCCGCCGGCATCGGTTATGTCGTCACCGACAACGATGGTGTGGTGGACAGCGCGGGCGAGACGCTCTTCTGGTCCATCGGCGCCGTCCAGTAAACCGAAGGCCACGTAGGGTGCGCATTCATTGCGCACCCTTTTTCCAATCAGGGACGTGTCGCCTTAAATCGCCAGCCCCTGCAACAACCGCGGCACATCCCCCGTCAACCCCGCCGCTTGCCGCATGAACCCGCGCCGCGCCGCCGGGATGGCATTCACAATGCCCAATCCCAAATCCCTGATCCCCCGCAGCAGCGGATTGTCATTCGAAAACAACCGGTTCACCCCATCCATCCCCAGCGCCAACGCCGTCACATCAAACCGCCGCCACGCCTGATATCGCTCCAACACATCTGCCGCCCCGATATCCTCACCCCGCCGCCGCGCCAAAATCAGCACCTCGGCCAAGGCCCCCACATCGCGCAGCCCCAGGTTCAACCCCTGCCCGGCCAAGGGATGCACCCCATGCGCCGCATCCCCTACCAGCGCGACCCGGTCGCCCACAAACCGCTCGGCCAGCGACAGGCTCAGCGGATAGCAAAATCGCTCCCCCGCCAACGCAATTGCCCCCAGAAAATCGCCAAACCGCGGCCGCAGCGCCTCCAGATACTCGGCATCCGGCAGGGCCTGCACCGCCGCCGCCACCGCATCACCCTCACTCCACACGATCGAACTCATATGCCCCCCCGGCAGGGGCAATACGGCCAGCGGCCCCGACGGCATGAAAAACTGCTGCGCCACGCCCCCATGATCGCGTGCGTGAGAAACCGCCGTCACCAGCGCCGTCTGGCCATAGCCCCAGCCCGTCCGCCGTATCCCCGCCCGTGCCGCAACCCCCGACCCACGCCCGTCACAACCCACGACCAAAGCCGCGCGCAACACCGTCCCCGAGGCCAGCCGAACCTCGCCAACCCCCTGCGATACCACGGTTTCCCCGTGCAAAACCGTAATCCCCGCCGCCGCCATCGCCGCCTGAAACCCCGCAAACAAATGCCGGTCCTCCAGCATGAACCCCATCGGCCCCTCTTCAATCTCGGCAGAATCAAACGCCAGAAACCACGGCGCCGCCCCCTGCCCGGCATGGCCATCCGAGGCGACAATCTTGACAATCGGCTGGGCCAACCCGCCCACCCGCTGCCAAACCCCAATCACCTGCAACAACCGGCGCGAGGCGATGGCCAGCGCATAGGCCCGCCCGTCAAACCCCACCTCCGCCCGCACCACCGCAGGCCGCGCATCCACCACCGTGACCCGCATCCCCCCCTGAGCCAGCGCCAGCGCCAAGGCAGGCCCATTCAACCCGCCGCCCACAATGATGATATCCTGTTCCATGGGCCCAATATGGCGCAGCCACCGGGATTGTCCATGCGGCCCGGGGCCGCTAGTCTTCCCCAAAACAGGGGGCGAAATGAACATCTGGTCCAACATGACAGCCGGCGACCTTGGCCGCGACATCGACCGTGGCCGCATCAACCCGGTCGAGTTGACCGAATACTTCCTCGACGCCATCGCCACTCACCCCCTCGCCCCCCGCATCTATGCCCGCACCACCGAGGCCCGCGCCCGGGGCGAGGCAATGGGCGCCGCAGGCCGCGCCAAGATGGGTCTGCGCCGCGGCCCGCTCGATGGCGTGCCCCTGTCGTGGAAAGACCTGTTCGACACGGCAGGAACGCCAACCGAGGCCGGTTCCGCCCTCCTGAAACACCGCACCCCCAAGGCGGATGCCCAGGTCCTGCACACCGCCACCCTGCTCGGCTCGGTCTGCCTTGGCAAAACCCATATGTCCGAACTGGCTTTCTCCGGCCTTGGCCTCAACCCCGTCACCGCCACCCCACCTTGCATCAACGACGATCAGGCGGTCGCGGGCGGCTCCTCCTCCGGCGCCGCCGCCTCGGTCGCGAACGGCCTCGCCCCCGCCGCCATCGGGTCTGACACAGGCGGGTCCGTCCGCATCCCCGCCGCCTGGAACGACCTTGTGGGCCTCAAAACCACCCATGGCCGCCTGCCCACCACCGGCGTCGTGCCCCTCTGCGAACAGTTCGATACCGTCGGCCCTCTCGCCCATTCGGTCGAGGATTGCGCCCTCCTCTTCTCACTCCTCGCAGGCACCAAACCCTTCGACCTGACCCCGCCGCCCCTGACCGGCCTGCGCCTCGCCGTCCTCGAAACCACAGCCCTCGATGACCTGCGCGACCGCCCCGCCCGCGGCTTTGACGATGCCCTGACCCGCCTTTCCCGCGCCGGCGCCACCCTCACCCGCATCACGGCCCCAGAGGTCCCCCAAGCCATGGCCCTCGCCGGCTTCCTCTTCACCGCCGAGGCCTACGGCATCTGGGGCCCCACCATCGAATCCGCCCCCGAGAAAATGTTCCCCCGCATCCTCGAACGCTTCCGCACGGGCGCCAGCGTCAGGGCCACCGACTACGTCGCAGGCTGGCGTGTGCTGCAAACCTTGCGGGCCAGCTTTGCCGACACCACCGCCCAGTATGACGCGATCCTGCTGCCCACCTCGCCCATCCTGCCGCCCAACGCCCAGCGCCTGATGACCGACGCCGACTATTACGTCACCGAAAACCTGCTGGCGCTGCGCAACACCCGCATAGGCAACATGCTCAACCAATGCGTCCTGACCCTGCCCACCAGCCAACCCTCCTGCGGCATCTCGCTCATGTGCCCCCCGGGCCAAGAGGAACGCCTCCTGCGCATCGGCCTCGCCGCCGAACGCGCCCTGGCCTAAGCATCACGAACCCTTTCATATTGGCTCAAATATCCCACCGGGGGCCCGGGGGGTGTGACCCCCCCCCCGGCTCCGACCCATGCCAAAAAGTCACAACTTCCCCTCGCAACCTCAACCACCGCAACAGATTTCTGGACCACCCCCCCACGCCTCGCTACTCTGGCCCAAAGCGGGGCGATACGACTCCGGGGACTGAGGCAGTATATGACGTTTCCCAAGCGGTTCTCGAACCTGCCGGAGTATGCGTTTCCGCGCCTGCGGAAGCTGCTGGACGCGCATGTCCCGGGCGGCGACCCCATTCACATGACCATCGGCGAGCCGCGCCATCCGATGCCCGATTTCGTGGCCCCCATCCTCGCCGCCAATATCGCGGGCTTTGCCAGCTATCCACCCAATGACGGCACGCCTGCCCTGCTGGCCGCGATCAGCGGATGGATCAAACGGCGCTACGGCGCGGATGTCGCCGAGAACCGCCTGATGGCCCTGAACGGCACGCGTGAGGGGCTGTTCAACGCCGCCCTTGCCGTTGCCCCTGAACAGAAAAACGGCCAGACCCCGGCCGTCCTGATGCCGAACCCGTTTTATCAGGTCTACACCGTCGCCGCCGTGACCTCGGGCGCCGAACCCGTCTATGTTCCGGCCACCGCTGCAACGGGCCACCTGCCCGACTATGCCGCCCTGCCCGCCGAAACGCTCGACCGGGTGACCGTCGCCTACCTCTGCTCGCCCGCCAACCCCCAAGGGGCCGTGGCCAGCCGCGATTACTGGGTCGCCCTGCTGGCCCTGGCCGAAAAGCATGATTTCGTCATCTTTGCCGATGAATGCTATTCCGACATCTGGCGCACTTCCCCGCCCGTGGGCCTCCTGCAGGTTGCCGCCGAAATTGGCGCCGACCCCGAACGTGTCTTTGCCTTCCACTCGCTCTCCAAACGCTCCAACCTGCCCGGCCTGCGCTCGGGCTTTGTCGCGGGCGGCCCCAAAGGCATCGCTGAAATCCGCAAACTGCGCGCCTTCGCCGGTGCCCCCCTGCCCCTGCCGATTCAGATGGTAAGCCAGGCCGCCTGGGAGGATGAGGCCCATGTCATCGCCAACCGCGCCCTCTATCAGGCCAAGTTCGCTGCCGCCGATCAGGTCTTTGCCGGCCTTCAGGGCTTTTCCGTCCCCGAGGGCGGGTTCTTTCTGTGGCTGCCCGTCGAAGACGGCGAACAGGCCGCGCTGAAGCTTTGGCGCGAAACCGGGGTGCGGGTTCTGCCCGGCGAATATCTTTCCCGCGATGTCGGGGGCCAAAACCCCGGTCGCGCCTATATCCGGGTCGCTCTTGTGGCCCCAATTCAAGAAATGCAGCACGGGCTGATCCAGCTTCGTGACTGTCTGTATCGGTGAGGACCAAACCATGGCATCCTATCAGATGAGGCAACGTGAACCCCTGCTGGACCAGTCGGTCCAGGCCATGCTGGAACGGCGGGCGCGGGAACTCTTTGGCCTCGTCCTGATCGGCCTCTCGGCGATGTTCGCGCTGATCCTGGTGTCCTACTCGCCCGATGATCCCGGCTGGATGGTCGCTACCGACGCCGCCGCCAACAATGCCCTCGGCCGCTTTGGCGCCGCCATCGCCGACACGCTCATCACGATCGGCGGTCTTGGCACCTGGGGAATCCCGGCGGTCATTCTGGCTTGGGGGGTGCGCTTTGCCACCCACCGCGGCGCCGACCGCGCCCTGTCGCGCGTCGTGTTCGCCGTCATCGCCATCGCCTTTGGCTCGGTCTATTGCGCCACGCTGGTCCCCGATGCCGAATGGTCGCATTCCTTCGGCCTGGGCGGCCTGTTCGGCGACACGATCCTCGGCTCCCTGATCAACATTGCCCCCGGCACCGGCGCCGTCAGCCTCAAGCTGATCTCGCTGATCATGGCACTCGCCTTCGTCGCGATGATGCTGTTCGTCACCGGCTTTGACATGCGCGAACTGGTGATGATCGGCAAATTCCTCGCCCTTGGCCTCGTCGTCGCCTATACCGGCACCCTGACCCTGTTGTCACGCACCGCCACCGGATCTCTTGCCGCAGCCCAGGCCTTGAACGACCACCGCCGCGCCCGCGCCGCCGCAGCACCGCCCCCCGCGCCCGCCCGCCGCCGCGACAACCTGCCCGCGCCCATGACCGTCGCCGCAGCCCCCCTGCGCGCCGAACCGCGCTATCCCGAACCCCTGGCCGAACAGCCGCAATACGCCGCCCCCCGCGAAAAGATCTCTCTGCTCGCCCGCCTGCCGCAATTGATGCGCCGCGAGGTTGAACCCGAACATGAGCTGATCGAACCCCCACTCTCCCACGCCGCCGCCCAGGCCCACATGCCGACCGAGGACAGGATCAAATCCCGCATCCAGGGCGCCATCCGCCAGCGCAGCGAAGAGCCCGCCATCCCGCCCCTGCGCCGCGAACCGCCCCTCGTTGCCCCCTCCCGCCCGCTTGGCCCGCAACCCCTGATCGCCGACACCCGACCCTTCAGCCCCCAGCCGCTGGTCGCCGATCCCCGCCCCTTCCGCCCCGAATTCGCCATCGCCCCCGAGGAGGACGAGGCCGAACTCCCCCCGCGCGCGCCCCTTGTTGCCGACCGCCGGACCCCTGCCCCGCCCATCGTCCAGACTCCGACCCGCAAACCCGCCCCCTCCCGCCAAGCCCTGGCCGAGGCGCAGCCCGCCTTGCCCTTTGAGGACCACACCCCCGCTTACGAACTCCCCCCCCTCTCCCTGCTCGCCAGCCCGTCCTCGGTCCAGCGCCACACCCTCTCCCACGAGGCGCTCGAGGAAAACGCCCGCATGCTGGAATCCGTCCTCGACGATTACGGCGTCAAAGGCGAAATCACCTCCGTCCGCCCCGGCCCCGTCGTCACGATGTACGAGTTGGAACCGGCGCCGGGCCTGAAGGCCTCCCGCGTCATCGGCCTGTCCGATGACATCGCCCGCTCCATGTCGGCCCTCTCGGCCCGGGTCTCCACCGTCCCCGGCCGCACCGTCATCGGCATCGAACTGCCGAACGCCACCCGCGAAAAGGTCGTCCTGCGCGAAATCATCGCCGCCCGCGACTTTGGCGACAGCTCGATGCGCCTGCCCCTCGCCTTGGGCAAGGACATCGGCGGCGAACCCATCATCGCCAACCTCGCCAAGATGCCCCACCTCCTGATCGCCGGCACCACCGGTTCCGGCAAATCCGTCGCCATCAACACCATGATCCTGTCCCTCCTCTACAAACTCTCCCCCGAGGAATGCCGGCTCATCATGATCGACCCCAAGATGCTGGAACTCTCCGTCTATGACGGCATCCCGCACCTCCTCTCCCCCGTCGTGACCGACCCCAAAAAGGCCGTCGTGGCCCTGAAATGGGTGGTGTCGGAAATGGAAGACCGCTACCGCAAGATGTCCAAAACCGGCGTCCGCAACATCGAAGGCTATAACGGCCGCGTCCGCGAGGCCCTCGCCAAGAAAGAGATGTTCAAACGCACCATCCAGACCGGCTTTG
>CAMBWO010000249.1 GCA_945871285.1 Pseudorhodobacter antarcticus | reverse complement strand
TCACGGGCGGCATCGGCCGTGGCGGCGACCTCGGGCGGGACGGTGGTGCCCCAGGCGTCGCGGTCAACACCCTTGCCCATGGGCAGGATATCCTCGGTCGGGGTCCATTCGCCGGCCAGACGGCGGCGGACCTGTTCGACGTAGAAGGCGTTGAAATCAACGACGATGGACGAGATATAGGCGTTGGGGCCGTAGCGGCGGATGTCGGTGTTCCACATCACGGCCTTGGCGCCCCGCGCTTCGGCCACTTGCAGATAGGCGGCCTCGTCCATGATGCCGAACAGCACGTCGGCGCCATTGTCGATGAGGGCGGTGCCGGCCTGCGCGGCGGCCTGCGGGTCGAACCACGAGTTGATGACGATGGCCTGCAAGGTCGCCGCCGGGTTGACGGTGCGAGCGCCCATCAGGAAGGCGTTGGTGCCGGAAAAGACCGAAGGCACCGGGAAGGAGGCGACATAGCCCAGTTTGCCGGATTTCGACATCATGCCCGCCGCGATGCCCGCGACATAGGACGGATACCAGTGCTGGACATAGTAGGTGCCCAGGTTCGGCAGCGGGTTGCGGCCGTCGCATTCGTAGAAGGCAACCTCGGGGGCGCGGTTGGCCACGTCATAGATGAAGTCGCCGTAGTTCGAATTGGCGAACACCATCTGCGCGCCATCGGCCACGAACTGGCGGTAGATGCGGCTGGCATCGGCGGAATAGGGGACGTTTTCGACAAACACCGTCTTGAGCGCCGGGAAGGCGGCCTGCACGGCCTGACGGCCCAGATCATGGGCATAGGTCCAGCCTTCATCGGCGGTCGGTCCGACATAGCCCCAGGCAATGATGGCGTCCGCCTCGGCCACCGGGGGCAGCGCGGTCTGGGCATAGGCAGGGCGGATCAGGCCGGTATGGGGCAGAATCAGCGAGGCGCCAGCCATCGCCCCCATGTTCAGAAATCCGCGCCGGGAGAGTGCCTTGGTCGAGATCATCGGAAGCTGTCCTTTCGTGTTGCGGCACCGGAATCTGGCGCCATGTTGCGGGCCGCCTGTCTGCGCCGGTGGCGAAACCGGCAACCGGCCGGACCCCACACATTTCGCAATCGTGCAGCGCAGCGTCCCAAATGTGGGGTAGTCTGAATAGAGCGAATGTTTCGATGCAAGTGTTGCGTTCAGCGCAACACTTGACGCTGGGCGCGGGACGGGTGTTACTGGGTTGAACACCCCAAGGCCACTGGCCTTCCTTGCCCCCGGACCCCATGATCCACAGCGTCACCTTCTGCTTTTCCGGCGATCTGCCCCAGGCCAGCTTTGCCGAATTCGCCCGGCATCGGGCGGGGCGGTTGTCGTTGCAGATGGACCTGCTGGAACAGACCGACACATGGGCGCGGCTGACCATTCGCGGGCAGGCCGATCTGGTGGACGCCTTTGAAATGGCGCTGAGCCTTGGCCCGCAGGATTGCCTGGTGCGGGACGTGGACCGGACCGACACAACAGCAGGACCCAAGACATGACCCCCGACATCTGGCTGCCCTTGGCATTGACCACCGCGATCGAAACCGGCACCTCGGCCGGGACCGCAATCGACGGCACCGAAATCGCCGTCTGGCGCGACGTCGCCGGGCGGGTCCACACCTGGGAGGACCGCTGCCCGCACCGGGGGATGAAGCTGTCCTTTGGCTTTGTGCGGGGCGACCACATCGCCTGTCTGTATCACGGCTGGCAGTATGATGCGGCGGGTCAGTGCCGCTATATCCCCGCCCATCCCGACCTGGAGGTGCCCAAGTCGATCTGCGTCAAGACCTGGCCTGTGGCCGAGGCGGGGGGGATGGTTTGGGTCTGGCTGGGGGCCGGGGCGTTGGTGCCTGCGCCGGACCTGCCGCAGGCGGTGGCGCTGCGCAGTCTGTATCTGGATTGCCCGTTGTCGCGGGTGGTGGCGCTGTTGGAGGGCGGGTCGCCGCTGGGCGGGGCCGCGCAGGTGGACGGGGCGGTGGCGCGGGTTGGGGCGCTGGTGATCGGCTTGCAATCCGTAGCACCGGGCCGTAGCGCCTTGCACATCACGGTTGCGGGTGCGCCGACCGAAGCTGAACTGACCACCCTGACCCACAAGGCCGAGGCCCTGCGCCGAGTGGCCGAAAGGGTGGAGGCCGCAGCATGACCGCGCGTTTGTACAACTATGACCTTGATGTCGATTGCTATCGGGTGCGGCTGGTGGCCTCGGTTGTGGGGCTGCCGCTGGAGTTGGTGGGGCTGGACGTGTTTCCGGGGCACGATCATCTGACCGACGCGATGCTGGCGCTGAACCCGGCGAGGCGGTTGCCGGTGCTGGTGGACGGTGATCTGGTGTTGACGCAGGTGCCGGCGATTTTGTGGCACGTGGCGAGCCAAGCGGGGGCCGCGCTGGTTCCCGCCGCACCGGCCGCGATGCTGGAATGGCTGAGCTTTGCGGCGGGTGATCTGGCCTGCGCCACTGCCGCCCGCAACGCGTCGATGCTGGGGCAGGGCGACCCGGTCGCGCCCCGTGCCGCCGCCCGCGCCGCGCTGCGGCGGCTGGACGATCACATGGTGCGTGCGGGCATCGCGGGGCAGGGCTATGTTGCGGGTGATACGCTCACACTTGCCGACCTTGCCTTGTTCCCGGCCTTTGCCCTGTCGCGCGATTTTGGCGTGGACCATGACGAATTTGCCGCCCTGCGGCTGTGGGCGCGGCGGGTGCGGACCGTGCCGGGCTTCATCACGATGCCGGGGATTCCCGACTATCACTGAAGGAGGCCAGGATGGACTTGCACCGCCTTGGGCTGATCTCGGCTCGGGTCAACAATTTCGTGCTGGTGGCGCGGCTGGGGTCGATCCGGCAGGCGGCGAAGGCGCAGAATGTGGCGCCGTCCTCGATCAGCCGCACGATCAAGCAGCTGGAGGAGGATATCGGCGCGCCCCTGTATGAACGCACGGGGCAGCGGTTGAAGCTGACCTCGGCGGGCGAACTGCTGTATTTCCACATCCGCCAAAGCACGACCGAGTTGAACCGCGCCATCACGGAAATCAACGATTTGCAGGGGTTGCGGCGGGGCACCGTGACGGTGGCGGTGATCGAAAGTGCGGCGCGGGGGTTGTTGCCCGAGGTTTTGGCGGCGTTCTGGATCCGCAATCCGGAAATCACCGTCGATGTGCGCGTGACCGGCAGTGCCGAGGCGGCGGCGCTGTTGTCGCAGGGCGAGGCTGATCTGGCGCTGGTGTTTGACATCCGCGTGCCGCGCAACGCCCGGCGAATCACCTCGGCCGCGCTGCCCCTGGGCGTGATGGTCGCCCCCGGCAGCCGTTTGACCACGCGCACCGGGCCGTTGCGGGTTTATGATCTGGCGGGCGAGCGGGTGGTGTTGTCGGACAACAGCCTGACGTTGGGCTCATCGGTGGAGGAGTTGTTCAGCGGGTCCTTTGTCGAGATCTCGCGGCGGGCGCGGACCAATTCCATCGGGCTGATGATTGACCTTGCGATGCGGGGTCTGGGGACCATCGTGCAAACCCGGCTGGGGGTGGAGCCCGAGATTGCCCGTGGTGATCTGGTGTTCATCCCGTTGCAGGACCCCAAACTGCAACCGCGCCGCCTGTTGCTGCTGTCGCGACCCAAGGCGGAAATCTCCAGCGCCGCCTCGTCATTGTCGGTCGCGATGGCGATGGCGATGGAGCGGATTTCCACCTGACCCCTGTTGCGCAGGTTGCAACAGCAGCATCCGGAATGAGCGACTATCCAGAACAGTCGCGCTGTCGCACCGTAGCGGTACGTGCCGGTATGGCGCGAGTCGGGTGCAGTCAAGCAGGCGGTCAGATGAAGCAAAGTGCGGTCGATGCGGTGATTCGGGGGCTGAAGCGGGCGGGGGTCAGCGTGGTGTGCTATCTGCCCGACAGTCTGTTCAAGGAATTGTATCCGGCCCTGGATGCCGACCCCGACATCCGCACGATCCGCGTGACGAATGAGGGCGAGGGGGCTGCCATTTGTGGTGGCGTCTTTCTGTCGGGCAAGCGGGCGGCGTTGGTGATGGAAAATTCGGGCCTGCGGGCCTCGGTCGAGCCTTTGGCGCGGATGGGGTTGGGGGCGGGCATCCCGGTGGTGATGCTGATGAGCTATCGCGGTGAGATGGGCGAGAACAATTGGTGGGCGATCCCGCATGGCATCACAATGGAACCGGTGCTGAACGCCCTGCGGATTCCGTTTCGCGTGGTGCGCGAGGAGGACGAGATCGAGCGGGCGATTGTGGACGCGTATCAATGGTCCTATGCCGCCTATTACCATTCGGCGGTGGCCCTGGGCGGGAGTGTGGTGCGATGAAACGCTATGATTGCATGACCTTGCTGGCCAAGCGACTGAAGGATGAGCTGGTGATCCTGTCGCTGGGGGCATCGGTGGACGAATGGTATAATGCGGCCCCCCACATGCGCGCGGCGTCGCTGTTTCAGCAGCAATTGGGCTGTGTGACGCCGCAGGCCTTTGGGCTGGCGGCGGGTCTGCCGCATCGGCGCATCGTGTCGCTGGATACCGATGGGGGCATGATGTTCAACCTGGGGATTCTGGCGACGCTGGGCAATGAGCGGCCGGAAAACCTGTTTGTCGTGGTGTGGGACAACGAGCAATATCAGTCGATTGGCGGGCCGCCGACCCATACGGCGCTGGGCCGCGTGGATATCGCCGCGATTGCGCGGGGCTGCGGGATCGAGCAGGCGCATACCGTCCGCGATCTGGAGGACTTCGACCGCCATTGCGCGGCAGGCTTGGCGGCGCGGGAACCCTATGTCGTGGTGGCCAAGGTGGCTGGCACCGTGCAGCCCGACATCCGGCGCAAACATTCGGACGGGCGCGAGGACAAATATATCTTCGTGCGCCATGTCGAGGCGACCGAGGGCATCACGATCATGGGTCCGTCGGAGCATAACTGATGGCCGATTACCTCGTCATAGGCAGCGGGTCGGGCGGGGCGGCGGTGACGCGCCGTCTGGTCGATGCCGGGGCCGAGGTTTGTTTGATCGAGGCGGGGCCAGCGGGGTGGGACGCGCCCGAACTGGCGGACCCGACCGCTTGGGTCAGGCTGGCAAAGGGGCGCTATGACTGGGGCCACGACTATGCGCCGACGCCTGCCGTGCTGGACCGGGTCATTCCAATTCCGCGGGGTCGGGTGCTGGGCGGATCGTCGGCGACCAATGCGATGATGTGGTATCGCGGGGCGCCTGCCGATTATGACAGTTGGGGGGAGGGCTGGGGTTTTGCCGATTGCCTGCCGGCCTTTCGCGCGTCCGAGGATTGGCAGGGCGGGGCCAGTGCCCTGCGCGGCGTGGGTGGGCCGCTGAAGATCAGCCGCAGCGCGGATCCCCATCCGCTCGCCCTGGCGATGATTGCGGGCGCGGCAGAGATGGGCATCCCCGTCATTGACGACCCCAACGGGCCGGACAACCACGGTGCGGCGCTGGCCAACCTGAACATTGCAGGCGGGCGGCGCTGGACGGCGGCCGACGGCTATCTGCGCCCGATCCTGAGCGCGCCGAATCTGACCCTGTGTCTGGAGAGCCGGGTGTTGGAGGTGCTGTTTGCCGGGGATCGCGCCTGCGGTGTGGCGCATCTGGTGGGCGGCCAGCGGGTCGAAACCATGGCCAGCCGTGGGGTGATCCTGTGTGCCGGGGCCATCGAGACGCCGCGCCTGCTGACACTCAGCGGCATTGCGGAGGAGGCGGAGTTGCGCCGCCTTAGCCTGCCGTGTCGGGTGGCCGCCCGCGGTGTCGGGCAGAACCTGCAAGACCACCCCCTGCTGCGCGCCCTGAACTTTCGCGCCAAGCGCCCGATGGGGCCGACCCGCGACAATGGCGGCGGGGCGATCCTGAACTGGAAATCGGACCCCGCGCTGGCGGCCCCGGACCTGCACGCCTTTCCCATCCAGAACCGCTCGGGCGTGCCGGCGATCATTGACCATTACAGGCTTTCGGGCGATCTGTTCGCGATGGGTGCCGGGTTGATGCGGTCTTATTCGCGGGGCTATTTGCGGGTAATGACGGCGGAGCCTGATGGCCCGCTGGAGATTCAGCCGAACTTTCTGGCCGATCCGCGTGACCTGCCGCCGCTGATGCGGGCGGTGCGCGACATGATGGATCTGGCCGAGACCCCGGCCTTTGACGACCTGTTCGAAGGTTTTGCCGCCCCTGACAGGCGGCTGAACGACGCCGATCTGGAAACCTTTGTCCGCCGCGCCTGTTCGACGTTCTTTCACACCTGTGGCACGGCCCGGATGGGCAGCGACCCTGACGCCGTGACGAATCTGCGGCTGGCGGTGCACGGGGTGCGGGGGCTTTGGGTCGCCGATGCCAGTGTCATTCCCACCATCCCGACCTGCAACACCCACGCCCCCGTCACCATGATCGGCGAACGTGCCGCCGGGTTCATACTGGAGGATTCATGACACCTGACCTGATCCTGACCGCCGCCGCGCTAGTGACGATGGATGCCAAGCTGACCGTAATCCCGGATGGCGCGGTTGCCATTGCGGGTGGGGTGATCCTGTCGGTTGGCCCCCGCGCCGCCCTTACCGCCGCCCATCCCGGTGTGCGCGTCAAGGATATGGGAAAGGCGGTGCTGATGCCCGGGCTGATCAACGCCCATGCCCATTCCGGTTTCCTGCGCGGCACGGCGGAACATTTGCCGGTCTGGGATTGGCTGACGATCCACATCAACCCCATGCACCGCATGTTGCGGGCCGAGGAGGCTGAGGCGGCGAGCTATCTGTGCTACGCGGAAAGCCTGTTGTCGGGGACGACGACGGTGGTCGATATGTGGCGCTTCATGGACGGGTCGGCGCGAGCGGCCGAAACGCTGGGCAACCGGCTGGTCGCGGTGCCTTATGTGGGTGAACATCCCGACTACAACTATTTCGACACGCT
>CAMBWO010000248.1 GCA_945871285.1 Pseudorhodobacter antarcticus | reverse complement strand
CGGGCCCTGGGCGTGCGGGTGCTGGACCCGGCGCGGGCGCCGCTGCGGGCGCAATTGGCGGCCTATGCCGGGGCGGGGGTGCTGGTCTTTGCCGAAGGGTCGGCGGTGCATGGGCGGCAGTTGCTGGGCCGGCTGGATCAGGCGGTGGTGGTGCTGAATCGGCGCAAAGGGGCGCGGATCGCGCAAGCGGCGCTGGCGGCGCGCTGCCGGGAGGTGTCCCATGTTGAGGCGGCGGCGCAGGTGATTGCGATGGGAACCTTTGCTGGCAAGCAGGCGTCGCTGGGGTTGTCGCTGTATGACCTGGACGCGGTGTTTGCGGCATTCGCGCGGCACGGGGTCGATCTGGCGGCGGGGTGGGATATGGCGGCCTTTCGTGCGGCGGTGCTGGCGGATGCCGAGCGTTGGTTGCTGGCGCTGATGACACGGGAGGGGGCGGTGCTGTTTGATTTGGCGATGGCCGCCGAGGGCTTGCGGGAGGCGGGCGTGCCCGTCAAGATTGCCGGGCTGGAATAGGGGGCGTGTGATGGAAAAGTTCGTCGTGCTGGGGCTGTTGCTGCTGGCGGCCTGCGGGCCGATCCCGGTGGAGGTGGCCGAGCGGCAGTGCATCGAATCGGCGCGGCTGGCGCAAAAGCCGCGGGGGTCGATCGGGGTGGTGGCGGATTCGAACGGCAACGTGGGGGCGACGCTGTCGATTGGCGTGTCGACGGATTATCTGGCGGGCAAGGACCCCGATCAGGTTTATGCCAGCTGCGTCTTTGGCCGGTCAGGGCAGAACCCGACGCGGCCGTTTTCGACCCTGCCCGAAGCGCGGTTCTGATGGCGCGATGCTGAGGCTGGAGGTTTTCAGCGACGTGCCGGTGGTGCCGGTGACGGCAGTGCATCAGCATGTGGCGCTGGGTGGGCCGATCTGGCCGGAGTTTGCGGCGCAGACCTGGGTCCGGCATTGCCGGGGCGGGGTGCCGCAGGATCAGGTGCCGGTCTGGCCGGGTGCGGGCGAGCGGTTGGTGGGCGCTGCGGTCTGGGGCGGGTTTCTGGACAGCCATTTCGGGCATTTCGTGGCGGATCATCTGCCGCGCCTGCCGGCGGTCTTGCGCGAAAGGCCGGGGGACACCTATCTGTTCACGGTCGATCCGGGGATGACGCGGGAGAGTTTGCCGGGCTGGGTGGCGCCGGTGCTGGGCTGGATCGGGTTGCCGATGGCGCAGGTGCGGCTGGTGACGGCGCCCCTGACGGTGGACCATCTGTGGGTGGGCTCGCAGGCCGAGAGCCTGCCGCAGGTCGGCCCGGTGCCGGGGTATCTGGAGATCCTTGCGGGCCTTGCGCGGGGGCTGGAGCCGGGGGTGGCGCCGCTTTTGTATGTCGGGCGGGCGGGGATGGCGGCGCAGGGGGCGGGGGTTCATGCGGGGGAAAGCTATGTGATCGGCCTGCTTGGTGCGCGGGGGGTGGCGTTGCTGGACCCGGCGCGGGCACCGCTTTGCGATCAGTTGGCCGCCTATGCCGGGGCGGGACGGATTGTCTTTGCCGAAGGGTCGGCGCTGCACGGGCGGCAGGTGTTGGGCCATGTGGCGCAGGAGATTGCCGTGTTGCGGCGCAGGCCCGGCAAGCGGATGGCCGAGGCGCAGCTGGTCCCGCGTTGCCACGGCGTGACCTATCACGACGTGGGCGATCAGGTCCTGATGGCCTATTGGAAAAGCGGGGCCAAGCGACCCAATCCGGCGCTGAGCCTGTATGAGGTGCGCCGGTTGCACCGGGTCTTTGCCGGATTTGGCGTCGATTTGGCGACAGGCTGGGATGGTGCGGCCTACCGGGCGGCGGCGATGGCCGATGTCGAGGGCTGGCTGGCCTGGCACAAGCCCAAGGACAAGCATCTGCCGGGCTATGCCGCCGCGCTGACGCGGGCGGGATTGATGACTTTGGGGTGAATTTCAGGGCCTTGGGTGGGGGTTGCGACCATCCGCCCCTTGGAAGGCGGCGGGTGTTGGGCTAGGTTGCCGGGAAGAAGCCGAAGGGAAAGCCGTCATGGTCCAGTTCACGTTGCCCAAGAATTCCAAGATCCGCACGGGCAAGACCTGGCCCCGGCCCGAAGGCACGGCGGTGCGCAAGTTCATCGTCTATCGCTGGAACCCCGAAGACGGCGAAAACCCGCGGGTGGACACCTATTTCATCGACACCGCCAAGTGCGGCCCGATGGTTCTGGATGCGCTGATCAAGATCAAGACCGAGATCGACCCGACGCTGACCTTTCGGCGGTCGTGCCGCGAGGGGATTTGCGGATCATGCGCCATGAACATCGGCGGCATCAACACGCTGGCGTGCATTTACGGGCTGGACGAGGTGAAGGGTGACATCAAGATTTACCCGCTGCCGCACATGCCGGTGATCAAGGACCTGATCCCCGACCTGACCCATTTCTATGCCCAGCACGCCAGCATCATGCCGTGGTTGGAGACCAAGACCAACCGCCCCGCCAAGGAATGGCGCCAGTCGATCGAGGACCGGGAGAAGCTGGATGGCGTGTATGAATGCGTGATGTGCGCGTGTTGCAGCACGTCATGCCCGTCTTATTGGTGGAATAGCGACAAGTATCTGGGACCGGCGGCGTTGCTGCACGCCTATCGCTGGATCGTCGACAGCCGCGACGAGGCGACGGGCGAGCGGTTGGATGATCTGGAGGACCCCTTCAAGCTGTATCGCTGCCACACGATCATGAACTGCACCAAGACCTGCCCCAAGGGGTTGAACCCGGCCAAGGCGATTTCGGAAATCAAGAAGATGATGGTCGAACGCGTCGTCTGACCGCGGGCCCGGGCGGGCGGACACACCTTGAGAAATTTCCGTTGGTCTGGGTCAGATTGAAGGAAATCCAGGACGATACATTCTACATCAGGTTGCGCAACGCCTCTTGCACCTGAAGGGGGAAGGTTTCGAAGTGGTCGGTTTCGCGGTGGATGTCGTCCAGGATCTGACAGATGTCACTGCGGGCGTCGGGGGCAAAGGGGGTGCGGTTGGTCATGCTGCCCAGGCTGCGTGAGGTGGCCGGGCCGGTGGCATAGGTCCAGCCGTTGGCCAAGCCGTGATCGCGGGCGGCCTGAATGATTCCCTCGGGGTCCTGGGCGGTCAGTTGCGCCCAATCCATCGCGCCATTGTTGGACAGGCCCCAATGCACGGTCGGGTCCGACAGCATGAACCCCTTTTCGCTGTAGTGATCGACCCAGTCGCGGGCATAGGTGCGATAGAGCAGCGACGGGCGTGTATAGCGGATGTGGACGGCCAAGGCAAAACCCGTGTCGCATCTGGCCTGAAGTCTGCCCAGCAAGGCGGCAACGACCGCGGGTTTGTCGGTAAATTCAGCCATCCAATCACCTCTAGGATGCTAAGGGTTGCGCAAGACACTCAGACCGGGCAATTGTTAATGTCATGAGGCTAGAGTCAGGATCGGCATTCGGCAACCGAATAAATCATATGAAAACCCTGCAGACGATGCGCCACCACATTGATCAGATTTCTCCGGCGGGTTTCTACGTGGCAATCCGCGTCGGATTTTCTTTTCCGGAAGAGGAGTTGAACCAGCTTCCGGAAAACTGGGTCGAATTTTACACAACCCATGGGCTGGTCGTCCACGATCCCGCGATGAAGTGGGTTTATGCCAATACCGGCGCCGTGCGGTTTTCGGAGATTGCGCTGCCGGACCCGCATCATGTGCGCGAACGGGCGATGGTTTACGGGCTGCACCATGGCGCGGCGGTGTCGCTGACCACGCCGGCCGACCGGGGGCGGCGCAGTTACGGCCTGTTCTTTCGCGATGATCGCGAGTTCGAGGCGGCCGATCTGTTGAAATTGCAGGAAATCGTGTCGCGGTTGCACAGGGGGCCCGAGGTCGAGGCAGTGTTGACGGCGGCCGAAGTTGAGGCGCTGAAAATGCAGTCCGAGGGGATGCGGCTGAAGCAGATTGCCTATGCAATCGGCATTTCCGAAAGTGCCGTCAAGGCGCGGCTGAACAATGCCAAGCGCAAGCTGGGGGCCAAGACCCTGGCGCAGGCCGCCTCGATCGCTGCGGCGCGGCGCATCTTGTAACATCGCGGGGGCGCTGTGCTCCCGAACCGGCCAGTCCCGCCGGAACCCGCTGGCGGGCGGCGGTTCCATTCCACTCATAGTGTCAGAATCATTGAGTAATACAACTTGCAGCAGTTAAATGCGAGTTACGGAACTGCCATTCTGACAAGGGGAACCACATGGAAAATATCTGCTTCGACTTTTCTGACTTTCACCGCCACGGCCGCGCGTTCTATGAGTTTTTGGAGCTGCGCAAGCGGATCTTTGTGGACCAGCTGAAATGGGACGTGCCGCATAACGACACCGTCGAGATGGACCAATATGACACGCCGGTGGCGCATTATTCGCTGGTCCTGCGCGACGGGCGCGTGATTGGCGGGGCGCGGACGATGGCGACCTCGTCGGTGTGGGGGGATCATACCTACATGCTGCGCGACGCGTGGTCGGGCAAGCTGCCGCACATTCCGCGCCATGTGATGTCGGTCGAGATCGCCTCGCCGCTGGTGTGGGAATGCACGCGGCTGGTGATTTCGGACGAGATCACGGGCCAGGCCGACCGCGCCGAATGCCTGACGCTGATCTGTGACGGATTGGTCGAGATGGCGCGGGCCAAGGGGGCGACGACGATGATCAGCCTGTCGCCCTTGCCCTTTATGCGGGCGATGCGGCAGTTGGGCTATCAGGTGACGCTGCTGGGCGAGGCGTATCGCGGGGACGAGGATGGCCGGCAGTATGGTGTGATGAAGATGCCGACCGAGTATTCGACGGCCCGTCGGGTGCAGATGGAGGCGGCCCATGTCGCAACGCCGCTGACGGCCCCGCGCCGGGTGCCGGTTGAGCTGTATCGGCCGCAAATCCGGCAGCCGGAACTGGCGGGCGCTGTGGCCTGAGGCAAATGCAGCGTTGGTGGTAGCGACAAGGTGGGGTAGGTTTGGGGCCGTGGCGGTGTGGGTGCACCGGGCGGGATTATTGGGGATTGCAGAATGAAGCTGACTGAACCGGACCATCCAAGGCCGGAGCATGGCACGGCGGCACAGGCGGTGCGACCGGTGATCTGCTATCCGGTGGATGGGTTGCAACCGGTTGATCTGGCTGGCTATCGCGCCGCCCGGGAGGGGTGGCAATTGCAGGAACGGGTGCTGGTTCCGCCGCGTGAGGCGCGGTGTTTCAAGGTTGCCGCCGGGAGTTTTTTCAGGATTTCGTCGGTTGACGGGCCGCAGGTCGGTGATTTGAACCTGTGGGCGGCGGACAATATCGGCGAGCGGTTCTATTCGGGCAAGACGCGGGCGCTGCATGGCACGCATCTGTCAACCGGGGACCGGATGTGGTCGAACCTGCCCTATCTGCGGGCAATGGCGACGATCACCGAGGACACATTGGACTGGTATGGCTTTGACGCCTTTGGCGGGTCGGTGCATGATGTGATCGGCACGCGCTGCGACCCTTATACGCACAACCTGTTGCGCGGCGGGCAGTATCATCACTGCTGCCATTCCAATCTGGCGCGGGCCCTGGCGGACGCGTTGGGGGTGACGCCGCAAGAGGCCGAGGTGCATGTGCATGACGTGCTGAACGTGTTCATGTGCACCGGGTTTACCCGCGACACCGGCCAGTATTTCATGAAGGCCTCGCCGGTCAGGCCGGGGGATTTTCTGGAGTTCTTTGCCGAGATCGACCTGCTGGGCGCGCTATCGGCCTGTCCGGGCGGGGATTGTTCCAGTGAGCATTCGTCGGATGAGGCCGCGTGTCATCCATTGCTGGTCGAGGTGTATCGCCCCTTGGCGCCGCCTGAGGGGTGGGGGCCTGCGGGGGCGAACGGCTATGACCGCAGCCACGGCAGGTAGGGGGGCCTTCTGCCCCCCTGACCCCCCGAGGATATTTGGGCCAATATGAAAGGCGATCAGCAGTAGCGTTCGATGGCCATGGTCTGGTGGTCGCCGTAGCGGTCGCCGGCGGCGAAACCGGCGGGCAGGAGTCGGTCGATTTCAGTGAGGTCATCGGCTGTGAGGGTGAGGGCGGCACCTTGGGCGCACTGGGTCAGGTGGGTGGCCGATCGGGTGCCGGGGATCGGGATCAGGTGGGGGCCGCGGGACAGGACCCAGGCGAGGGCGGTGGCGGGGGTAGACCAGCCGCGGGTGGCGCAAAAGGCGCGGAAGGCGTTGATGCGCTGGGTGTTGAGGGTGAAGTTCGGTTCGGTGAAGCGCGGGTTTGTGTCGCGAAACCCGTCGGTTGGGCGGGGGAGGGGGGCGTCGCCCAGCATGCCGCGGGCGAGGGGGGAGAAGGGGATGAAGGCCACGCCCAGGGTGGCGCAGGTCTGGATCAGGCCCAGTTCGGGTTGGCGGGTCCACAGGGAGTATTCGTTCTGGACGGCCATGCAGGGGTGGATTGCATGGGCCTGGCGCAGGGTTTCGGGGGCGACCTCGGACAGGCCGTAGCCGCCGATCTTGCCTTCTTCGATGAGGCGGGTGAGGGAGCCGATCACCTCGGGGAGGGGGTGGGTGTGGTCGCGGCGGTGGATGTAGAAGAGTTCGACGTGGTCACGGTTGAGGCGTTTGAGAGAGGCCTCCAACTCCGCCCGCAAATGGGCGTCGGAGTTGTCGATGCGGCGGGGCGGGCCGTTCACGACAGCGGCCTTTGGGCGATGGTCACGTGGGGTTTGCGGCTGGCAAGCCACTGGCCGATCACGGTTTCCGAGATGCCCATGCCATAGATGTTGGCGGTGTCTATGAAGGTGATGCCGGCGTCCAGCATCGCGTCAAGGCAGGCCAGGCTGGTGTCGGTATCGGTGGCGCCGAAGATGCCGCCGAAGGACATGGCGCCAAGGCCGATGGCGGACACCAGGGGGCCATGTGCG
>CAMBWO010000247.1 GCA_945871285.1 Pseudorhodobacter antarcticus | reverse complement strand
GGGGTGAAGCGGCGCAGGATTTCGGTGAAATCGCTGACCACATCGCCGCCGTGCAGGTTCTTGCGGTCGAAGTTGCGCACGATGACATTCTTGCGCCCGACCGCGCTGGTCGCGGCCGTCAGGAAATCGCGGTAGCGGACGCGAAAATTGCTGATCGGGCGGGGCAGGACGCTGGCGCCTTTGCCTTTGATCTCTTCTTGCAGGGCCGAGACGAACAGGCCGACGGGATCGCGGACATAGGCCACGACCGTTACTTTGTCGGCAAAGGATTTGAGCCGGGCATAGAACGCGGCCGGGTCGCCCAGATCCGAGAAGTATTCGCTGGACAGGACTGCGACGGGCGTGGCCGGGGCAGAGGTTTCCAGCCGGGACCAGTACTCTTCCGAGTGGCGCAGGGCGGTGGTGGCATCGCCAAACAACTGGGCGACATCGCCTTTGAGGTTCTTTTCAGGGGCGGCATAGCGCACGGACAGGTCCATGATCTGGGTTTCGCCGACATGGAAGGGCCGGATGCCATGCCGGGTCAGCAGCGGGGTATTGGCCAAAAGCGTGGCCTGAACAGAGGAGGTGCCGGTTTTGAACGGGCCGATGTGAACCACAAGATGCATGACGAACCAGACCCCGGACCTGACGCAGGCAGTGCTAGCCTGATCCGGGGGCCATTGACAATGGCGGGGTCAGCCGGCGCGGGCTTCGGCGACGATGCGTTGCATGTCCTCTTGCGGCAGGTAGCCGCGCAGCAGGACGTCACCCACGAGGAAGGTCGGGGTGCCCGAGATGTTCAACGCCTGGGCGATGTCGTGATTGGCGGTGATGATGGCGGTGACGCGGGCGTCGCCCATCATGTCGATCACGGGCTGGCCCGGAAAGCCGATGTCTTCGGCAAGGCGCGCCAGGGTCTGCGGGTCGGGCGTGCCGCGCAGGGTGATCAGGGCGTCATGCGCGGCTGCATAGGCGTCGTCGCCATGCAGCAGGCGCATCGCAATGGCAAAGCGCGAGGAGGCGATGGAATCGTCGCCCAAGATCGGGAACTCCTTGACCACGAAGCGGATGTTGCCGTCCGATTTGATCAGGTCGGCGACCTCTTCATTCGCCTTGCGGCAATAGCCGCAGCGATAGTCGATGAATTCGACGACGGTGATGTCGCCATCGGGATTGCCGCCGACCCAGGAGTTGGGGTCATTGAACAGAAAGTCGTGGTTTTCCGACAGGACGGTCTGTTCAAGCGCGGCGGTGGCCTGATCTTGCTGGGCTTGCAGAACCTCCATCGCCTCCATCAGGACCTGGGGGTTGTCGAGCAGGTATTGCCGCACCTCGGCCCGGAAGGCGGCGCGTTCGTCATCGGTCATGGACCCCAGGCCGCCAGCCAGGGCGGTGGTGGCCAGAAGGGCGGTGGCGGCGGTGAGGGTCAGCAGTTTGCGGCGCATCGGGGACCTTTTGGCACTGGGTGGGGCGCGCGGGCTTGACCTTGGGGGTGGCCCTGCGACAATGGCGGCCAGAATGGGGCAGGGCGATGGATAGATCAAGCCGGGGTCAGGTTGATCCCTTTATTGTGATGGATGTGGTGGCAGAGGCGGCACGGCTGGAGGCAGCGGGGCGGCACATCATCCATATGGAGGTGGGCCAGCCCGGCACCTCGGCCCCCGCAGGGGCGCGGGCGGCGCTGGTGCGCGAGGTGGAGCGGTCGTCGCTGGGCTATACCGTGTCGCTGGGCATTCCGGCGCTGCGGGCGGGCATCGCGGGGTTGTATCGGCGCTGGTACGGGTTGGAGTTGAACCCCGACCGGGTGGTGGTGACGGCGGGGTCGTCGGGGGCGTTTCTGCTGGCGTTCACGGCGCTGTGTGATGCGGGCGACCGGGTGGGGATGGGGGAACCGGGGTATCCGAGTTACCGGCAGATATTGAAGGCGCTGTCGCTGGTGCCGGTGGGAATTGCGGCGCGTGTGGAGAACCGGTTGCAGCCGAGCACAAGGGATATGGCGGGCCTGGATTTGCAGGGGTTGATCGTGGCGAGCCCCGGCAATCCGTCGGGCACGATGCTGTCACGGGGCGCGCTGGGCGATCTGGTGGGATATGCGGCAGAGCGGCGCATCCGCTTTGTCTCGGACGAGATTTACCACGGGCTGCACTATGGCGACCGGGCGGTGTCGGCGCTGGAGGTGAGTGACGATCTGTATGTGGTGAACTCCTTCTCCAAGTATTTCAGCATGACGGGGTGGCGGGTTGGCTGGATGGTGGTGCCCGAGGATCACATTCGCACGGTCGAGCGGTTGGCGCAGAACATGTTCATCTGTGCGCCCCATGCCGCCCAGGTGGTGTCCCTGGCCGCGCTGGACTGTGTGGACGAGTTGGAGGGCAACCGGGCCACCTATGCCGAGAACCGGCGGTTGATGCTGGAGGGGTTGCCGAAAGCGGGGTTCACCCGGATTGCCCCACCGGATGGGGCGTTTTACGTCTATGCCGATGTCAGTGACCATACGACGGACTCGGTGGCCTTTGCGGCGGAACTGCTGCGCGAGGCGGGGGTCGCGGTGACGCCGGGGGTGGATTTTGATCCCAAGCGCGGGCGGCAGACCTTGCGCTTTTCCTATGCGCGGGCGACGGCGGATATTGCGGAGGGTCTGCGGCGGTTGCAGGACTATATGACGATGAGGGCAGGAGCCTCCGGCGGGGATATTTAGGAAAAGATGAAACGGGTAGTTTTGGCCTTGGTGGTGGCGTGGGTGGGGTTGGTCGGGGCGTGGGCGCAGGACCTGACGGCTTTGGCACGGCTGGACCCTGCGGCGAGCCATGTGCGGGATCAGGGCACGGGGGTGGAGGTGCGGTTGGCGATCAGTCAGCCGGTGCCGTGGCGGGTGCGGGTGCTGGACGCGCCGCCGCGTCTGGTGATGGATTTCCGCGAGGTTGATTGGGCGGGGCTGGAGGGGATGGCACGGGACGGGGGCCGGGTGACGGGGTTGCGCGCCGGGGTGTTTCGGCCCGGCTGGTCGCGGTTGGTGATGGATTTGGGCCAGCCGATGCTGGTCGTGCGGGCCGACATGCAGACCGAGGCCGGCGCGGTGGTGCAGGTCGTGCTGGAGCCTGCGACGGCGGAGGCCTTTGCCGCCAAGGCCGCCGAGCCCGAGCCCGAGGGCTGGGCGCTGCCCAAGCCCGTGGCGCTGCAGCCGGTGCCGCCGCGCGGCGAGGGGCCGCTGATGGTGGTGCTGGACCCCGGCCATGGCGGAATTGATCCGGGGGCCGAGCGGGACGGCACCAGCGAGGCCAAGCTGATGATGATATTTGCCCGGACCTTGAAGGAGGTTTTGCTGCGGGACGGCGGGTTTGAGGTGGTTCTGACGAGGGAGGAAGACGTGTTTGTGCCGTTGGAGACCCGCATCTCGATGGCGCATCAGGCTGGGGCGCAGGTGTTCTTGTCGCTGCATGCCGATGCCCTGGCCGAGGGCGAGGCGGTGGGGGCGACGGTTTACACGCTGGCTGACGAGGCCAGCGACAAGGCGAGTGCCACGCTGGCCGAGCGGCACAACCGGGATGATCTGCTGGCGGGAGTCGATCTGGCGCAGCAGGATGATCTGGTGGTGCAGGTGCTGATGGACATGGCGCGGACCGAGACCATGCCGCGCACCGACCGGCTGGCCGATAGTCTGGTTCAGGCGATCAAGGGGGCGGGGATCAAGATGCACCGCAGGCCCCGGCAGGAGGGGGCGTTTTCGGTGTTGAAATCGCCCGACATTCCGGCGGTGCTGCTGGAACTGGGGTTCTTGTCCTCGGCGGGCGACATGGCGCGGCTGTCGGATACTGAGTGGCGGCAGAAGATGGCCGTGGCGCTGCGCGACGGGTTGAAGGCCTGGGCAGCAGAGGACGCGGCGCGGGCGGCGCTGCCCTGAGCGGTGGCGGGCAAGCGCCGCTGGTCACGGCATCGTTTTGACCTTTGCCCCAATGACTGTGTATAAGGCGGCTGCGGGATTGCGGGGTTACCGGGCGTGGCGAGGTTCATCGGGTCGTTTTTCGGGGGCATCTTCACGATGCTCACCATGGGGCTGCTGTTTGCAGCCCTGACCATTGGCGGCATTTTCTATATGTATTCCCAAGACTTGCCCAGCCACGAGTCGCTTGCCACCTATGCCCCGCCCACCATCAGCCGAATCTATTCGGCCGAAGGGGCGATCATGGATGAATTCGCCACCGAGCGGCGTTTGTTCGTGCCGATCGAGGATATTCCGAAGCAGGTCAAGGATGCCTTCATCTCGGCCGAGGACAAGCATTTTTACACCCATGGCGGCTATGACGTCGAGGGTATGGCGGCGGCGGCAAGGGACGCCATCCTGTCGGCGGGGCGCAACACGCGGGGCGCCTCGACCATCACGCAGCAGGTGATGAAGAACTTCTTGCTATCGGGCGACCGGTCGGCCGAGCGCAAGATCAAGGAAATCATCCTGGCAAGCCGGCTGGAACAGACGCTGAGCAAGGACAAGATCCTGGAGCTGTATCTGAACGAGATCTTCCTGGGGCAAAACTCCTATGGGGTGGCCGCGGCGGCGCAGACCTATTTCAACAAGCCCTTGGCCGATCTGGCCCCGCATGAGGCGGCGACCCTGGCCGCGATGCCCAAGGCGCCCAGCGATTACCACCCGGTGCGCAACGCCGAACGCCTGCTGGAGCGGCGCAATTATGTGCTGCGCGAGATGTGGCAGAACGGCTATCTGGACGATGCGACCTATGAGACGGAAAAGGGTGCCCTGCTGCAATCGGTGCAGAACGGCGATTTCCCGGCCTATCGCAACATATTGCCGCCGCGCGATTATTTCACCGACGAAATCAGGCGGCAGTTGTCGGGCACCTTTGGCGAGGAAGAGTTCTTTTCGGGTGGCTTGTCGATCCGCGCCACGCAAGACCCCGAATTGCAGCAACTGGCGGCAACGGCCCTGCGCAACGGGTTGGAAAAATATGACCGGTCGCAGGGCGTCTGGCGCGGCACGGGCAAGGTTTTGACGCCCGAGCAGATGGGCAACTGGCGCGATGCGCTGTCCGACCTGCAAGGGTTGCCGCGTGATGTCGAGGGTTGGCATGCGGCGGTGGTGCTGGAGGTGGGTGACGAGACGGCCACGCTGGGGATCGAGGGGATCGAGGACGGGGTGGACACTACCCTGCCCGCCAAGGACGTGACTTGGGCGCGCAAGCGCAATCCGGATGGCAGCCTGGACAAGAAGGCGCGTGTGCCGGGCGATCTGGTCGCCGTGGGCGATGTGGTGATGGTGCGGGCCGTCACCAATGACGAGGATGGCAGCTTTGCCCGCTGGTCGCTGCGTCAGGTGCCCGAGGTGCAGGGCGGGTTCATGGCGATGGACGTGAACACCGGCCGCGTGATCGCCATGCAGGGCGGGTTCAGCTATCAGGATTCGGTGTTCAACCGGGCGACGCAGGCGCTGCGCCAGCCGGGGTCCAGCTTCAAGCCGTTCGTCTATGCGGCGGCGCTGGACAGTGGCTTTACCCCCGCCACCATCATCATTGACGCCCCGATTGAAATTGACACGCCGCAGGGCTTGTGGACGCCGCAAAACTCGACCGGGAAATTCTATGGTCCGACACCGATGCGCACCGGGATCGAGCAAAGCCGGAACCTGATGACGATCCGGATTGCGCAAGAGGTCAGCATGCAGACCGTGGGCGGCTATGCCGAGCGGTTTGGGGTCTATGACAAGCTGCAACCGGTGCTGGCCAATTCGCTGGGTGCGCAGGAGACGACGCTGTTCAAGATGGTGGCGGCCTATGCAATGTTCGCCAATGGCGGCGAGCGGGTCGAGCCGACGCTGGTGGACCGGGTGCAAGACCGTTATGGTCGCACGATCTATCGCCATGACACGCGGACCTGCACCGATTGCAGCAGCGACAGCCTGCCTGCGGGGGCGGGGGTGACGCTGGTGTCAAACCGCGAGCGGGTGATGAATGCGATCACCGCCTATCAGCTGACCTCGATGCTGGAGGGGGCCATTCTGCGCGGGTCGGGCTCGGGGGTGAACCTGCCGGTGCCGGTGGCGGGCAAGACCGGCACGACCAATGACGCCAAGGATGTGTGGTTCGTGGGCTTCACCAGCAACATCGCGGCGGGCTGCTATATGGGCTTTGACACGCCGCGCACGCTGGGGCCGGGGGCCTTTGGCGGGACGCTGTGCGTGCCGATTTTCCAGGCCTTCATGGAGGAGGCGGTCAAGCGTTTTGGCGGGACCAAGTTCGCGGTGCCGCCGGGGGGCCATTTCATCAACATCGACCGTTATACCGGGGCGCAACTGCCCGATGGGTCCACGGGGGCGAACGTGCAGGCCGAGTATTTCCGCGATGGCGAGGAGCCGGTCTTTGGGTTGGGCGCGCTGGTCGATGGCGGCTTTGGCATGGGGCAGGACCTGCCGCTGTTTGCCACCGGCGAAAGCGATGCGATGCAAGTTGAGACAGTAACGACTTCGGACGGCGCGACCAAGGCGGTGCCCAAGAAGGCGACCTTTGGCACGCTGTCCTCGGGTGGGCTTTACTGACGCTGGGAAGATGGGCAAACCCCCACTTTCCGTGCCGGAAAGCAGAGGACTGCCCATCCTACATGTCGCCCGACTTGGGGATGTGACTTGTAGGATGTGTTGATTTTCACCCAGAACTGAGCGGGTAAGGCGCATAATTTTCACTGAGAACTGAGCCATGTGAACCTACTCCCAAAGCGGACAGCAGCGGGGGCAACGGAGTGATCCACATGGGACTATTGAACATCATCAGCCGGATGCATTTGCGACAGAATCTGTCGATCCGCGAGATCGCGCGTCTGACAGGTGTGTCGCGGAATACCGTGACCAAGCATCTGGCGGCGAACACCATCGAGCCAAAATTCGCGACGCCGGAGCGGCAAAGCAAGCTGGACCCCTTTGC
>CAMBWO010000246.1 GCA_945871285.1 Pseudorhodobacter antarcticus | reverse complement strand
CGGCCCCTGCAACCTCGGACAACGGCGCATCAAACTGCACCTCGCGCAAGGCCCTGATTTCGGCCAGCCCCATGCCAAAGGCCGACAGAACCCCGGCAAAGGGATGGATGAACACCTGCCCCATCCCCAGCGCATCGGCCACCAGGCACGCATGTTGCCCCCCCGCCCCGCCAAAGCATTGCAGGGTGTAACCCGTCACATCATGCCCGCGCTGGATGCTGATTTTCTTGATCGCATTCGCCATGTTGTCGACGGCAATCCGCAGGAACCCCCGCGCCATATCCTCGGCCGACAATTCCGGCACCACCGCGCCCAGTTCCGCAAACCTCGCCCGCACCGCCGCCACGTCCAAAGGTTCATTCCCACCCGGACCAAAGACGGCAGGAAAATGCTCCGGGCTCAACTTGCCCAGCAGCACATTGCAATCCGTCACCGTCAACGGCCCACCGCGCCGATAGCAGGCCGGCCCCGGATCGGCCCCCGCACTCTCGGGCCCCACCTGAAACCGCCCGTCACGAAACTGGCAGATCGACCCGCCCCCCGCCGCGACCGTGTGGATGTCCATCATCGGCGCGCGCATCCGCACCCCCGCCACCTCGGTCTCGAAACTGCGTTCATAGACCCCGGCATAGTGGCTGACATCCGTCGAGGTGCCGCCCATGTCGAACCCGATCAGCCGGTGAAATCCCGCCGCCTCGGCCGTCTTGACCATGCCCACGATGCCACCCGCGGGCCCCGACAGGATGGCATCCTTGCCCTGAAACAGCCGCGCATCCGTCAGCCCGCCGTTCGATTGCATGAACAGCAACCGCTCGCAGCTTTGCCCCAGCGCCCGCGTCACCTCATCGACATAGCGCCGCAGGATGGGCGACAGATAGGCATCCACCACCGTCGTATCGCCGCGCCCCACCAGCTTGGCCAACCGCGACGCCTGATGGCTCAGCGAGATTTGCGTGAACCCGACCTCTGCCGCAATCGCCCCCACGGCCAATTCATGCGCCGGGTTCAGATAGCCATGCAACAGCGCCACCGCCACCGCACGCAGGCCCGCATCATAGGCAGCCTGCAAGGCCAAACGCACCGCGCCCTCATCCAGCGCCCGCACCACGCCCCCCTCGGCGTCCAGCCGCTCGGGAATCTCCGCCATGCGGGAATACAGCAGATCTGGCCGCCGGATGTGCAGATCAAACAGCCGGGGCCGGGTTTGATAGCCAATCCGCAACAAATCGCCAAACCCTTGGGTAATCAGCAATAAAACCGCCTCACCCTTGCGCTCCAGCAGGGCGTTGGTGGCCACCGTCGTGCCCATCTTGACCGCGCCAATCGACCCCGGCGGCGGCGCCTCCGTCCCCATGATCTCGCGGATGCCCTGCACGGCAGCATCGCGGTAGCGTTCGGGGTTTTCCGACAACAGCTTGTGCGTGATCAGATGCCCATCCGGGGCCCTGGCCACCACATCGGTAAAGGTGCCGCCCCGGTCGATCCAGAATTCCCACGCGCCTGATGTCATCGCCGCCCCCTGTTCCCCCGATTGGTGGCCTCTGGCGGGGCGGAATGCAATGGTGCTTGACCGGGCCGCGCCCACGGCGTTTCATGCCGCCATGACCCTGCATTTCACCCCCGAAGAATACGCCACCCGCCAATCCGCCGCCTGCCACGCCCTGCAAGCGGCAGGTCTGGACGCGCTGCTGATGTTCGCGCCCGAAAGCCACTACTGGATCAGCGGCTATGACACCTTTGGCTTTGCCATGTTCCAGTGCATGGTCCTGACCGCCCGCGGTGATCTGCACCTCTTGACCCGCGCCCCCGACCTGCGGCAGGCGCAACTGACCTCGACCCTGCCTGACGATTGCATCCACATCTGGCCCGAGTTTCAGGGCGCCGACCCCGCCGCCGACCTCGCCCGCCTTGTGGCCGACCTCGGCATCACCGGGCCCGTCGGATATGAGGGCGACACCGTCGGCCTGACCGACCGCAACGGCCGTGCCCTGCACCGTGCCTTGCCAGGCCTGATCGAATCCACTGATCTCATCCGCACCCTGCGCCGCGTCAAATCCCCGGCTGAAATCGACATGCACCGCCGCGCCGCCGAACTGTCGGACAACGCGCTGGACCACGCCCTCGCCCTTGCCCGCCCAGGTGCCTTCGAGGGCGACATTCTGGCCGCCATGCAGGGCGCAGTGTTCCAGGGCGGCGGCGACTATGCCGGAAACGAATTCATCATAGGCTCCGGCCCCAGTGCCCTCCTTTGCCGCTATTTCTCGGGGCGGCGCCATCTGGACCCGACCGATCAGCTGACGCTGGAATGGTCCGGCGCCTATGCCCGCTATCACGCCGCCATGATGCGCACCATTCTGGTGGGCGAGGCCACCGACCACCACCGCCGGATGCACGAAGCCGCCGTCGAGGCGCTCGAGGCTTGCGAAGCCGCCATCCGCCCTGGCCGTGCGATGGGCGATGTCTACGACGCCCACGCCCGCGTCTTTGATGCCCACGGCCTGTCCCATGCCCGCCTGCAAGCCTGCGGTTACGGCATGGGCGCGGTCTTCAACCCGATCTGGGTGGATTTTCCGATGTTCTATCAGGGCAATCCCCTGCCGATGCAGGCCGGTCAGGTGTTTTTCCTGCACATGATCCTGATGGACAGCGACGCAGGCCAGGCCATGACCCTGGGCCATTCCGTCCTTGTCACCGACAGCGGCATCGAACGCCTGTCGCGCCACGACCTGGGCCTGTTGCTGAACGATTGAGGCGCTATACTTGACGAAACGCACAACTGCGGTCAGCTTCACCGCCGTCCCGCAGGAGTATCCGATGTCTGACAGCGCAGTGGCCGACCTTTTCATCATCGGGGGCGGCATCAATGGCTGCGGCATCGCCCGCGACGCGGCAGGTCGCGGCCTGTCGGTCACTCTGGCCGAACAGGGCGATCTGGCGCAGGCCACTTCCTCGGCCTCGACCAAGCTGTTCCACGGCGGCTTGCGCTACCTCGAGTATTTCGAATTCGGCCTTGTCCGAAAAGCCTTGGAGGAGCGGGAAACCCTGCTCGTCGCCATGCCCCACATCTCGTGGCCCATGCGCTTTGTCCTGCCCTATCACCCCGACATGCGGTTCGAGGGCGACACCCCCACCGGCCGCCTGATGGCCACCTTCATGCCCTGGATGAAGGGCCGCCGCCCCGCCTGGCTGATCCGCCTTGGCCTGTTCCTTTATGACACCTTGGGCGGCCGCAAGATCCTGCCCGCCACACGCACCCTTGACCTGCGCAGCGATCCCGCAGGCCAACCGCTGAACCCCAAATTCCAGCGCGCCTATGAATATTCCGACTGCTGGATCGAGGATGCCAAGCTCGTCTCCCTCAACGCCCGCGATGCCGTGATCCGCGGGGGCAGGGTGCTGACCCGCACCCGCGTGACCAGCGCCACCCGCGACGGCGCCCTGTGGCGCATCGAAACCCACGGCCCCCACGGCCCCGCCACCCACACGGCCCGCGCCCTCGTCAACGCCGGTGGTCCTTGGGTCGAGGATGTGATCCGCAACGTCGCCCGCATCAATTCAACCGAAGGCGTCCGATTGGTGCGCGGCAGCCATATCGTGACCAAGCGCCTGTACGATCACGACCGCTGCTACTTCTTTCAAGGCACCGATGGCCGGATCATCTTTGCCATTCCCTATGAACAGGATTTCACCCTGATCGGCACCACGGATCAAGACCATCAGGGCGCCCCCGGCGACGCCACCTGCACCGATGCCGAGCGTGACTACCTCTGCGCCTTTGCCAGCCAGTATTTCGCCAAACCCATCACCCCCGCCGATGTGGTCTGGACCTATTCCGGCGTCCGCCCGCTCTACAATGACGGCGCCAAATCCGCGACGGCGGCGACACGTGACTATGTCCTCAGCCTCGACACCAACGGCGCCCCCCTGCTCAATGTCTTCGGCGGCAAGATCACCACCTACCGCCGCCTAGCCGAGGGCGCGCTCGCCCAGCTTCAGCCCTTTTTCCCGCAGGCCAAGGGTGACTGGACCGCCCGCGTGCCCTTGCCCGGTGGCGACTTCCCTCATGGCGACGTCCCCCGCCTGACCGCAGACCTGCACCGCCGCCACCCCTTCCTGACCGCGCCCTGGGCCGCCCGCCTCATCCGCGCCTATGGCTCCGAGGCGGCAACCCTGCTGGATGGCGCCCAATCCGCCGCCGCCCTTGGCCGTGACTTCGGCGCCACCCTGACCGAGGCCGAGGTGCGCTGGCTCATCACCCACGAATTCGCCCGCACCGCCGCCGATGTGGTCTGGCGCCGCACCAAACTGGGCCTGCGCCTGACCGCCGACCAGATCGCGGCGCTGGATGACTTCATGGCCCGGGTCTGAAAAAACTCTGGCGCGAAACCCGCCGCCGCGCTTACACTGGACCATATTGTTTTTAGGGGTTGCAGACGGCTCGGGAACGCGATGGACAGGATTTTTCTTGTAAGGAAAGGCACTGCACTGGCCGGCCCGAACCTGTTCGCGGATGCCGACGAAGCGTTGCGGGTCTTGCACCGCGCCGCCCTGGACTATGACAACCTGCAACACTTCCGCGACATCTGGGCCGAAATCAACCACGGTGCGGGCCTGAACTCCCCTGGCGACCGCGCCATCCTGGCACATCTGGCCGACCGCCTCGCCGCGGGCGTGCTGCGCCAGGCCCTCAAACGCCGCCCCGACCTGGCAGCGGCAGGCCGCACCCCCCGCGGTGGCGCAACCGCCCCGCCACCCCCCCCCGCCGCAGCGCCCGCCAAACCCGGCCCGCCGCCGCTGAAACTGCGCCCCCCCACCTTGCCACCCGAAATCGCCAAGGCCGTCGACCAGGTCCAGGACCTCGCCCAGCAGGCCGAATGCCTGATCGACGCCGCCCGCGACGGTTTGCCGTTCTGCGAGTTGTGCGCCAAATGACCGGGGCCTTTCGCTATGCCGTGGTCGATCTGGCCAGTGCCAAAAGCCTGCGCACGGTCGTGCCGCGCCTGCTGTCCGCTGTGTCCGAACCCCTGCTCGACCGCTCCATGCCCCTGCACCTGTTGCAGGTCGGCCCCTGGCTCGTCCTCCTCGACGACGCCCCCGAGGTGGACCGCACCCTTGCCGCCTATGGCCCCCAAATCCCCTGGGGCTACTACCTCCACGCCCAGGTCGACCTTTTGTCGCTGCGCCAATCCTTGCGCAAATTCAACCTGGCCCAACTGCCCGACCGCCCCAAACCGGTGCTGTTCCGCTACTGGGACCCCCGCGTGCTGCGCATCTTCCTTGACCGCACCACATCGGCCCAGCGTGGCCAGTTCATGGCCTGGATCGACAGCATCGCCTGGGCCGACGGCCAGATGATCCACCATTCCCAGCCGGAGCTTGACACATGACATCCTCCAGCGTCAAAAGCTGCCCCTTCCCCGAGGTGCCCGACCTGTGCAAGGCGCTGACCAGCCAGATACAGAACACCGTGATGGCCGGGGCCGACGCCGTGCAAGGGGCTGTCAAACAGGGCCAAAGCGCGGTTCAGGATGTGACGAAGCAGGGCGAAAGCCTGCTGAAACAGGGCGAACAGGCCGCGCAAGCCGCCGCCGCCCAGGCGCAAAAGGCCCTGCAAGACGCCCTGAAACAGGCCGAAAAAGCCGTGGTCGATGCCCAGAAACAGGCCGAGGCCGCCGTCAAATCAGCGCAGGCTCAGGCCGAGAAAGCCGTGGCCGATGCGCAGAAGCAGGCGGAAAAAGCGGTGGAAGATGCCCGCAAACAGGGCGAACAGGCCCTGAAAGAGGCGCAGGCTCAGGCGGAAAAAGCCGTGGCCGACGCCAAGAAACAGGCCGAAGCTGCCGTCAAGCAGGCGCAGGACCAGGCCGAAAAGGCTGTGGCGGATGCCAGGAGGGCCGCCGATCAGGCCGTGGCAGAGGCCAAGGCTCAGGCAGAGAAGGCCGTCAAGGACGCCAAGGCACAGGTCGAAAAAGCTGTCGCCGATGCCAAGGCCGCCGCCGAACAGGCCAAACAGGTCGCGCAATCCGCCCCCGGAGATGCCACCGCCGCGGCGCAGCAGGCCGCCAAAGACGCGCAGGCCCAGGCCGAGAAAGCCGTCGCCGATGCCGAAAAGCAGGCCGAAAAGGCTTTGAAGGACGCCGAAAAGGCGGTGCAGGACGCTCAGGACCAGGCCGAAAAGGCCGTCGCCGATGCCCGGAAACAGGCTGAAGCTGCGGTGAAAGACGCCCAAGCCAAGGCCGAGAAAGCCGTAGCCGATGCGCAAAAGCAGGCCGAAGCTGCCGTGAAAGACGCGCAAAAACAGGTTGAAAAGGCGGTCGCGGACGCCAAGAAGCAGGCCGAACAGGCGGTAAAGGACGCCCGGAAAATGGCCGAAAAAGCCATGGATGATGCCAAGAAGCTGGCCGACAAGGCCGTGCAACAGGCCAAGCAACGCGCCGAGTCTCTGGCCAGGCAGGGCCAACAGGCCATGGCGCAACTCTCCAGCCTGAAAGACAAGATCGCCGATCAGATATTCGGTCCGAATTCCCCCCTCACGCAGGCCTGGAACGCCGCCTCGGACCAGATCGCGGGTATCCAGAAAGCCCTGCAAAATCTGATGGATGCCCATGACATGGGCGGGTGCAGCGCGGCCAACCCCATCCCCGACGCCGTCAAGAATGTGCTGTCGCAACCCAATCCCCTGCCCGACGACTGGCAAGGCCCGGCCAAAAAGCTGGCCGACGCACTGCCCAAACCCGACCCCCATGATCTGGAAAACTGGGCCAGGGAAACCGGCAAATCGGGCTCCGATCTGGTCAAGCACCTGATCGACACCCAGGTCCCCGCAGCATGACCCGCTCTGCCCGCCAATGGACCGCCTGCCTTGCCGAATGCGCGTTGGACCGCGCCCAACCCGTGCTGGCCCACCTTCTGCCCGACCTCCAGATCAACCTTGCCCAAACCCTCGCCGCCACGGGCATCATTCCCGACCGTAGCACCGACCTGCGCCCCACCTTCGAAGCCGCCCTCGGCCCTCAGGCCCAGACC
>CAMBWO010000245.1 GCA_945871285.1 Pseudorhodobacter antarcticus | reverse complement strand
TATTCGATGACCCGGCTCTTGACCGGCGTCTCCTCGATCATCGCGGCGAATTCAAAGACATCCATATCCGCCATCCCGCCATCGGCGTGGCGCGCATCCAGATAACGGCGGAACAGGGCAAACTGATCCTCGGTCGCCCAGGGGCTGGTCGCATTGCGCCGCAGATGGGATGTGGCCTTCAGCACCTTGCGGTGGGTCCGGTTCGGCACGAAATCCGCCACCCGGATGCGGGCCGACAGGCAGGCCGAACATTCCGCACAGGACGGCCGGTACAGCACATTCTGCGACCGACGAAAGCCCTGCTTGGACAGGGCATCGTTCAGCTTTTGCGCATGGTCACCCTGCAATGAGGTAAACAGCTTCCGCTCCATCCGACCATCCAGATAGGGGCAGGGCTGGGGGGCCGTCACATAGAACTGCGGCGCGATGGGAAGGGTGTGGCGCATCTGCGGTAAATCTCGGGTTTGCAGGGCACGTTAGCAAGGGTTGCGCCATCCGCCAAGAGCAGAGTTCACGGTTTTGACAATCAATCCATCGCTGCGCGGTTGATCAAAACCGTGCCCAGAACATGATCGCTCAACCCCTGCCCTCGGGCGGTAAAGACAATCAGCAGCACCGAAATCACCTGGGGCAGCACAAAGGCCACCGACAGGGCATAAAACAGCGTATGGGCAAAGGCCTGTCCCCCACTCAGGCGCAAGCCCTGCATGTCGCGAAACTCGACCCCCATCACCCGCATCCCCAGCGTTGCCGAATGGCGGGCAAGGCCGATCCAGCGGTAAAGGAAGTTGATCACCAGATACAGACCACCCAGAAAGAACAGCGCCAGAAACCCGGTCAGCGGGATGAACAGCGCCACCAGAAAGGCCGTCACGACCGTGTCAATCATCCAGGCCATGGCACGCTTGGGGGCCACATCGGCATAAAACTGCGATTGCAGCAGGGGGTCGGGGTAATGGGCGGAAATCATCATCGCTCCCTTTCAGTCAAGCGCGGCCCCGCATCACGGGGCCGCCCTGTGTTGGTTCAGTATTCACCGGTCTTGGCGACACCGGCGTCCGGCGCCGTCACGGGGGCGGCGGCATTGGTGCGGGCCCGGTCCTCCATGAACTGGTCAAACTCGGACTTGTCCTTGGCATCGCGCAGACGCTGCAGGAAGGCCTCGAACGCATCCTGCTCTTCTTGCAGGCGGCGGATCGTCTCGGCCTTGTAGGCGTCAAAGGCCGCGTTGCCGGACGAGCGCAAATGCGCGCCATATCCCATGTGGGAATTGCCGCGCGCCCAAGGGCCGCCACGGTCGGATTTGTTGGCACAAGAACGGGTGAACATGCGTTTGCTCCAGATCATGTAGGCGAGAAGGCCAAGGCCGATGGGCCAGGCAAAGACGAAACCAAGGATCATGGCAATGATCCAGGCCTTCTTGCCCCGATCATCCAGCCAGCCCTCGACGCTGCGAAGCCAGCCCAGAATACCGTCCTTGGTCGGAACCTTGGGACCGGCGGTGGAGGCGGTGTACATCGGCAAAGTCTCCTTCTGTTGTTGCGATGTGAATGTCTTTCACATTGCCAAGATGCCCCCGGCCAGCCTTGCTTTCAAGATCTATGTTAAGATTATTTACATGCCGGCAGAAATCCGCACATCGCCCCGCCCTGCATTCCACAAGTTTCAACAGCCTACCCGATATCGCAATAAAAAACCAAAAAAACCCGCCCAAACGACAGAATACATGTCGATTTGCGGTTGACGCCCCCCAAAGCCCCCCCTAGTGTCCGGCCAAAGCCAAGGGGCGACCACATGTCAGGCATTCTAGTCAATGTAGGACGACAGCGCATGGGCCGGTAACGGTTGACCATAATGGTTCCCATGCGCCCCCAGGTCCAGACCCGGGGGCTTTTTGTTGAGATGAAACGAAGGATCAAGTGATGAAGACCCAGATGACCGGCGCAAGAATGGTGGTTCAGGCCCTCAAGGATCAGGGGGTCGAGGTGGTGTTCGGCTATCCGGGCGGCGCTGTCCTGCCGATCTATGACGAGATCTTTCAGCAAAACGACATCCGCCACATTCTGGTGCGCCACGAACAGGGCGCGGTCCACATGGCCGAGGGTTATGCCCGCTCGACCGGCAAACCCGGCGTGGCGCTGGTCACCTCGGGCCCCGGTGCGACCAATGCCGTCACCGGCCTGACCGATGCGCTGATGGACAGCATTCCGATCATCGTGCTGACCGGCCAGGTCCCGACCTTCATGATCGGCACGGATGGCTTTCAAGAGGCCGATACCGTCGGCATCACCCGGCCCTGCACCAAGATGAACTGGCTGGTCAAGGACACCGCCAAGCTCAGCGAAACCATCCACCTCGCCTTCCATGTCGCCACCCACGGCCGCCCCGGCCCCGTGCTGATCGACATCCCCAAGGACGTTCAATTCGCCGAAAGCACCTATGTCGGCCCTGACGCGATCAAGACCCCGCATTACCAGCCCCGCACCAAGGGCGACCCGGCCCAGATCCTGCGTCTGGTCGAAATGATGGAGGCGGCGGAACGCCCGGTGTTTTATACCGGCGGCGGCGTGATCAACGCGGGCGTCACCGCCTCGACCCTGCTGCGCGATCTGGTGGCGGCCACCGATTTCCCGATCACCTCAACCCTGATGGGTCTGGGCTGCTATCCCGCCAGCGGCAAGAACTGGCTGGGGATGCTGGGGATGCATGGCCTTTATGAGGCGAACCTCGCGATGCACGGCTGCGACCTGATGATCAACATCGGCGCCCGCTTTGATGACCGCATCACCGGCCGGATCAAGGATTTCAGCCCGCATTCCCGCAAGGCGCATATCGACATCGACCCCTCCTCGATCAACAAGGTGATCCATGTCGATGTCGGCATCGTCGGCGACGTGGCCGAGGTGCTGGCCGACGTGCTGGCGGTGTGGAAACAGCGCGGATCGAAAACCAACAAGCCCGCGGTGGCGAAATGGTGGTCGCAAATCCAGCAATGGCAGGCCGTGAAATGCCTGACCTACAAGAATTCGACCAAGGTCATCAAACCCCAGCACGCGCTGGAGCGGCTCGAGGCACTGACCAAGGGATACGACCGCTATATCACGACCGAGGTCGGCCAGCACCAGATGTGGGCCGCGCAGTTCCTGGGGTTCGAGGGGCCCAACCGCTGGATGACCTCCGGTGGCCTGGGGACGATGGGCTACGGCCTGCCCGCCTCGATCGGCGTGCAGATCGCCCATCCCGACGCGCTGGTGATCAACGTGGCAGGCGAGGCATCCTGGCTGATGAACATGCAGGAAATGGGCACGGCCATGCAGTTCCGCACGCCCGTCAAGCAGTTCATCCTGAACAACGAACGTCTGGGCATGGTGCGCCAATGGCAAGAACTGCTGCACGGCGAACGCTATTCCAGCAGCTGGTCCGAGAGCCTGCCCGATTTCGTGAAACTGGCTGATGCCTTTGGCTGCAAAGGCATCCGCATCGACGACCCCGCCGATCTGGACGAGGCGATCAAGGAAATGCTGGCCTACAACGGCCCGGTCATCTTTGACTGCCGCGTTGAAAAGCATGAAAACTGCTTCCCGATGATCCCGTCAGGCAAGCCGCACAATGAAATGCTGCTGGGCGATGCCGATACCCAGGGCGTGATCGGTGCAAAAGGGGCGGTTCTGGTCTAGGTCGGGCAGGCCGGGGGCTCGCCCCCGGACCCCGAGGATATTTGTTCCAATATGAAAGGGGCCGCGATGAGCGCTCTGAACATCAAAAAGGGCTCCAGCAGCCATTCTGCCTATGAACTGCGCGACCCCAATGGCGATCTGATCGAAAGCCATACATTGACGGCCGTTGTCGCCAATGAAAGCGGCGTGCTGGCGCGTGTGATCGGGCTGTTTTCGGGGCGCGGCTATAACATCGAAAGCCTGACAGTAGCCGAAACCGACCACGCCAGCCATCTGTCGCGCATCACCGTCGTCACGCGGGGCACGCCTGCCGTGATCGCGCAGATCAGGGCGCAGTTGGAGCGGATGGTCGTGGTGTATGAGGTGCATGACCTGACCGCCGAAGGCCCCGCCGTGCAGCGCGAACTGGCGCTGTTCAAGGTCGCGGGCAAGGGCGATGTCCGGATCGAGGCGCTGCGCCTGGCCGAGATTTTCCGCGCCAACGTGGTGGATTCAACACTGGAAAGCTTTGTGTTCGAGATGACCGGCACGCCCGAGAAGATCGACGCCTTCGCTGACCTGATGCGCCCCCTGGGTCTGCGCGAGATTGCCCGGACCGGCGTGGCCGCCCTGTCGCGCGGCGCCTGACCCTTAGCGCCCGGTGAACCTTGCCGGGCGTTTTTCCAAGAACGCGGCGACCCCTTCGCGGAAATCGGCGCTGCTGCCGCACGCGCCCTGCAACCGCGCCTCTAACGCCAGTTGTCCGGCGAAATCATTGTCAAAACTCGCCCGCAGCGCCTGTTTGACGCCCCGATAGGCCAGCGACGGCCCCGCTGCCAGATGCGTCGCCCGCGCCTGCCAATGGTCAGCAAAACCGTCATCCGGCACCGCCTCCCAGATCATGCCCCATTCCGCCGCCTGTGTGGCCGTCACCTTTTGCGCAAACAGCATCGCCCCCATCGCCCGCGCCAGCCCCACCTGACGCGGCAGCCAATAGGACCCGCCGGCATCGGGCACCAGGCCAATCCGGGTGAAAGCCTGGATGAAACTGGCGCTTTCCGCCGCGATCACCACATCGCAGGCCAGGGCCAGCCCCGCGCCCGCCCCGGCAGCCGCGCCATTTACCGCCGCAATCACCGGCAGGGGGCAGGTGGCAAGCGCCGTCAGCAGCGGCTCGTATTCGTCCCGCAGCACCGCCTCCAGATCGACCGTTGCCAGATCGACATCCGCCAGATCCTGGCCCGAACAAAACGCACGGCCCGCCCCGGTCAACACCAGCACCCGCGCCTGCGCCTGGGCCAAACGCACCGCCGCCAGCATTTCGCGCCGCAGGCCCGAGGACAGGGCATTCATCACGGCAGGCCGGTTCAGCGTGATCACCGCCACCCCGTCCGTCACCTGATACAGGATCGTCTCAAACATCTGTCCGGTCCAGATCGGCCAGCCTGGCCCGGTCCTCGGCGGTCAAGGGCGGCGCTTCGGCGGTCGCCGACCGTTGCCGCACCATCACCACCGCAATCGCCCCGCCGCCCAGCAACATCAACGGCCCCGCCAACCACAGCAGCCAGTTCGCCCCCGTCACCGTGGGGTTCAGCAGCACATACTCGCCATAGCGGTCCACGATGAACGACATCGCAGCCGTATCCGTATCCCCCGCCACCAGCCGCTCGCGCACCAGCAGCCGCAAATCTCGGGCCAGCGGCGCATCGGAATCGTCGATGTTCTCGTTGCGGCAGACCAGACAGCGCAAGCCCTGGCTCAACTCGCGCGCCCGCGCCTCCAGGGCCGGGTCGGCCAGCATTTCATCGGGCCGCACGGCAAAGGCCGGGGTCGCCAGCAACAGCCAAAGCAGGACCCACCTCATTCCGCCGGCACCGCCGCCGTGCGCCGCGCCGCTGCCGCCGCCACGCGATACCGGCGGTCCGACAGGCTCAGAAACCCGCCCAGCGACATGATCAGCACGCCGCCCCACAGCCAATTGGCAAAGGGCTTGATGTAACTGCGCACCGCCCAGCCGCCGCCTTCTTGCGGATCGCCGATCACCAGATACAGATCGTCCAATACCCCCTGCCGGATCGCCGCCTCGGTCGTCGCCATGCCGGCCACCGGATAGTTGCGCTTTTCAGGGAACAGCACCGCAACCTCGGCCCCGTCCCGCATCACCCGCATCTCGGCGCGCAGCGCGGTATAGTTCGGTCCCTGCGCCTCGGTCACATGGGCCAGCGTCACCTCATAAGGGCCAAGCTCATAGCTGCCGCCCTCTTGCACGACACGGATATCCTCGGTCACCCAGGCCGTCATCGAGGCGATGCCGAACATCGTGATGCCCAGTCCCGCATGGGCCACCGCCCGCCCCCAATCGGCCCGCGGCAGGCGCATCAGCCGGGCGACCCGACCCCAGGTCACCCCGCGCCCGGTGCGCTGCCACAAATCCATCGCAGCCCCCATCACCACCCAGGCCGCCAACCCCACGCCGACCGGCCCCAAGGCCGAACGCCCGGTTTGCAGCGCATAAACCAGCAGCGTCAGTGCCAACGACAGCGCGAATGCTGCCCGGAACGGCCGCGCCGCCCGGCCCAGTTCGGCCCGCTTCCACGGGATCACCGCCCCGATCGGCAGCACCAGTGCAAGCGCCACCATGAAGGGCGTAAAGGCCGCGTCAAAGAACGGCGCCCCCACGCTCAACGCCCGGCCCCACAAAATCTCGGCCACCAGTGGCCAGATCGTGCCGATGAACACCACAAAGGCCGACACCGTCAACAACAGGTTGTTCAGCACCAGCGCCGATTCCCGGCTGACCGCCGCAAACACCCCCTTCGCCTCCAACGCCCCGGCCCGTGCTGCAAACAGGGCAAGTGCCCCGCCGATGAACACGGCCAAAATCGCCAGAATGAACACGCCGCGGGCCGGGTCGGTGGCAAAGGCATGCACCGATGTCAGCACCCCCGACCGCACGATGAACGTGCCGACCAGCGAAAAGCCAAAGGCCAAAATCGCCAGCAACACCGTCCAGGCCTTAAGACTCTCGCGCTTTTCCACCACGATGGCCGAATGGATCAAGGCCGTCGCAATCAGCCAGGGCATGAAGGACGCGTTTTCCACCGGGTCCCAGAACCAGAACCCGCCCCAACCCAACTCGTAATCGGCCCACCACGACCCCATCGCGAGGCCGATGGTCAGGAACACCCAGGCCGCCAGCGTCCAAGGCCGCACCCAGCGCCCCCAGGCCGCATCGACCCGCCCCTCGATCAGCGCGGCGATGGCAAAGGAAAACGCCATGCTCAGGCCGACATAGCCCAGATACAGGAACGGCGGATGAAAGGCCAAACCGGGGTCCTGCAACAGCGGGTTCAGGTCATTGCCATTCATCGGCGGGCTGGCCAGCCGCAAAAACGGGTTCGACGTCCACAG
>CAMBWO010000244.1 GCA_945871285.1 Pseudorhodobacter antarcticus | reverse complement strand
ATGTGGGGCTTTACCGCGATTGATCAGCTCTATTGCCGCATCCAGTTTCGGCGGGCCCTGTATCAGGGCATCTACACCCCGCCCAGCGCCGACCAGCACTGGATCCAATATCCCGGTTATAACGGCGGGTCCGACTGGGGCGGCATCGCGATTGACCCCGCGCGCGGCGTGATCGTCGCCAATTACAACGACATGCCCAATTTCAACCGCCTGATCCCCCGTGCCGAGGCCGACGCCGCCGGATTGCAGCCGATCAATGCGCCGGGTGGGTCGCAGGAAACCCCGCTGGGCGAGGCCGGGCCGCAAACTGGCGCGCCCTATGCCATTCAGGTCAACGCGGGCTGGCGGGTGCCGCTGACCGGCCTTTTGTGCAAGGAACCGCCCTATGGCGGCCTGCGGGCGATCGAGCTGGCCACCGGGCGCACCCTCTGGAACCGCCCCTTCGGCACGGCCCGCACCAATGGCCCCTTTGGCATTCCCAGCGTGTTGCCGCTGGACATCGGCACGCCCAACAATGGCGGGGCGGTGGTCACGGCCAGCGGGCTGATCTTTATCGCCGCCGCCACCGACAACCTGTTTCGCGCCATCGATATCGCCACCGGGGATACGCTGTGGCAGGTGGTGCTGCCCGCGGGCGGTCAGGCGGGGCCGTTCACCTTTGAACAGGAGGGGCGGCAGTTCGTCGGCATCATGGCGGGGGGGCATCATTTCATGGAAACGCCGATCGGTGACTATGTGCTGGCCTGGGCCTTGCCGCAGGAATGACCGGCTATTCACGGGCGCAGATCACGCTGCACTGGGTGATCGTGGGGCTGATCTCGCTGCAACTGGGGATCAACGATGGCGTTGAGGCCGGGTTCAACGACCGGATGAACCACCGCGCTGGCCCGATCAGCGCATGGGCGATCCTGCATATCGCGGCCGGCCTGACGGTGTTGGCCCTCGCGGTTGTGCGCCTGATCCTGCGTCTGACGCAGGGGGTGCCGTCCCCGCCCACGGACAATGCCGCCTTGGTCACGTGGTCGGGCCACCTGACCCATTTTGCGCTGTATCTGATCATGTTTGCCATGCCCGCCACCGGGGCCATCGCCTGGTTCGGGTTCAGCGAAATCGCCGCGGGCCTGCATGAATGGGGGCGGTGGGTGCTGACACTGCTGATCGCCTTGCATGTGGCGGGGGCGCTGGCCGAGCATTTCCTGTTTGGCCAGGACACCCTGATGCGGATGTTCCGCACCACCCCTCCAAAGCGGAACGATTGAGGCAATGCTTGCGTTGACCCCGCGACATCCAGCAAAGGACAGCCACCATGACAGACGACAGCGACATCACCGCCGCGTTTTGGGAATACCTGCGCTCGGACCGCACCGTGATGTTGGGGATGGAGGCTGACGCCCCGACAACCTTGCGCCCGATGACCGCGCTGGTGGACGGCGATGACGACCGGGGGCCGATCTGGTTTTTCACCGCGACCGATACGGCGATTGCCCAAGGGTTGGGCACGCAGGACCTGGCAATCCTGACGTTTGCCGCCAAGGGGCATGCCGTCTTTGCCACCGTCCACGGCCACCTGACCCGCACGACCGACCGGGCAACTATCGACCGGCTGTGGAACCCCTGGGTTGCGGCCTGGTATGAGGGCGGCAAGGATGATCCCAAGCTGGCCCTGCTGCGCTTTGACCCTGCCACTGCCGAGATTTGGCGCAATGGCTCGGGGCTGTTGGCGGGGTTGAAGTTGCTGTTGGGTCGCGATCCCAAGGCCGATTATCGGGACAACGTCGCCAAGGTATCGCTAGACTGAAGGAGCGCGCAGGCAATGGACCGTCTGAGCATATTTCTGACCCTGATCGTGGGGTCCATGGTGACGGGGGGGCTGGTCACGGTGATCCTGTCGCTGGGCTGGTATTCCTGGTCCGCCATCGGCGGTGCGGCGGCACTGGGCATCGTGCTGACATGGCCGTTGAGTTATTTGGTGTCGCGCCGCATCAAGATGTGGGACCCGCGCTGGGACGCCACCAAGGTCGGCAAGGTCAAAGACGTGATCCCCGATCCCGCCGCGCCAGAGGTTTAGGCGCTGGCGAATTTCCTTGTCACACGCCCCCCGTGCCGCCACTCTTGCGGCAATTCGGGCAAGGGGTGCGGTGATGAAATCCATGAAACTTTATTCCCATGTGCACCGCATCTACAACGACCTGTCGGCCCTTGGCATCGGGCCGCAGGATGCCTTGACCGTGGCGCAACTGGCCCCGTTTGATCAGTATCACTATGATGGCACCCGGGCGGTTGACCTTGCCGTGACGCGGCTGGCGGTGGGGCCGGGATCGCATCTGCTGGACATCGGGTCCGGCATCGGCGGGCCGGCGCGCCATATCGCCGCCACGACCGGGGCGCAGGTGACGGCGCTGGAGTTGCAGCCCGATCTGGACGCCGTTGCCCGTGACCTGACCGGGCGCTGCGGCTTGGGCGCGCAGATCACCCATGTCTGCGGCGACATTCTGAATGGGGCTGCGGGCGGCCCGTTCGACGGCATCCTGTCGTTGCTGTGCATGTTGCACATCCCCGACAAGGCGCGTCTGTTCGCGGCCTGCCGGGCGGCGCTAAAGCCGGGCCAGGCGATGTATATCGAGGATTTCGCCGAGGCCCGCCCCTTGACGGCCAGCGAGGAGCGGACGCTGGCCGTCAAGGTCCAGTCCAGCCAACTGCCCACCCCGGACGACTACCGCGCCCATCTGGAACGGGCAGGCTTTGCCGACGTCACCTTGACCGATGTAACCCAAGACTGGCGTGCCGTGTCGGCCGCACGGGTTCAGGCGGCACGGGACGGGCGGGCGGCCAATCTGGCGGTGCATGGTCCCGAGATCGTCGCGGGGCTCGAGGATTTTTATGACGCGGTCGATGGTCTTTGGCAGGGCGGCGCGCTGACGGGTCTGCGGATTCTGGCGCGATAGGGGGTATCTGCGCTTTCCCAAAAAGCCCCGACCTGCTTCAGGGGCGGCGCACCTTGCGAAACACCTCGGCGGCCAGGTCCAGTACGGGGGACAGCGAGGCCGTCGATGGGTTGCGCCGCGCCACTGCGGCGGCGTTCACGGCCAGCTTTTCGCCCATATGCGGGTTGGTGCCGACTTGGTCCAGCTTCAGGATCGTGGCACGGTCCGACCAGCCCCGACGCTTGGCCTCGGAAAAGATCAGCCGGATGCGGCGGATCGCCTGAAGGGTGGTGAACTCCTCCAGATAGCGGGCAAACGCCTGCGGTGCCCGCGTCACCTCGGGCGTCAGACGGGCGCTGACCATGTCCAGCATCAGGCCCATGTCCAGGGGCCAGGTCTCATCCGCGATCAGCCAGCCGAAATCCTCGGGGCCCTGGGCCAGCCGCGCATCCTCGAAATCGAACCAGCGCAGGCGGCCTGCCGGGTCGATCCCGGCATTTCCCGCCCGGCAATCCCATTTGACAAAGCGGGCCGGCGGGGCGCGGAACAGGGGGCTGAGGAGAGCGGGATCAAAGCGCGGTCCGTCATGGCGCATCTGCACCGCCAGGCCCTGCGCCGCCAGCACCAGATCATCGTCGGGGTAAGTGCGGATGCTGCGGGTGGGCAGACCGCTGTCCAGCCCTGCGCGGGTGGCGGCCAAGTGTATCTCGATCAGGGCGTCGATGGCCTGGGCGGCCAGCGCGGGCCGGTCCTGCGGGGACAGGGTGTGGATCACCCAGTTCAACCGGTCCGGCCCGACATCGCTTTGAAACAACAGCCCGCCGACCGACCCCAAATGCTGCGGCACCCGGTCGGTCTGCCCGGCCAGCGCGGTCAGCACCCGGCGTTCCACCGCGGCCTGATCGCTGTCCTTACGCTGGCTGACAATTACGGTGCGGTCGGCGAAATAGGCGCGAAAACTGGTGCGCGACCGCCCGCCGGGGGCCGTCAGCTTGAGCACAGGCGCCCCGAAATGCGCGGCCGTCGCCTCCAATATCTGCTGCGGGGTCAGGGGGGTTGCCTGTCTCATTGCGCAGTGATCCGGCACCGTGCCTGCGCTGTCAAGCGGTCGGGGGCTGGGGGAAAAGCGGCCGAAACACGGCGAAAGCATGGCCGGGACCGCGGGCTGATTCGGGGCTGGTTAACCCTAACAATCCGCTAATGGGCAATGATCGGGCGATTTTGCTAGAATTGATGCAAACCGTGCAACAGCGCCCCGGCAAATGTGCTGAAATTGCGGCGAGAAACGCGCGGCATGGTTAAGCCGTTGTCATGTTTCGATTGGCGCGACAATCGCGGTTCCAGCGGCGGCCGCGGGCCGCGCAGAATGGCAACAAAGACAAAGATTTGCGCCATGGCACCGGGATCCATGCGTTTCGGGGACGGAAACAGCACGCAATCGCAGGTTATCTGGCGGCAGGGCAACGGCCTGGCTTTGACCGGCAAATCAGGGCCCTTTGACACCTTGTTGCCGTTTTTCCCCTTCACGACATGCTTAAGGAAAGGTAATCAGAAAGGGTCCTTCTGGGATGGACAAAGGCCGTGGGGGCGGTCTGTTGGTGGTGTTGCGCCTGACGTTGTGGGGGTGCGTTCGTGTTGGTTTTTGGCGGGGTATGTGCCCTGCAAGGCCGGGCAATTTTTGCCTTGGCCAGACCGGCAGACGCCCTTTGCATTGCGACAATCACGACAGCTCGGCGACTGGCACGGTCACTTTTGTGTGACCGGCGACCTCTTGCTTTCCGCAGGGAGGCACCAGGTCAGCCAGAGCAACGCAAGGCCGCAGGGCCGGGCGAGTTCGAGATGGGGGTGATCCCCGCAGTGATGAGGCTATCGTGGTGCTGCCAGGCGATCAGAGCGTCATGTCAACCGGGCCTTTGGGCTGTGACACGGCGCGCATGGCAGGCCCACGGCGCGGTTTTGTCCCTGCATGCAACGTGGTTCTTTTGAGGAAGCTGTCATGACATATTCAACGCGCCCGGACGGCATTGTAACGGGTACCGATGGCAACAACACCATGCTCCCCGGCTATGTTGATGCGACCGGGGACAGGATTGACGGCAATGATGCAATCTTGCCGGGCACTGTGGGCAACGATGACGTGATCGTCGCCGGGGCTGGCAATGACTGCGTCGATGCCGGTTTGGGCAACGACGAGGTCTATGGCGGGGCCGGCAATGACACTCTGTCAGGTGGCCAGGGCAATGATACGGTTTATGGCGACACCAATCTGGCTGGCGTGACGCTGGGCGGCACGGGGGGCACGGGCGGCACGCGGGGTTCGGGGGGCAGCTGCGGCACCACCCCCACGGCGGTTTACAACGACGTGATCTATGGCGGCGACGGCAATGACGCGCTGTTCGGCGAGCTTGGCAATGACAAGGTCTATGGCGGGGCGGGCAATGACACGCTTTCGGGCGGGGTCGGCGCCAACCATCTGGAGGGCGGGTCGGGCGACGATCTGTTCATCGGCGGCACCGGGACCGACACGTTCAACGGCGGCTCGGGCCAGGACAATATCGACTATTCCGCCTCGGGCGCCGGGGTGACGGTCAATCTGGCGACCAGCCAGCTGTCGGGCGGCGATGCGACGGGCGACGTCATCGCCAATGGCATCGACGGCGTGATCGGTTCGGCCTTTGCCGACAATCTGACCGGGTTTGACCAGCAGGGCACCGACCCGTCGGATGTGTTCACCAATGAATTCTGGGGCAATGGTGGCAACGACACCATCACCGGCCTGAACGGCAACGATCGCATCTATGGTGGCCGCGACAACGACCTTGTGTCGGGCGGCAATGGCAACGACACCGTTTCGGGTGACGAGGGCAATGACACCGTCTATGGCGGCGCAGGCAATGACATCGTGAACGGCGGCGATGGCAATGACGTGATCGACGCCTCCAGCGGCAACCCGCTCGATCAGCGCCCCGACGCAGGCTATCCCGGCCTTTACCCGGCCGACACCGACCCCTTGAACGACCGCGACAGCGTTGACGCATGCGCGGGCGACGACATCATCCGCACCGGCGACGACGACGACCTGATCACGGCCGGCACCGGCAATGACTGGGTTGACGCCGGCGTGGACGATGACACGGTCCTTGGTGGCGACGGCGATGACACCATCATCGGCGCCGAAGGCTCGGACAGCATTGATGCGGGTGCGGGTGACGACCTGGTTTATGGCGGTTACGCTCCGAACGTGCCCGACAGCGTCAACATTCCCGACGCCACCGATCTGGCGCCCGGCAATGGTCTGGACAACATCCACGGCGGTGACGGCAACGACACAATCTTTGGCATGGATGATGATGACACCCTGTTTGGCGACGCTGGCGCCGACAGCCTTGATGGCGGCATCGACGATGACGCGGTCTTTGGCGGGTCGGGCAGCGACAGCCTGACGGGCGGCGACGGCGCCGATACCCTGTCTGGCGGCGATGACCGCGACCTGATCACCGGGGGCAGCATCGGCGACGTGGCCGATGGCGACGAGGGTGGCGATGACTATGACACGCTGGATCTGGCTGGCAGCGGGCCGTTGAAGATCATCTACGACAGCGCCAACCCGGAAAACGGCACGGTTCAGTTTCTGGACCCGACCACACGCGATGTCGTGGGCACGATGTCCTTCAAGAACATCGAGAACGTCATCCCCTGCTTTACCCCCGGCACGCTGATCGCGACGCCGCGTGGCGAAGTGCCGGTCGAAAGCCTGAAGGTGGGCGACAAGATCATCACTCGCGACAACGGGATGCAGGAAATCCGCTGGCTGGGTCGCCGCGATTTGTCCTGGTCCGATCTGGCCGCCGCACCGCATCTGAAGCCGATCCTGGTGCGTCAGGGCAGCTTGGGCAACGGTTTGCCGGAACGCGACATGATGGTCAGCCCCAACCACCGCCTGCTGGTCGCCAATGACCGCACCGCGCTCTATTTCGACGAGCATGAAGTGCTGGTCGCGGCCAAACATCTGGCGGCGGGCAAGGGCATCCACTCGGTTGATGCCGCGGGCACCAGCTATATCCACTTCATGTGCGACCGCCACGAGGTCGTGCTGTCGAACGGCGCCTGGACGGAAAGCTTCCAGCCCGGCGACATGACGTTGAAGGGCATGGGCAACGCGCAGCGTTCGGAAATC
>CAMBWO010000243.1 GCA_945871285.1 Pseudorhodobacter antarcticus | reverse complement strand
CTACGTCAGCTACCTTGAGGGCTGCACCGCCCCCAAGCGCGATATCCCGCAACTGCACGCCGCCGTGGTGGAACTGGTGCTGCTGGAGGATGCGGAAATCAAATATTCCACCGTCCAGAACTGGTATCCGGGCGACGAAAATGGCGTGGGCGGCATCTATAACTTTGTCACCAAGCGTGCCGATTGCCGGGGGGACCGGTCCAAGGTGATGTGGACGCAGGTCGAAACCGGCTCGGCGATCACCTGGAAATACCCGTCCTGCATCCTGCGCGGCAATGACAGCCAAGGCGAGTTCTATTCGATCGCCATCGCCAACAACCATCAGCAGGCCGACACCGGCACCAAGATGATCCACCTGGGCAAGCGCACCAAGTCGCGCATCGTGTCCAAGGGCATTTCGGCGGGCCGGGCGCAAAACACCTATCGTGGCCTTGTGACCATGCACCCCAAGGCCACCGACAGCCGCAACTATACCCAGTGCGACAGCCTGCTGATTGGCGACAAATGCGGGGCGCACACGGTGCCTTATATCGAGGTCAAGAACAACTCGAGCCGGGTCGAGCATGAGGCGACCACCTCCAAGGTGGACGAGGATCAGCTGTTTTACTGCCGGTCGCGTGGCATGGATGAGGAGGCGGCGGTGGCGCTGGTCGTGAACGGCTTTTGCCGCGAGGTGTTGCAGGCCCTGCCGATGGAATTTGCCATGGAGGCGCAATCGCTGGTCGCGATTTCGCTGGAAGGCTCTGTGGGCTGACCTTGCGCGAAATGGCACCATTTCGAACCCAATTCGGCCATGCTTGGCCGGTTAACCTTGGTCCGTGCCGGAACCGGGGGGCCCTGTCGCATGGACGCGATATCGCAGAATCATTTGGACTTTGCCGCACGGGTGCAGCGGATCGAACGGCAATCGGCCGCCTCGATTCAGCTGCTGTTCGTGGGCGTGGACGAGGTGCACGCCATGCCGCGTGGCACCCGCAAACCGCGCCCGTCGCGGGGGCAGGTGGTCGTTGGCAACATTCTGTATCCGTTGTCGATGGCGACGGCCGTGGTCTTGGGTGCGGTGTCGCATATGGTGGGGCAGGTGGTCCGGTTTCAGCTGCAAGGTCTGCCCGACCTGAACGCCAATCCGGACATCGAGACGCTGGTGCAAATCATCCTGGGCATCGTGATTTCGATGGGTCTGGGCTATGCGCTGGGCCTGAACTCCAAGGCATTTCTGTCGCTGAAATCGGCGGGCGTGGTCGTGGGCGTTCTGTTTGGCCACAACGCGGTTCATGCCATGCCACGGGTCTTTGCGGCGGTGACGTCCGAGATGTGGGTCAATCAGGTGGTGTCCACCACAGAGGCGCGGTCGATGCTTTGGCGCGGGATCAGTTTCATGTTCTGACGCGGGGGCCGCATGGCTGACGCGATGGAACGCCCGACCCTGACCCTGCCGCCCGAGGAAACCGCGGCGCTGACGGCGGCCTATCAGGGCGCCGGGGTCATCCTGGAATATGGCACGGGCGGGTCCACCCTTCTGGCCGCCGCTCTGGCCCACGTGGTGTTTTCGGTCGAAAGCTCGACCGACTGGCGCGTGATGATGGAGGGCTGGTTTCAGGCGAACCCGCCCCAGGCCCTGTTGCACCTGCATCAGGCCGACATCGGCCCGACCCGGCAATGGGGTTATCCGGCCGACAACAAACACGTGGCGCGCTGGTCGAACTATCCGATTTCGGTCTGGGACCGGGCGGATTTCCAGCATCCCGATGTGGTGCTGATTGATGGCCGGTTTCGCATCGCCTGTCTTTACACCACGCTTTTGCGCATCACGCGGCCGGTGCGCGTGCTGTGGGACGATTACGCGGAACGCCCCGGCTATCACAAGGTTGAACAGATGATCGGCCCGCCGCAGATGGTGGGGCGCATGGCCCTGTTTGACCTGACACCCACCGCGCTTGACCCTGCCCGTATGGCGGGGGTGGTCCAAGCCTTTCTGCGGCCCGGTTGACCCTAGGCCACCCTTGCCCCAGACCCCAACTTTCGCCGGCTCGACGCTGGCAGATTCAAGGAAAAGACGATGCTGAACATCAAGAACCTGCACGTGCGACTGGCCGAAGAAGACAAGCAAATCCTGCGCGGGGTCGATCTGTCGGTCGGCCCCGGCGAGGTCCATGCCATCATGGGGCCGAACGGGTCGGGCAAATCGACGATGTCCTATGTGCTGTCGGGCCGCGATGGGTATCTGGTGACCGAAGGGTCCGCCGCCCTGCAAGGCCAGGACCTGCTGGCGATGGAGCCCGAGGCGCGGGCGGCGTCGGGCCTGTTTTTGGCCTTTCAATACCCGGTCGAGATTCCCGGCGTCGGCAACATGACCTTTCTGCGCACCGCCCTGAACGCCCAGCGCAAATTCCGCGGCGAGTCCGAGGTGTCGGCCGGTGATTTCCTGAAACTGGTACGCGCCAAGGCCAAGGCGCTGCACATCGACGCCGACATGCTGAAACGCCCGGTCAATGTGGGCTTTTCGGGGGGCGAGAAAAAGCGCAACGAAATCCTGCAAATGGCCGTGCTGGAGCCGCGCATGTGCATCCTGGACGAGACGGATTCGGGGTTGGACGTGGACGCGATGAAACTGGTCGCCGAGGGCGTGAATGCGCTGCGTGATGAGGGCCGGTCGTTCCTGGTCATCACGCACTACCAGCGCCTGCTGGACCATATCAAACCGGATGTCGTGCACATCATGGCGGCGGGCCGCATCATCAAAAGCGGCGGGCCGGAACTGGCGCTGGAGGTTGAAAACAACGGTTACGCCGATCTCCTGTCGGAGGCGCAGTGATGGGGGTGGTGCAGGTCAAGCGAGACCAGATGGCCGCCCGGTTGACCGGGATGGCACTGCCTCAGGGGCTGGCTGCGGCACGCGGCGCGGCCTTGGGCCGGTTGCAGGCCATGGGTCTGCCCGGCAAGCGCGATGAATACTGGCGCTATACCGACCCCAGCAGCCTGATCGAAACCACGGCCCGCACCGCGGCGGTCTTTGACCCGCAGGACGAGCCGCCGGTCTTTGGCGCGATCGATTGCGTGACGCTGGTCTTTGTGGACGGCGTGTTTGACGCCGCCGCGTCCGATGATCCATCCTTGGCGGGGGTCGAGATTTCCCGGCTGGCCGAGGGCGCGGACTGGGCCGAAACCTTCTACGGCACGCTTGAGGCGGCAGGGCAAAGCCCGGTGGCACGGCCCATGGCGGCGTTCAATTCGGCCTTTGCCACCGATGGCGTGCTGATCCGGGTGACGGGGCAGGCGGCCAAACCTGTATCCCTAGTTTATCACCATAAATCAGACAGTTCCGACGCGGTCTTGCACCACTGCATCAAGGTCGAGGCCGGTGCAAGCCTGACCATTCTGGAAAACGGCCCCGCCGCCGCCCGGTTGAACAAGGTGATGGAGGTCGAGGTTGCCGATCGCGCCGCCTTCCACCACATCCGCATTCAGGGCCGCGACCATGCCCGCCGCGCCGTGACCCATATCTTTGCCCGCCTTGGCCGCAAATCGCTGTTCAAAAGCTTTACCCTCACCGCCAATGGCGTCCTGACCCGCAACGAGGCGGTGATCGAGATGCTGGGCGACGATGCCCGCGCCCATGTGGCCGGGGCCGCGCTGGGTGATGGCACCTTCCACCATGACGACACCGTGTTCGTGACCCATGCCGCCCTGCGCTGCGAAAGCCGGCAGGTGTTCAAAAAGGTGCTGAAGAACGGCGCGGTTGGCGTGTTTCAGGGCAAGATCCTGGTGAAATCCGGCGCGCAAAAGACCGACGGCTATCAACTGAGCCAGGCCCTGCTGATGGACGGCGAAAGCCAGTTTCTGGCCAAGCCGGAACTTGAGATCTATGCCGATGACGTGAAATGCAGCCACGGTTCGACCTCGGGCGAGATTGACGAGACGGCGCTGTTTTATCTGCGGTCGCGCGGTGTGCCGCTGCGGCAGGCGCAATCGCTGATGGTGCAAGCCTTTCTGGCCGAGGCGATTTCCGAGATCGACGACGAGCCGATTGCCGACGATATCCGCAGCCGTCTGGAAGGCTGGCTATCCAGGCACGATCGCGGATGAGCGTGACCACCGACATCGTTGAAAGCTGGCGCCGGCCGCAAACCGTTGTGCGCCGCCTGCTGAAACGCGGCGGGTCCGAGGCGTTTGTGCTGACCTTCCTGCTGATCTTTCTGCTGCTGGCCTTTGCCGCCACGGCGCCCAATCTGGCGCGGCAGGCCTATCTGGAACCCGGCGACCCCTTGCCGCAACGGCTGTTCGCGGCCGCTCTGGGGTTGCTGGCAACCTTGCCGCTTTGGTATGGGCTGGCGGCCCTCAGCCATGGCGTTGCCCGGTTGGCCGGGGGCAGGGGCAGCCATTATGGCGCAAGGCTGGCGCTGTTCTGGGCCCTGGTGGTGATATCACCGGCGATGCTGTTTCAGGGGCTTGTGGCGGGGCTGACGGGCAGCACCCCCTTTGTTCTGGGGTTGGGCGGGGCCGTTGCAGCCGGCTTTGTGGGGCTTTGGCTGTTGATGCTGCGCGAGGTGGAACGCTGATGCCGATGTCTGCGCGTGATCTGGTCCAGACGGGCCAACTGACCCTGAGGAACCCGCGTGAAGCGGCGCGGGTGGTGATGGGCTGGCCGCTGTCGCTGGGTGAATTGTGGTCGGTTCTGGCGCTGACCGCGGTCATTTCGGCCCTGGTCGCCCAGTTTGTGGTGGCGCAATCGCCGCAGGATGTGGACCCCGTGCTGGGGCTGATGCTGTCCAGCCCCTTGAGCTTTGCCCTGATCCAGTTCATCGGCCTGGGCATACTGGTGCTGCTGACTTATGTCTTGGGGCGGCAGTTTGGCGGCAAGGGCAGCTTTGCCGGGACGCTTGCGCTGATCGGCTGGTTACAGGTCATCTTGATGGTGCTGCAATTGGCGCAGGTCGCGGCCCTGGTGCTGTTGCCGCCGCTGGCGTTGATGATCAGCCTGTTTTCGGTGGTGCTGTTCGCCTGGCTGCTGACCAGTTTCACGGCAGAACTGCACGGCTTCACCTCGTTGATCCGCACCTTTTCCGGGATGGTGGCCTCGTTCATTGGATTGTCGGTGCTGCTCGCGCTATTTCTCGTGCTGGTTCTGGGGTTGGAGGCGTGACGATGTATGATGTGGCACAGGTGCGTGGCGATTTTCCGATCCTGTCGCGGCAGGTGAATGGTAAACCGCTGGTCTACCTCGACAACGGCGCTTCGGCGCAAAAGCCGCAGGTGGTGATTGATGCGGTGACGCGGGCCTATTCCCACGAATATGCCAATGTCCACCGCGGCTTGCACTATCTGTCCAACCTTGCGACCGATAACTATGAGGCGGCGCGGGCCAAGATCGCCCGCTTTCTGAATGCCGCGCCCGATCATTTCGTCTTTACCACCGGCACGACCGAGGCGATCAATCTGGTGTCCTATGCCTGGGCCGCGCCGCGCCTTCAGGCGGGGGATGAGATCATCCTGTCGTCGATGGAACATCACGCCAACATCGTGCCCTGGCATTTCCTGCGCGAGCGGCAGGGCGTGATCCTGAAATGGGTCGATGTCGATGCCAATGGCGATCTGGACCCCGAGGCCGTGCTGGCCGCGATCACCCCGCGCACGCGGTTGATTGCCGTCACCCATATGTCCAACGTGCTGGGCACTGTGGTCGATGTTGCGGCAATTTGCCGGGGGGCGCAGGCCAAGGGCGTGCCGGTGCTGGTCGATGGCAGTCAGGCGGCGGTGCATATGGCGGTGGATGTGCAGGCCATCGGCTGCGATTTTTATGCGATCACCGGGCATAAACTCTATGGCCCCTCAGGCTCGGGTGGCATCTTTATCCATCCCGACCGCATGGCCGAGATGCGGCCTTTCCTCGGCGGCGGCGACATGATCCGCGATGTGACCCGCGACGCCATCACCTGGAACGACCCGCCGATGAAGTTCGAGGCCGGGACCCCCGGCATCGTGCAGCAAATCGGTCTGGGTGTCGCGATTGACTACATGACCGGACTGGGCATGGCCAATATCGCGGGCCATGAGCGGGCCCTGCGCGATTATGCCCGCGCAAGGCTGGAGGGGTTGAACTGGGTGCAGGTGCAGGGCAATTCGGCGACCAAGGGGGCGATATTCTCGTTCACGCTGGACGGCGCCGCCCATGCCCATGACATATCCACCGTGCTGGACAAACGGGGCATCGCGGTCCGGGCGGGCACACACTGCGCCATGCCGCTGATGCAGCAGTTCGGCCTGACCGCCACCTGCCGCGCCTCATTTGCCCTCTACAACACGGTCGAGGAGGTTGACACCTTGGTGTCGGCGCTGGAACTGTGCCACGATCTGTTTGCCTGACAGGGTGTCGCACGGTCCCGCAGGCCGTGCGACACCCCTTGGTTACAGCAGGAAATCGCCCTGGGTGACGCTGGATATCCCGTCCAGGAAAACCTTGAAATCAGCCAAGCCGTCACCATCGGTGTCGCCCGCCACCATCACCCCCGGCCCGATATCGGCCCAGCGCAACTCGCCCTCGGCGCCGCTGAAACCGGCCTTGCCGATCCAGACAAAGGCGTCATCCGCCGTCCCGCCGGCCATGGCATCAATCGTGCGCAGGTCGATCAGGTCGCTGCGGCTGTCAAAGCCGACGATCCGGTCATAACTGCCCTTGGTCACGCCGGATTCGGACAGCGATTGATAGATGAAGGCATCCGCCCCGCTGCCGCCGTTCAGCTTGTCCGCCGCTTCGCCGCCGACCAGCACGTCACGCCCCGCCCCGCCCGACAGGGTGTCGCGCCCCTCCAGACCGGCCATCGCGTCATTGCCGTCATTGCCCATCAACACATTGCCGGCCTCGTTGCCGATGATGATGTCGCGGCCACTGCCCCCCGAGGCCTGCTCGATCACCACGCCATGCGCGATGGTGAACCCCCCGTAAATGTCCTTGGCAAACGAGATGTACCGTAAGCGGCGTCTGCGGCCCATTGAATGTTCGGTTGCATTCAGCGGTTTTGGCAGTTGGACCTAGGCCGATGGGCTCGTCGGGGAGTCCCGGATGAGCTCATTATGATGCTTTGACTGGCGGGATGTGGGCCCACGGCATCAGGGCGTCGATGTCCTTCTCGAGGTGGCCGTTGGCC
>CAMBWO010000242.1 GCA_945871285.1 Pseudorhodobacter antarcticus | reverse complement strand
GCGCATCTGGCGCTTGCCCGTCATGCCGATGACGCCGCAGGGGCGCGTTTGCGCCTGACCGAGGCCGAGGCGGCGTTGCGCGATCTGGGCGATCTGGATCAGGCGCGGGCGGCGGTGGAAACGGCCCGGCAGGCGGTGGAAACGGCGCGTATCAGCATGATGGCGGCCCGGTCGGCGCATGACGAGGTGCGGCGCGAGGGTGACGCACGGCTGAAGCGGCGGCAAGAGGCGACCAAGGAATTGTCGGGCTGGCGGCACCGGCTGGACACCGCCGAAAAGCGGATCGGGGAATTGGAGGCGCGGCGGGGCGAGGCGGAGGGCGAGCTTGGCTCCGCCGCCTCCCTGCCCGGCGAGTTGGCGGCCAAGCGGGCCGAAGTGGCCGATGCGATCGACACTGCCGAGGCGCGGCGCCAGGCGGCAAGTGATGCGCTTGCCTTGTGCGTGACGGCGCTGCGGCAGGCGCAGGACGGCGAGCGCGAGGCCGAACGCGCCGCGTCCGAGGCGCGGGAAACGCGTGCGCGCGCCGAGGCCCGCACCGAGGCGGCCCGTCACGCCGTCAAACTGGCCGCCGAACGCATCGCCGAGGATGCCGGGGCGACGCCCGAGCAGTTGTTGGACACGCTGAAAACCGACCCGGACCGGCTGCCCCCGGTGGACCATCTGGAGGCCGAAACCGCCCGCCTGAAACGCCAACGCGAGGCTTTGGGGGCGGTCAACCTGCGGGCCGAGGAGGATGCCAAGACGGTCTCCGGCGAATATGACACGCTGCTGGCCGAAAAGCTGGACCTGGAGGAGGCGATCAAGAAGCTGCGTCTGGGCATTGCGGGCCTGAACCGCGAGGGGCGCGAGCGGCTGCTGACCGCCTTTGAACAGGTCAACGCCAACTTTGCCACGCTGTTCACCCATCTGTTCGGCGGCGGCGAGGCGCGGCTGCAACTGGTGGAAAGCGACGATCCGCTGGAGGCGGGGCTGGAGATTTTGTGCCAACCGCCGGGCAAGCGGCTGTCGACGCTGTCGCTGTTGTCGGGGGGCGAGCAGACGCTGACCGCCCTGGCGCTGATTTTCGGCGTGTTTCTGGCCAACCCCGCGCCGATTTGCGTGCTGGACGAGGTGGACGCGCCACTGGACGATGCCAACGTCACCCGGTTCTGCGACCTGTTGGACGAGATGACCCGCCGCACCGAAACCCGGTTTCTGGTGATCACCCACCACGCCGTGACGATGGCGCGGATGGACCGGCTGTTTGGCGTGACCATGGCCGAACAGGGGGTCAGTCAATTGGTGTCGGTGGACCTGAAAAAGGCGGCGGCGCTAGTCGCCTAGTTTGGCATGCACCTCGTCCAGGTCAATCTCGGCCACGGGCAACTTGTTGGCGGGGTTGTCGAAATCATATTTGAAGCACTGGAAGTCGCGTTTGTAGATTTCCCACATCAGGTGCATCGACAGGTCGTCAAAATAGGCCTCGACCGGGTGGGCGCGGGTGGGGCCGTGGCCTTCGCTTTCGTTGAAGCGGGGGATGGTTTTCAGATCGACGGCATGTTTGGGGCGCATGTGGCTGAGCACCTGGCCCATGCCTTCGTCGAACTTTTCGGTAAAGAAAATATTGTTGTAGCGGCCACCGTTGACGATGAAGGTGGACACATGGCCCGACATGGCCGACCAGTGGATGTCAGGCTCCATCGGTTTGCGAAAGCGCACGGTGTCGCGGACGAACAGCAAAAAGCGGCGAAAGCTTTTGATCTGGTCAAAGTCCTGTTTGCCGTCGTCGCCGCCGACCTCGATCCCGTATTTCTGGATGATCAGAGGGACAAGGTTGCCGCGATAGCGTTTGCCGTTGCGCTGGATGCCGCAGATCTTGTCGAAGAACGACGACAGGATGCGGGTGTAGGGGTTGCGCACGCAGGTGAAGGCGTAAACCTTATGGCCCTTGACTGCCTTTTCGATGCGGGGCTGGGACGCCTCCATCGACCATTTGTGCATGCCGGACTGGGCATCGTGGATGTCGCCGTCATAGAACTGCCCGTGATCGGCATAGAACATGATCTGACCGATGGTCGAGCAGGCGCATTTCGGCACCACGCGGTAGACCACACTTTCAGTTTCCGTCATCCAGGTGCCTGGAAAACCCATGGAACAGCGCCTCCTTGGCGTTTTGTTGTTGCTTTAGCGGAGCCCGCTGAAATCTTGGTGCAAAAGAACAAACAAACTCTGTCTTTTCAATGTCCGATAAAGCTATTTAGGGCAACAAAGACTCGCAAAGACCCGGAACTGTTTCAAGAATGGCAAAAATCGCCTTCATCTTGCTGTGTCACAAGGACCCCGAGGGGATCATCGCGCAGGCGCGCCGTCTGACGGCGGCTGGCGACTTCATTGCGATTCACTATGACGGACGGTCCAAGCGGGCCGATTTCGACCGTATCCAGACGGCATTGGCGGGCAACCCGTCGGTGACGCTGGTCGCCAAGCGGGTCAAGTGCGGCTGGGGGGCATGGTCGCTGGTCGAGGCGACGATCAGCGCCCTCGAAGCGGCGACCGAGGCCTTTCCGCGCGCGACCCATTTTTACATGCTGTCGGGCGACTGCATGCCGACCAAGTCCGCCGAATATGCCCACAGTTTTCTGGACAAGGCCGAGACCGACTATATCGAGAGCGTCGATTTCTTTTCGAGCGACTGGATCAAGACCGGGATCAAGGAGGAACGGCTGATCTATCGCCACTGGTTCAACGAACGGACGCAGAAATGGCTGTTCTACGCCTCGATGAACCTGCAAGAGCGGCTGAAGCTTCGGCGCAAGGTGCCCGCCGACATTCACATGCAGATCGGCAGCCAGTGGTGGTGCCTGCGCCGCCGTACCGTGGAATGGGTGCTGGATTTCATCAAGAAGCGTCCCGATGTGATGCGGTTTTTCCGCACGACTTGGATCCCGGACGAGACGTTTTTCCAGACCCTCGTGCGCCATCTGGTGCCAGAACATGAGATCGAGAGCCGATCACTGACCTTTTTGATGTTCACCGATTACGGGATGCCGGTGACGTTTTACAACGATCACTATGACCTGCTGGTCAGCCAGGAATACCTGTTTGCCCGCAAGATCAGCCCTGATGCGCAGGAGTTGAAAGAGCGTCTGGGCAAGCTTTACGCCGCGACCGGGGTGCAGTTCGGGATATCGGGCGAAGGGCGCAGCCTGTTCAAGTTTCTGTCCGGTCGTGGCCGTATCGGCCGCCGCTTTGCCCCGCGGTTTTGGGAAACCGAAAGCTCGCTGGGGCGGGAACGCACCTTGTTGATGGTGACGTGCAAGAAATGGCACGTTGCCAAGCGATTGGTGGACCGGGTGCGACAGGTCACGAACCTGCCCGCCGTCGATTATCTGTTCAACGAGGCGTCAGCCCCGCTGCCAGACCTTGGCGGCATCCAGACCACGCTGGAGAAGCGCACGCGGCACCGGCGGGCGCTGGTGCGGATGCTGTTTGACTATTGGCAGACCGATACGCTGGTGCTGTGCATCGACCCTGGCAATGTCGACCTGATGCAGGATTTTTATAACGACAAGGCCAAGGTGCGGCTGTTGGAGATTCAATGCGAGTTTTCCGACGATTACCTGATGGGCCATGCCCGGCGGGTGGGCCTTGCCGGCGAGCGCAGCCCGGCGGATGTGACCCAACGCCTGCTGCCGACGATCCGCTATGATGTGCGGTTCGAAAGCGACCGCATTCGCGATGCCGGCTTTCCCGGCTTTTCGCGCATTCGACAGACTGCGACGGTGGACGAAAACACGATGCCTTTGGCCACATTCCTTGATATTCCTGTCGACAAAGCGCGAGAAATCGCGGCAACCGAATACCTGTTTGTGGATTGACCGATGGCCCATACCTATGACCCGACCAACATCTTTGCCCGCATCCTGCGCGGCGAAATCCCGAACAAGACGGTGATGGAAAGCGCGCATACCCTGGCGTTTCATGACATAAACCCCGCCGCCGCGACGCATCTGCTGGTCATCCCCAAGGGTCCCTATGTCACCTATGACCACTTTGCCGCCGAGGCGAGTGCCGAGGAGATCGTGGATTTCCACCGCACCCTGGCGGCGCTGTGCGCCAGTCTGGGCCTGACCCCGGGGGCGGGATACCGGGTCATCACCAACGCCGGGGAGCACGGGATGCAAGAGGTGCCGCATTTCCACATGCACCTGATCGCCGGGCGGGTGTTGGGGCGTCTGGTCGAACGGGAATAAGCAGCTTTCGGGTCGCGGCCCTGTGGGCAGCGGTGCTTGGATATTTGCACCAATGTGAAAGGGGAAAGCGATGCGTTTTGTGGGGATACCGACAGATGTTGTGCGGGCTTATCAACGGGGAGGGCCGGATGCGAATGGGCAGACGCCCGAACGGGTGGCTTCGGACGGCGGCGGCAACCCCTGTCGGCATTGCCTGCGGCTGATCCCCATGGGCGCCGGAATGCTGATTCTGGCCCACCGCCCGTTTCCTGCGCCGCAACCCTATGCCGAGGTTGGGCCGATCTTTCTGTGCGCGGATGAATGCGAGGCCGGGGGGGAGGGGATGCCAGAGATTCTGGCCTCGCCCGACTACATCGTGCGGGGCTATGGTGCGGATGACCGGATCGTTTATGGCACCGGGGCGGTTGTGCCGACGGGGCGGATCCTGGCAGAGGCAGAGGCGCGATTGGCGGAGGGACGGGTGGCCTATGTCCATGTCCGGTCCGCGCGCAACAATTGCTATCAGGTCAGGATTGACCGTTAGCGGCGAAAGATCTTGGGACGCAACCCCTGCGCCGCGCTGCTGGCAACCTCGGCTATGCGGGCGGCGCGGGTGGTGGGGGTCTTTGCCATCTTGATCCACTCTAGCGTGCCGCGCTTCACGTTGCGGGGATGGGCGGCCCAGACTTCGGTCGCGCGGCCCTGAAGGGCTTCGGTCAGGTCGGGCGGATCCAGCAAAGCCTCGACATCATTCAGGAAATCCCACATGCCATTGACCTTGGCAGCGGCGATTTTCGCCTCGCCTGCCGGGGTCATGGCACCGCTGGCGATGGCACGTTGGGCATGGGCCTTGTTCACCGCAGACCAGGCGGAGGCGGGGTTGCGGGGGGCTATCAGATGGGCAGTGCGGTCAGCGTCCACGGTGCGGGGCAGGCTGTCGATCCAGCCCCAGCACAAAAGCTCCTCGACCAGGGTTTCCCAGCCCAGATAATCGGGGTGGTGGCGTTTGTAGGTGGCAAGCCAGACCGTGCCCGAGGTGGCGTGGTTGGCCGCCAGCCACTCCCGCAGGGCGGCGCGGTTGCGGACGGTGACAAGGGGGGCGTTGGGGCCGGGCATTCAGTGGAACCTCTCGCCGCGGGCCAGCAGAGCGACGAAATCCGTGATGCGTTTGGCGCGGGTTTCGGGGCGCTTGGCGGTGGTCAGGCGATGGTAGATGGCATAGCGGTTGCGGCTGTCGAACGTGGCATAGGTGTCGCGGGCGATCTGCGGGGCAAGGGCCAAGGCATCGAGGAAATCCTGCGGCACCTGCGCCCCCTCACCCCCGCCAGAATAGGCGAGGGCCCACTGACCCGACGCCTGACCCGCCTGCACCGCCGCAAGGCCCGCCGGGGTCATGCGCCCCTCGGCGATCAGGCGTTCGGCGGTGGCGACGTTCTTGGCGCTCCAGATGCTGCGGGGTTTGCGGGGGGTATAGCGTTGCATCCATTGGGTTTCGCTGACGGTCTTGCGGATGCCGTCGATCCAGCCATGGGCCAAGGCCTCGACCACCGCCTGTTCCCAGGTGATCGACGGCACGCCAGAGGCCTTTTTGTGAAACAGCAGCCAGACTTCGGTGGCGTGCGGGTTTTGCGCCAGCCAGTCGTTCCAAGTCTGGGGGTCGGCAAAGGGGACCGGGTCAGGCATTTTGCGCGTCCCACGCCTTGAGGAATCGTTTGGGCGCATTGTCGCGCCAGCGGGTGATCAGGCGGGCGCGGGCCCAATCGGGTGCGATGTTGCGGGCAAGGATGTAGTCGTAGTTCTGATAGTGCGGATGCAGGAAGAAGGTGTCGGGGTCAGCCTGCATCAGCATGTCGCGTTCATCACGGGTGGCTTTGAATACGCCGCCGTCGGCATAGGGCGACCAGTGGCACCAAAGTTTGCCGAACGCCTTGAGGCTCTCATGGCCGTGAGGGTGGTCCAAGGTGACCTCGGGCAGGTTCTGGCCCAAGGCGAAATCGCGCAGGGTGGGCCAGTCGCGGATCAATGCGCCGCTGCCCAGTTAAGCCCCTGACCGGCCTCGACAATCAGGGGCACTTTCAGGTCGACGGCGGGATGGGAGGCGTTTTCCATTGTGTGCTTGGCGGCCCGAATCAGGGCGGGGGCGGCGTCTTCGTCCACCTCGAACAGCAGTTCGTCATGGACTTGCAGTAGCATCTTGGCGGGCAGGTCACGGATGGCATCGGGCATCCGGATCATGGCGCGGCGGATCACGTCGGCGGCGGTGCCCTGGATCGGGGCGTTGATGGCGGCGCGTTTGGCGAAGCCCTGGGCGGGGCCTTTCTTGTTGATCTCGGGGGTGTGGATTTTGCGGCCGAACAGGGTTTGGACGTATTCGTTTTTCTGGGCAAAGGCGGTGGTTGCGGCCATATATTCCTTGATGCCCGGAAACCGTTCGAAATAGCGGTCGATGAAGCCCTGCGCCTCGGCCCGCGGGATGCGCAGGTTGCGGGCCAGGCCAAAGCCGGAAATGCCGTAGATGACGCCAAAGTTGATGGCCTTGGCTTGGCGGCGGATGTCGGAGGTCATCTGGTCAAGGGGGACGTTGAACATCTCGGACGCGGTCATGGCGTGGATGTCGATGCCGTCTTTGAAAGACTGCTGTAGAGCGGGGATGTCGGCGATATGGGCCAGGATGCGCAGTTCGATTTGGGAATAGTCGAGCGATACCAGAAGTTTGCCCTTGGGGGCGACAAAGGCTTCGCGGATACGGCGGCCCTCTTCGGAGCGGACAGGGATGTTTTGCAGGTTGGGGTCGGTCGAGGCCAGGCGGCCAGTGACAGCGCCGCTTATCGAATAGCTGGTATGGACGCGGCCGGTTTCGGGGTTGATGTGGTCTTGCAGGGCGTCGGTGTAGGTGGATTTCAGTTTGGACAGTTGCCGCCAATCCAGCACCACGCCGGGCAGTTT
>CAMBWO010000241.1 GCA_945871285.1 Pseudorhodobacter antarcticus | reverse complement strand
GTCTTGCCCGACCCGGATTCGCCCACCAGCCCCAAAATCTGGTTGGGCGGCAGGATCAGGTTCACATCCCGCACCGCCGGATGGTCAGTATGCCCGCCAAACCAGCCGCCACCGCGCAGCTGAAACGTCTTGCTTAACCCCCGCAATTCCAACGCCGGAACAGTCATTGCAACCTCCAACAGGCCGCCGCACGCCCCTCGCCCACAGGCGCGAACACCGGCGCCTCCACCCCGCATTTCGCATCGGCCAAGGTGCAGCGCGGATGAAACGGGCAACCGCTCGGCGGATTGGCCGGGTTGGGCGATGCTCCGGGGATTTCCACCAACCGCCGTTTCCCCGGCATCCGCCCCGGAATCGACGACAACAGCGCCTGCGTATAGGGATGCTGCGGCGCATCGAAAATATCCTGCACCGGCCCCATCTCCATCACGCGGCCGCCATACATCACCACGACGCGGTCCACCGTCTCAGCCACAACGCCCAGATCATGGGTGACCATGATCAGCCCCATGCCCAATTCCGCCTGCAATTCCTTGATCAACTCCAGTATCTGCGCCTGAATGGTCACATCCAGAGCCGTCGTCGGCTCGTCGGCAAACAGGATCTTGGGCTGGCACGACAGCGCCATCGCAATCATTCCCCGCTGCAACATGCCGCCCGACAACTGATGCGGATAGCTGTTGGCAATCGCCTCCGGTGCCTTGATCTTGACCCGCGCCAGCAGCGCCACCGTCTCGGCCATCGCGGCGGCGGTGGTGGTGTCGCGGTGCGCCTTGATCGTCTCGACAATCTGATGCCCGATGGTGAACACCGGGTCAAAGGCCGTCATCGGGTCCTGAAACACCATCGACGCCACCCGCCCCCGCGTCGCGGCCAACTGGCCCCGCGTGGCGCGCAACATGTCGATCCCGTCCAGTTCCAGCCGATCCGCCGTAATCCGCGCCGGGGGCTGCCGCAACAGCCGCAAAATCGCCATGCAGGTCACCGACTTGCCCGACCCGCTTTCGCCGACAATCCCCACACTCTCGCCCGCCGCAACCTGCAACGTTATGCCCCGCACCGCCTGCACCACCCCGCCATGCTGGGGAAAGCTGACCGTCAGGTTCTGAATATCGACAAGCGGCATAGGGCATCCGGGCTAAAGAAAGCCTCTCCCGGCCGAAACCGGAAGAGGCAGGAACGATTACTTCGTCACATGGGTATAGAAATACAGCGCCAGCTGCCGCAGCGGCGTGAACCCCAGGTCGTTCGGCAGCGTGCCGTCGCCCTTCAGATCCTTGGACACCACGGCATTCGTCACCGGGTGAACCAGCGGCACGAACGACGCATTGTCGATCAGCACCTGTTCGGCGGCGATATAGTCCGCCAGACGGGTTTCCCAATCCGGGCCGCTGTCGGCCTTGGCCACCAGCGCGTCATAGGCCGCAATCCGGTGGTCATGCCGCCCGCCATTGTAAAAGATGCCGAAAAAGTTCGACGGGTCCAGATAGTCATACTCATAGGGTGCCAGGAACAGGTTGTTCTTCTTCTCCAACAGCCCCGCCATCCAGTCCTTGGTCGGCATCACCTTGATGTTCATGGTGATCCCCAGGATGTCCTTGAACTGCGCCTGCAGGTATTGCAGCATCGGTGCCGTGATCGCCCCGTTATAGCCACCTTGGTCGCGATACCAGATTTCCACCTCGGGGAAGCCCTCGCCGTTCGGATAGCCCGCATCGGCCATGAACTGCTTGGCCTTTTCGGGGTCGAACACGGCCTGCGCGGTGATCGTCTCGTTGTATCCAGGATAGCCCGGCGGCAGCAGCGATTTGCCGGGGATCGCCAGATCCTTCAGCACGGTCGCCGTCATCTCATCGCGGTTGATGGCATACATGAACGCCTTGCGGACGTTGATGTTGTCAAACGGCGCCATGTCGAGGCCGAACGAGATATAGCTGGTCGCAAACACCGCGTTCTTGGCCACCTGACCGGGGAAACGCTGTTCCACGAACGGGATCTGCCCGGTGTTCAGGTACGAAAAATCGCTCTCCCCCGCCATGAAGGCCGGCAAACCAACCTCGGGCGCACCCAGCGACGGGTCAATCACCAGACGGTCCGCCTGCGGCTGCCACGGGCCGGTATACTTGGGGTTCTTGACGAAGGTCATCTTGTTGTTGGACTTTTCCCAGCTTTCCAGCAGGAACGGCCCAGACGTGACCAGCGTATCGACGTTGGCCGCATAATCATCCCCCAACTTGTCCACGACATGCTTGGGCACCGGATACCACAGCGACACCACACCCGGCAGATAGGGTTTCGGGGCCGAGGTCGTCACCTCGATCGTCTTGTCATCCACCGCCTTGATACCCAGGGTCGAGACATCCATCTCACCCTTGGTCACGGCGTCCCAGTTGGCAATGCCACCGGCATAGCCCCAGTACCAGGCAAAGTCATAGCCCGTCGTCGCCGCGCGCTGCAAAGCAAAGATGTAGTCGCCCGCCGTCAGCGGGGTGTCATCGCTCCACACCAGCCCGTCACGCAGCTTGAACGTCCAGACCAGGCCGTCCTCGGACTGGGTCCAGCTTTCGGCAGCCATGGCGTTCAGCTGGAAATTGTTGTCGAAACTCGTCAGCGGCAGCATGACGATTTCGGGGTTCCCGGCCCGCGCATAGACGGTTTTCATATAGTCCATATAGGTGCCGCTGGTGCTGTCACCCGCGCTATAGATCGTGACCTCGGCCGCGACGGGCGCTGTGGACAACAGCGTTGCAGCGGCAATAGCCCCCGCAAATCGTGTCAAATAACTCATTGGGTCCTCCTTGCTGACGTTTTTCGTTGGCAGGCAACCGCCCCCTTGATGGCAGCGGCGTTTGGTCCGCGATGGTGCGATTCCAGGACCAATGTCATATGTCTGACAAATTTCTGACGCAGCGGCAAGCCCGTCGTTCAGGCGCTTTACGGCGTGAAACCGTCGCTTTCGCCCAAGGTAAACTCCAGCGGCCAAACCTTGTGCACCGGGCCCTCGGGGTAGAACGCCTGATAGGCCGGCATCGACCGCAACAACGCCTCGCCCAACTCGATCCCCAGATCGCGCAACGATTGTCCATAGCGTGTCAGCGTGGGCGACAGAAACCGCACCGCCAGACTGTCGCGGCCAATCACGGCAATGTCGCGACCCGGCACGATCCCCTGCGCCTTCAGCCCGCGATATAACCCAATCGCCAGCGACTCGTCGCTCAGCACAATGGCCGTGGGGCGCGGCGTCAACGCAGCCAACCGCCCCGCCACCTCGAACCCGCCCAAATCACCCGGTTGCGACCGCAACACATGCTTCGGGATCAATTGCACCCCATGCGCCGCCATCGCCGCCGCCACCGCCCGGTGCAGCAAATGGCCCAGGTTGATGTCATCCAGCGGCAGCGCCACGGCAATCTCCCGGTGGCCCTGCGCCACGAACCGCTCGACCGCCAGCCGCCCCAGGCCCTCAAAATCAATGTCGATCCAGGATTGCCCGGCATCTGTCTCGGACCGCCCCAAGGTCACAAACGGCAACTGCCGGCTGGCCAGAAACGCAATCCGCGGGTCAACCCGCAGGGTGTGCGAAATGATCATCCCATCGACAAACCCGCGCAGCACCATCCGGCGCAGATACTGGTCAGGGTCCTCATCCGCCGCGCATAACAGCACAATCAGGTCCAGATGATGCCGGTTCAGAACCGACTGCACCCCGTCAAACACGCTGGTAAAGAAACTCTCGCCCTGCAGGTTGAACTGCGGCCCGGTCTGCACCATGAAGCCTATCGCCCCGGTCGTCCCGCTGCGCAAACTGCGGCCCGACTGGTTGGCGACATAGTTCAGCTCGTCCGCCGCCTTCAGCACCCGCGCCCGTGTGTCGGCGTTGACATCAGGCCGCCCGTTCAGCGCCCGCGACACCGTCCCGATCGACAGGTTCAGATGATCCGCCAGACGCCTGATGCCAACCATAGCCCCCGCCCCAAACCCGTTGACTCGAATCCTGTTTCGCGCCATCCTCGTAAACGTTTCCGGTAGTATCGTGCCATTTGGCCCGTTCTGCAATGGGGGGGGACGTCTATGGTCTATCGCGCCGTTCTTGCGGGTTGTGGGTCCATGGCACGCGGCTGGGTCAAGGCCCTGCGCGAGCAGCCCGCCCTGATCGGACGGGTCGATCTGGTCGGCCTTGTCGATGTCCACCTGCCCGCCGCCGAGGCCTTGCGCGACGCCTTTGACCTGACCGATGTGACCCTTGGCACCGACCTGGCCGCCGTTCTGGCCGCCACCAAACCCGACCTGCTGTTCGATGTCGTCATCCCCGCCGCCCGCCAACAGGTCGTCTCGACCGGTCTGCGCATGGGGGTCCATGTCCTCTCTGAAAAGCCGATGGCCACCTCGATGGCCGATGCCCAGGCCCTTGTCGCCCTGTCCGGCCAAACCGCCCGCACCCATGCCGTCATGCAGAACCGCCGCTACAACCCCGGCATCCGCCGCATTCGCCGCCTGATCGACTCTGGCGCCCTCGGCACCCTGACCGCAATCCACGCCGATTTCTTTGTCGGCGCCCATTTCGGCGGCTTTCGCGAACAGATGCAGAATGTCCTCTTGGTCGACATGGCCATCCACACCTTCGACGCCGCCCGCTTCATGTCGGGCAAGACGCCCCTTGCCGTCTATGCCCACGAAACCAACCCCCAGGGCTCCTGGAACACCCACGGCGCCGCCGCCAATGCGATATTCGAGATGTCGGACGGCGTCACCTTCACCTATCGCGGCTCTTGGGTGGCCGAGGGGGCCAACACCAGTTGGGACGCCTCCTGGCGCATCATCGGCACCAAGGGCACCCTGCTCTGGGACGGCGCCGACCAGTTCGACGCCCATGTCGTGGCGGGCGACGAAGGCTTCTTTCGCCCCCTTGAACCCCTCGACGTCCCGCCCCCCGCCGACATCGGTGAAACCCTTGGCCATGCCAGCGTGATCGACGCCTTCCTGACGGCCCTCGACGCCAACCAAACCCCCGAAACCGTCGGCCACGACAACGTCAAAAGCCTGGCCATGGTCTTTGGCGCCATCGACAGCGCCGCCACCCGCACCCGGACCCAGATCACCCCATGACCAAATCCATCCGCATCGGCACCATGATCCGCGCCAGCGAAGGCCAGGCCGCCGCCAACATCGCCGCCTTCGCCGACCACGGCTTTGAAAGCTTCGAACCCTTCTTCTGGCAAACCACCAACGGCCAGAACCTGGCCGAACTTGGCAAACGCTGCCGCGACGCCATCGGTGACCGCGACATCACCATGTCCACCCTCGGCATGTTCGGCAACCCGCTGGAAGAACAGCCGATGGACCTGCAAACCCTGCAAGGCTGGCGCGACTGCATCGACAACGCCCACCACTTTGGCGCGACCTGCGTTGCCGGCTTCACCGGCCGCCTGCGCGGCAAACCCCTGCCCGACAGCCTGCCCCGCTATACCGAAATCTGGTCCGAACTTGCCAAACGCGCCGCCGACAAGGGGATCCGCATCGCCTTTGAAAACTGCGCGATGGACGGGAACTGGGCCACCGGCGACTGGAACATCGCCCACAACCCCGACGCGTGGGAACTGATCTTCAACGCCACCCCCGATGACAACATCGGTCTGGAATGGGAACCCTGCCACCAGATGGTCTACCTGATCGACCCCATCCCGCAAATCCGCAAATGGGCGCACAAATTCTTCCACGTCCACGGCAAGGACGCGACCATCCGCTGGGACGTGATCCGCGAACACGGCATCTTCGGCCGCGAAAAATTCGTCTTCATGCGCACCCCCGGCTTTGGCGACAGCAACTGGACCAACATCATCAGCGAACTGCGTCTGGCAGGTTGGTCCGGCTCGATCGACATCGAGGGCTGGCACGATCCGGTCTACCGCGATGACCTTGAAATGACAGGGCAAATGCACGCGCTTGCCCATCTGAAAACAGCAAGGGGAGGTGACTTCACGCCAAACCCGGCCTGACACGGGCGGAATGATCCGAAAAGGACAGCCGCGACAGAAGTGAACTGCAACCGCCGGCATATCCGGCGCAATGGGAGGACTGAGATGACTGCAATTTCCAGACGTTTCCTGATGGCCGGTGCTGCACTTTTCGCGATCATGGGCACCACCGCCGCTCAGGCCGAGGTTCTGCGCGACAATTGGTGCGCCGACGTCAAGATCCGTTTCTTTGTCGGCGGGGCCGAGGGCGACGGGTTCGGCTCCATCGTCTACAACGGTGCCAAACAGGCCCAGCTTGACACCGGGGCGCAGGTTGACTTCATCTTTTCCGGCTGGTCGTCCGAAAAGATGGTCCAGCAACTGCGCGAGGCCGTCGCCTCTGCCCCCGATGGCATCGCCATGATGGGCCACCCCGGCCCCGATTCCATCGAACCCCTGGCCGAAGAGGCCTCCAAGGCCGGCATCCTGATGATGTATCAAAACGTCGATGTCCCCACGGTCCGCGCCAAATTCGGCGGCGGCTATGTCGGCGCCAACCTGACACCGCAGGGCATTGCCCTCGGGGCCGAGGCCGTCCGCATGTCCGGCCTGGGCGCCGGCGATCAAGCCATCGTCGTGGCTGACTGGAGCCAGGAAAACCGCGTGATCCGCGAACTTGGCACCGTCAAGGCGCTGGAAGATGCCGGCATGACCGTCATCAAGCTGACCACCTCGCCCGAAATGGCCGGTGATCCCAACCTTGCCATCCCGATCATCACCGCAGGCCTGCTGGCCAACCCCGATGTCAAACTGATCGCCTATCCCGGCGGCCAGATGCTGGGCAACGCGCCGACTTATATGGAGGCCGCAGGCAAGAAGCCGGGCGAGATTTTCAACATCGGCTTCGACACCAGCCCGCAGATCGTCGAGGCGTTCAAGAATGGCTGGGTCCAACTGACCTCTGACCAGCAGCCCTTCCTGCAAGGCTATCTGCCCATCCTCAGCCTCTGCCAGCAAAAGGTCTACGGCCTTGGCGCAATGAGCGTGGACACCGGCGCCGGTTTTGTGAACGCCGAAAACATCGGCACCGTCGCCGACCTCGCCATCGAGGGCCTGCGCTGACCCCCTGCTGACCCCCGGACAAGGCGGCCACCGCCTTGTCCAACCCTGTCCGGCAGAAGGAAAAACCCTTGGGCGAACGTCTGATC
>CAMBWO010000240.1 GCA_945871285.1 Pseudorhodobacter antarcticus | reverse complement strand
CGCGCCGAGGTTCAACTACCTCGCACCGACCCACAAACCCGTCCCCACCATCCGCCATGCCGACCTCCCAATGCGTTGAGAGACCTTCTGACAGCACGCACCGCGTTCAGAAATACGCCAATTCAATGGGACAGAGACGGCGCTTACACACCTCCCGGTCGATGATCGCCTTGTGCTCACCCGGGTAGCTGGTCCCCTTGTGAACAGCCTCCCCGACATAGACCTTGTTGTTGAGCATCCGATAGACGAACTTCTTGTCGATACGGTGGCCGTGCGCCGTGGTGACGCCGCGTTCGGCCAGTTCGCGCGCCAGCTCTGTACCTGAGCCGATTTCGATGAACCGGGCAAAGACCCAGCGAACATGCGCAGCATCTGCGGGATTCTCGACAAGCTTCCGGGCCTTCACCTCGTATCCCAGCGGTGGGCAGCCGCCCATCCACATCCCCTTCATCCGGCTGGCGCGGACCTTGTCGCGGATGCGTTCGGCCGTGACCTCGCGTTCGAACTGGGCGAAGCTGAGCAGGATGGAATGAGTGCCCATCATCTCGTGGAACACGCAGTTCACCTGCAGGACTTGCGAGAAGATCAGCCAGCTACCGGCGCCTTTCCATGCCATCCCCCGCGGGTGGGCCGGTCCACATCTGCTCGCGATGGTTGCTTTTGAGAAGTATGGCCAGAACCCGCCGCTGACAGATCCTGGGCCTGCATTCCCGGCGCGTGATCGGTTAGGCCACTAGCAAGCTTTGCAAGAGCGCTGGGTGGATGCTCCATCGTCTTTCGCCACATCGTCCGCAGTGCCGCGCCAAAATCCGCTGCATAGCGATCGGCGTCCCAGCCCGGGCGGGCCAGCAGCCGGGCGCGCAACCCGCGCTTGAGGTCGAGAAGCGCCTGCCTGTCCTGCCCAAGCGCCGCCGCTTGGGCTACATAGGCGGCGTCATCCTTGGCAATCCAGTCGGGCAGGCCTGCCGCGGTCATGAAGCTTGCCCCCATGCGGGAGACGAACTGCCCACCCTGCATTGTCAGGACCGGCACCCCCATCCAGAGGGCCTGAAGTGTGGTGGTGCCGCCACAATAGGGGAAAGGGTCGAGGGCGATATCGACCTCGCTGTAGGCTTGCATCATGACGTCAAGCCCGACAGGCCCACGGAAGGTCAGGCGCTCTGCTGGGATGCCCTGCTCACTGAAGAGGCTGCGGAACCGGGCGATGGCACCCGCGTCCTTGAAGCTGGGCGCGCGCAGCAGCAGGCGCGCGTCGGGCACGGCCTTCAGCACGTCGGTCCACAGGCGGAGCGTGCGCGGGGTCAGTTTGGGGATATTGTTAAAGGAGCCGAAGGTCAGCGGCCTCCCACGTGCCAATACCTCAAAATCCGGCAGCGGGTAGTCCACTTCCGGCGCGAAACAGAACACCGTATTCGGAAGGCGCAGCACCTGTTCACTGCACAGATGATCGGAGTCAGGCGGCGTGACCACGGGATCGCCGATCAGCCAGTCGATGTTGGGCACGCCAGTGGAGCCGGGATAGCCGAGGAAACTGGCCTGCACCGGCGCCATGCGCCGCGCAAAGGCGCGCATCGTACCGCCGGCGGTATGGCCCGCCAAGTCTATCAGAATGTCGATACCATCAGCTTGAACCCGGGCGGGCAGTTGTGCGGTGGTGACATCGTGCCAGGTTCCCGCCCGACTGCGTGCAAGCCGGGTCTGATCGTCGACGGTTTGACCGGTCGCATAGATCGTCAGTGGAAGGTTTGCGTGATCCCAACGGGCGAGAAGAGGCTGGAGGAAGATATTGACCGGGTGCTGGTGGTGCAGGTCACCGCTCACCATGCCGATCCGCAGTGGTCGGTCGGGGTCCGGATCCGCCCCGAAACTTTGTCGCGACCGTGCGTCCTGGCCCCAGCCTGCGAACAGCGCACGGTGACGGCGGGCCACCTCAACCGGAGTCACGCTGTCGGCGTAAAGCAGGCTCATCGCGGCGTTGGGGGCGAAACTGTCATGGCCTTCGGCGACCAGAGTCTCATAGAGGGAGAGAGCGGTGTCCGCGTCACCCAGCCGGTTGGCGACCGAGGCGCGCAGGGCCGTGCTGCTGGCCTGCGGCACGGTGCCGGAGGCTTCCGCCCGGTCCAGCGAGGCCAGTGCCTCTTTGAGGAGCCAGGACTTGACCTGCATGTCGGCCAGATCGAGATTGGCTTGGGCGTCATCCGGGTGCCGCGCGGTCCAGCGTTCCAGGATCGCCACCGCTTCGGCCCAGAAGTTGAACCTGTAGGCGAGCTGCGCCAGCGCCCGCAGCAAAGCGATATCTTCTGACGTGGACAGGGCCTCCATCAGGGCCTGTGCCTCCGTGGTCATCCCGAGACGCAGGTAGACTTCGGCCAGATCGAGGTCGATCACATCGCTCAGCTCACCAGATCCCGCCAGAAGCCGCGCCTGACGCAGGGCGTCCAGCGCTTGCGGCAGATCTGCGCGGTCCATCCGGAATCGGGCCATGTCGCGGCACAGGCCCGCCATCGCCGCTGCCGGCTCTGCTGCGGCCCCGGCGCGGTCGAGTGCGCGCTGGAAGGCGATGGCGGCCTGTTCCGCAGCATCCCGACCCGGTTGCTCCTCCCAGAGCCGGGCCAGCGCCAGCGCGGGCCGCGCGTCCAGTGGGCGCGCCTGCATTGCACTGGTATAGCTGGCAGCGGCCTCAGCGGGTTCGCCAAGTCCGCGCAGCATGTTGCCACGTTCCAGCAGCGCGTCAAAACTCGTGGGGTCTGCGATCAGGGCTGCATCATAGGCTACCCGGGCTGCGGCCTCATCCCCCAGACGACGCAAGGTGCGCGCCATAAGCACATGCGCGATCGCCAGATCCGGGGCGAGCTTGGCCGCCCGTGCCGCCGCATCCCGGGCCTCCTCATAGCGACCCTCCCGGAAGGCCGCGTTCGCGGCATTGAACGCGGCGGCTGCCTCTGGTGTGATGGGAGTGGGGGCGGCGGCCATCTCAGTTCATCGTGCCGGTCGGCTCGGACAGCGCCTCTGGTTTGATCGTGAAGCGGATCTCGTCGTTGCGAAAGCCAAGCGCCATGGGGCGGATCACGTTTGGCAGCAGGTTGACGTCATAGATCTCTTCGACGATGCCGCCGATCTCCAGCCGGTGTTCGATATCGCCGGTGCGCAGGTTGACGACGCAGATCGCGCATTGGGCGCCCACGCCCTCGGCTTGCAGCCGCTCGTTCAACTTGAGCCCTTCAAAGGTGCGGTTCTCGCGCGGACGCGACAGGCCAATCACCGCATAGTCGCCGACAAAGGAGAGGCCGCGCGCAAATCCGGGCAGGAAACAGACCGCCTCAAAACGGCCCGTCGCCAAGTCGATTCGACCAAACTCGCCGGTGCCCGCCTGCAACATCCACAACCTGCCCTGATAAAGCCGCGGCGAATGCGGCATGGAGAGCCCTTCGGCCACCACCTCACCAGTAGGGACCTCCAGCACCACGCCACCGTCACGGCGCTTCTCGCGCCAGCCCTCGAAGACATTGGTGCGCGACAGGCAGGTCACATATGCCGGCTGCCCCGCATCCATCGCCAAACCGTTAAGGTGGCACCGGTCCTCGGCGGCCAACCGGTCGATGAAGGGCGGCCGCCAAAGCTCGCGGAAGCTGCCGCGTTCGGCCAGGGTAGCCAGACAGTTGAACCGGGTCGCCACGAAAATCGGCTGGCCGTTTGCATCCTCGTGGATATCATGGATGTCGATATCCCCGGTGGTGTGGCCGGTGACTGGGACATAGAGCGCGTCATAACCGTCGCGTGTCTCTCCCTTGTCCAGGAAATCCTCAAACCGCCACAGCTGATGGATCGAGCTCATCCAGAACCGGCCCTGTCCGACCCCAAGCCCCATCGGCCGCTCAAAGGTTCGCTCGAACACGGACAGCCGCCCGTCGGGCTGGAGCCCCAGCAGGAAGACCTTTCCCGCCTGATAGGTGGTCATCGCAAGACTGACCTTCGCCTCCTTGAGCCAGGCGGTGAAGAGGCGGGAGCCGTGAAAGGCAAGTGCGGGCGGCTTTTGGTCGGTCATGCTGGAGCTTTCTGGACGGAATTCTGTGATGGAGCGGGTCATTCGCGGAAGGCGCGGGCCCGGACCCGTTCGAGGGGTTGCAGCAGGTAGTCGATCACCCGGCGGCGGCCCGCGAGGATGTCGATCTCGGCAATCATGCCGGGGATGATGCGGGCTTGAGCGCCATCAGCGTCGTAAAGCGCGCCTTCGGTGCGCACGATGATCACGAAGACCTCCGCCTCATCGCCCTCACTGCGGCGCACCGCGTCGGCGCCGATGCGCAGGATCCGGCCCTCCAGAGCGCCGTAGCGGGTGAAATCATAGGCGGTCAGCTTGACCCGGACCGGCTGGTCGGGGCGCAGAAAGGCGATATCCTTCGGCATGACATAGGCCTCCACCAAGAGCGCATCGTCCAGGGGCACGATCTCGGCCACTTCTTCGCCTGCGCGCACGGCCCCGCCGATCGTGCGGCGGTTGAGCCGGTTGACGATGCCCGCGACGGGCGCGCGCAGAACCGCCCGCGCGGCCATACTTTCCAAAGCGGGCAGGGACGGGCGCAGCGCCGCCAGTTCCGCCGTGGCGTCGGCCAGCTCGCGCAGCGCCTCGGCGGCAAACTGGCTGCGGGTGGCAGAAATGGTATCCTCGACCTCGGCCAAGGCTGTCTCCAGACGCGCCAGCGCCGCCTCGGCCCCGGTGATCCGGCCATCGATCTCTTCCTCCTGGCGCCGCAGGGTCAAAAGTGTGGTCTGCGGTTCCACTCCGCGCTCTACCAGCGGCGCGATGATCGCCCGCTCTTCGGCCAGGATCGCGCGCGTGCGGGTGGCGGTCCGGATCTCGGTGCGGGCCTCAACCTGCTCCTGCCTGCGCTGCTCACGCCGCCGCTCCAGCACCGCGATCTCGGAGGTGAGGGCCGCCGCGCGCCCCGCATGCAGGGCACGTTCGCTGACCACCAGTTCAGGCGCGGCCGCCTCGATCTCGGCCGGGAAGACCGGGGCGCGCCCGTCAATCTCGGCGGAAAGCCGTTCGATCCGGGCCTGAAGGGCGATGGCGCGCTGGACCTCGCTGTCAAGCTGGCTGGTCTGCACCAGCCCGTCCAACTCGACCAATGGGTCACCCGCCTCGACAATCGCGCCCTCCTCAACAAACACCGCCCGGATCACGCCCGCCTCGGCGGCCTGGACCCGCTGGACATCGCCTGCGGGGACGACCCGGCCGGGCGCGCGGGTGACATCGTCGATCTCTGTCGCCCAAGCCCAGACAAACACCGCCCCGATCACCGCGAAGATCGTGATCAGCAGAGCGGAGGCACGCAGGGGCGTGCGGCCCTTCATCTCCTGCACCAGTCGGTCGAGGTCGCGCTGCGTGCTCATGCGCTGCCCCCGGTCGCTTGGGCCCCGGTCGCCTGACGTCGGGTGAACAGAGTTTTGGGCCCGTCCGCGACCACCTTGCCACCGTCGATGACGATCACGCGGTCGACCAGGTCGAGGAGGCTGGTCCGGTGGGTGATCACGATCAGCGTCCGGCCGTCAAGGACAGCCTTGAGCCGTCCGATCAGCGCTGTCTCGCTCTGGATATCCATCGCGGCGGTGGGCTCATCGAGCAGCAGGATCGGCGGATCGCCCATCAGGGCGCGCGCCAGTACCACGGCCTGCCGCTGCCCGCCCGACAGGCCCTGACCGCGTTCACCAACGCGCATGTCATAGCCTTCAGGGTGGCGCGCCGCGAACTCCTCGACCCCGGCCAGGCGGGCCGCTTGAAGGATATCTTCATCGCGCGGGCGCGCAGCCCCAAGGGCGATGTTCTCCCGCAGGGTGCCTGACAAAAGCCAGGGTTCCTGCAGGACGGCACCGATGTTGCGTCTGAGGTCGGTCGGGTCGATCTGGCGAATGTCGATCCCGTCCGCCAGCACCGCCCCCTCCGTCGGTTGATAAAGGCCGAGCAGAAGCCGGGCAACGGTGCTCTTGCCCGATCCGATGGGACCCAGGATAGCCACCCGTTCGCCCGGTGCGATGTCCAGGCTGACCCCGTCAAGTGCTGCGCCCTTTTGGTCAGGATAGGAGAAACTCACCCGCTCAAGGCGTAGTGCGCCCGAGAGCCGGGGACGCGACAGGAACTGACGGCCTGTGGGATGTTCGCCGGGGGCCTGCATCAGGGCCTCAAGACTGCGATAGGAGCTGCGCGCCTGATGCAGGCGGGTCAGCGTTTGCGCGATCAGCGCCAGTGGAGCGAGAGCCCGGCCAGTGAGGATCACCGCCGCGATCAGCACGCCGGAGGTGATCTGGCCCGAGACAACCAGAAGTGCGCCATAGACCACGATCAGGATCTGGGCTGCCTGCTGGACAAAGCCGGTCGCATTGATCGCGCCTTGTGTGACGGCGCGGCTCTTGACCGCATAGGCGGACTGGCGGCGGATTGCGTCGCCCCAACGGGCGCGCATCTGGCGGCCAGCACCTGCCGCCTTGATCGCCTCGATCCCGGTCAGCGTCTCGACCAGTACGGTCTGCTTCATCTGCCCCTCGGCCAGCACCCGGTCAGCGAGCCTGCCCAGCATCGGCTGGACTGCGACGCCGATCAGCAGAACCAGCGGTACGGCAATGGCGGGCACCACCGCGAGCGGACCCGCAAGCAGAAAGATCGCCCCGATGAAAATCACCACGAAGGGCAAATCCACCAGCGCCACCATGGTCGCCGAAGTAAAAAAGTCCCGGAGCGATTCAAACTCACGCATCGTGGCCGACACTGCCCCGACGGAGCCTTTGCGCGCGCCCATCTCGGTCTCGATCACATGGTCGAACACCCGCTGTCCCATGTCCAGATCGGCGCTCTTGCCGGCATGGTCGATGAAGCCCGCCCGCAGCGTCTTCAAGATCAGGTCGAACACGAGGGCGACGCCGACCCCGATCGTCAGGGCGAAGAGCGATTCTGTGGCAGCGGATGGGAGGATCCGGTCATAGACCACCATGGTAAAGAGCGACGTGACCAAGGCCAGGCTGTTGATCATCATTGCGGCGAGCGCCACCTGAATATAGGCCCAGCGGTTCGCGGCGATTGCATCGCGGAACCAGTGGCCGCGGACGCCCACGTCGCGTTCATCATTGGCGTGGCGGTGCTCGGGCTTCAGGATCAGGACATGGCCGGTCAGGTCATGCTCCAACTTCGTCACCGGGACATCGAT
>CAMBWO010000239.1 GCA_945871285.1 Pseudorhodobacter antarcticus | reverse complement strand
GGGAATTGGCGAGGATGAACCTGCCCGCCAATATCTATACCCAATGGTATTGGAAGGTCGACCTGCACAACCTCTTCCACTTCCTGCGCCTGCGCGCCGACCCCCACGCCCAATACGAAATCCGCGTCTACGCCGAGGCAATTGCCGCTTGCGTTCGGGATTGGGTTCCGCTCGCCTATGCCGCGTTCGAGGATTACCGGATGGGCGGGGTGAATATGAGCGCCAAGGCGGTTGCCGTATTGAAACGGCGGTTGGCCGGGGAGGTTGTGGGGCAGGCCGACAGCGGGATGAGCAAGGGGGAATGGCGGGAGTTTGAGGGGGTTTGGAAGGATTGAACATTCTTATTTCAAAGAGAATTCGTGAGGAAAGAGTTCGTCTCGGGTGCCAATTTCCTTTGGCTAAACCAATTCGTGAAAAGATACACCAACTGACGCTCGATGATGTGCTTGATTGCCATTTTGCTATTGCTGACTTCTTCTATCGTGAAGACTACGGGATGGCGGGCATTGGTTTCAGAGATATTGGAGTATTTATTTCGACTGTAGAGCGTCAGTTTGCGAATTTTGGTGGTGAGTGCATGCTTGCAAACGAGTTTGAAGAGATAGCCACCTTACTTTGGGGAATCATAAAGAACCATCCTTTCTATGATGCAAATAAGCGCACGGCGTTCTTGTGTTGTATGCTTCAGCTTCACCGCTTGGGACGGGTAATCACGATTCCCGAAAAAGATATAGAAAACCTCATGGTTGAGATTGCAGACGGGTCCATCTACTCCAAAGCTGCGTTGAAGGAATTGATTAAAGAACGGCAAACAATGCCGGAGGTAAAATTCCTAGCAAGGTACCTTCAAAAAAATTCTAGAAAACAGGCGAGACTATTGGGAACGATTAAGTTTCGCGATCTGCGAAGGATAGTTGAGTCCAATGGGTTTGCGTTTGACAACCCGAACCGGGGAACCATTGATATTATAAAGGTTGAGGAACGGCGGATTCCCCGGTTCTTTTTTGGTGACAGAGTTGAGAAAACAAACCGTGTCTTAGCGAATGTGGCCTACCATGGAGAGGGAATTGATGTTCCGGACAGTACAATAAGATTGGTTAGGCAAGTTTGTGGCTTGACGGATCAAGACGGCTTTGATGGTGAGGTGCTGTTGCGTGATGCAAAGCCAACCTTCAGACTAATAAAAAGCTATCGGACAGCACTTCAAAATTTGGCCTTTCGGTAACCCTTTTTTAGCGAGCCGTAGGGTGCGTATTTATCGCGCACCTTACGTTAAGAGTGGCCCGTACTCACACGCACCAATCCCGCCGCAACGGTGCGTGAAATCACGCACCCTACCCACTCCGCCGCAGGCGGTGCCCGTGGCCCCACCGTGGGCAAACCTTTCCACTTTATGAACGAAAAATCTCAACCCCTTGATATCCCACACAATCGCAAACTGTCCACGCGTGGACACTTGCCAACTCTCCCCCTGCGGGCTAACTCCCCTGCAACGGAGGCCACCATGATCGTCTACGGAATTTCCACCTGCGACACAACCAAGGCCGCGATCAAATCGCTGACCAAGGCCGGCAAATCACCGGCCTTCCGCGACGTCCGGGCCAACCCCCTCAGCCCCGCCGAAATCGACGCGATCGTCACCGAATTCGGCGACAGGGCGGTCAACAAACAGTCGACCACCTATCGCAGCTTCAGCCCCTTTCTGCGCGAGGCAGAGCCCGAGGCGCAGATCGCCGCCCAGCCAGCCGTCATGAAACGCCCTGTCATCCAGGACGGTTCAAGCTGGTCGATTGGATGGGACGCCGCTATCGAAGCAAAGCTGACGGCCTAAAGCAGCCGCAGATCGCCTGCCGATTCCTTGCCATCGCGGCCGGACTGAAGCTCGTAGCCGATCTTTTGATTGTCGTTCAGACCCTTCAGTCCAGCGCGCTCGACCGCTGAGATATGGACGAAGACATCCTTGCCGCCGCTGTCGGGGGCAATGAAGCCATAGCCTTTGGTGGAATTGAACCATTTCACGGTGCCGGTCGGCATGCCGGATCTCCTTACCTTAATCCCCCACGGCGAAATTGCCGCAGGTCGTGCCCGCACCCTTCTGGGCCCTCATGAGGGAAGGCGGTCTGAACGGTCCGTCACTGGGCAAATCATGCCAAAGGTTAAAACAAAATCAAGCCTGAACAGGGGGCGTGGCCCGGTGCGGTGTGGGATTTCCTGCGGGAACGTGCTGATTTGGCCGCGTTCCTAGCCTAATGCGCGTTTTTGCAGGACGTAGTCCACCGACAGGGGACCCGCGCCCTTGAACACGATCACCAGCAAAACCATCACCCACAGCGCCCGTTGATCCAGGATCACCGCATCCGACGCCCGGTCGAACCAGCCGCCGATCGTCGCAGCGTCGGCCTGATGTCCGAAGATATCGGTCAGGCTCTGCACCACGACGAACCCGATCATCCCCAGCGCGGCCAGTCTGGACATCACCCCCAGCACGATCAGGACGGGCAGCACGACTTCGGCCCAACCGCCCAGCAGCACGACCAGATGGGGGATCACGCCAAGGCCGCTCGGATCAAAGCCCGTCGCCTCCAACGCCCGCGGATAGATCTGGGCATAGGCCCCGACCGAAGGGGTCAATATCCCGTCGAACTTGGTCAGGGCCGAAGTCCAGAAATAGGGGAACAAAACGGCGGCAAAGGTGAAGCGGGCAAGAGTGGGCAGCAGCCAATCACCGATGCGGTCCAGCGTGGCAAGGGTCATGGGTCAACTCCTGTGATGGCGCCGCCGCTCAGCAGCAGGGTCAGGATGGCCGGCAGATCTAGGGCAGGGCCGGCTGCGGTCAGCGCCTGGCCAAGGGGCAGACCGGCCAGCAAGGCCTGAACCAACCCGCCGCCGCCCGCGGGCAGCAGATAGGGCTTGGGGTCATATTCGGGGCGCAGGATCACAACATCCTGCGCGCTCGCCGTGGGGGGGGACCCACCCTCAACCGTCGCGCGCCAGATCGCATGAAGGGGCCAGGGCGAACGGATCAGACGCACCGCCGGGGCCAGCCTGACCCGCGCCGTCAGCAAGTCCTGCTCTGACAAGGCGGTCAAGGCTTCGCCCGGCAAGGGTGTGCTGTCAGCGGCGTGATAGCTTTCGCGCAGCGCCTGTTCCAGACGGGCCACATCAGCCAGATAGGGATAGGCGGCGACGGGGGGGAAATCGGCGATGAACTGTGGCAGGGCGTCGCCATACAGCATCACGAGCCGGCCCTTTGGCGGATGCTGGCGCAAAAAGGCCACCGCCATGGCGGCAAAGAACCGGGGTCCAACCAGCGTTTCCACCACCGGAAACCCGGCCCGCAGCGCCTCGGTCAGACTGACTACGACATTGTTGCGGTAAACGGCAAAGCGGTGCTGCATCTGCGCGGGCAGCGGATGGGCGGGGTCCAGCAGGGCCGCGGCGAACTCGGCCTCTGTCACGGCACGCCCTCCACCACGCCCTCCAGCACGCCCTCCAGCACTGCGGCCGCGCGACCCGCCTCGGCCCGCAAGACGGCCCAGTCGGGCACATCATTGTCCCATTCGATCAGCGTCGGCTTTGGGCCGCTGCGGGCGATGGTCGTGGCATAAAGCGCCCAGACCGGGTCGGCGACGGCATGACCATGGCTGTCGATCAGCAGCGGCGCGCCGGCGCCGTCCCGGTCGGCATCATGGCCGCCCAGATGGATTTCCCCGACCAGATCCAGTGGAAACCCGGACAGATAGGCGTCGGGCGCAAAGTCCAGATTGGTGGCCGAAATGAACACGTTGTTGATATCCAACAGCAATCCGCAGCCTGTGCGCCGGGAAACCTCGGCCAGAAAATCAACCTCCGCCATCTCGGTTTCCGCGAAAGTCAGATAGCTGGACGGGTTCTCCAGCAGCATCCGCCGGCCCAGAACATCCTGAACCTGCCCGACATGCGCCGCGACCCGTGCCACCGTTGCGGCGGTATAGGGCAGCGGCAGCAGGTCGTTGAAATAGGTGCCGTCATGGGTTGACCAGGCCAGATGTTCGGAAAAGCTGGCCGGGTGCAGCCAGTCGCACAGGGCCTTGAGCCGGGTCAGATGGTCCCGGTCCAGATCGGCCTCGCCGCCGATGGACAGGCCAACCCCATGGATGGACACGGAAAAACGCTCGGCCAGATGGCGCAGCTGGGCCAGGGTGCGGCCGCCGTCGCCCATGTAATTCTCGGCGTGAATCTCCAGCCAGCTGACGGGGCCGGCATCGCGCAGGATGTCGGCAAAATGCTGCGGCTTGTAGCCGACGCCGGGCTGTGCGGGCAGGGGGGGGGTGTCGTGCATAGTCGCCTCGAACGAACGGGCCCCTTCCAGCGCACCAGAAGGGGCGATGTCATCAGCCCTGCGGCAAGTCGCGGTCCTGCGCCTCAAGCGCGCCCATCCGGGTGGTGCCGTCCATCGCCGGGGGCAGTTCCATCGTCACGCAGGTGCCTTCGGGAACCAGCGTCCAGGCGTTGCCCTGATAATCGACCTTCGAGGTCCCGGCGCAGGTCGTGCCAGCCCCGGCTGCGCAGTCGTTCTTGCCGGCAAGCGCCACGCCAAAGCATTTTTCCATCTTGGTTTCCGCCAGAGCGGCGGTCGCCTGTGCCGCCAGAGCCGAAGCCAGGGCGCCTGCGATTGCGAAAGTCCGTGTGGTGATCGTCATGAATTTTCCCTCATTGTTTGAAGCCGGTTGCAGCAGTGTGTCGCATTCGACGCCCCAATTGCTAGTCCCCTGCCGCAGTCACGGGCCAATCACGAGGCTGTGGGTCACAGCGGCGTGACAGGGGCGCGGCCCGGTCGTCATGCAAAAACGCCGGGCAAGCCCGGCGTTTCTCAGCGATCACAAGGAAATCCTCAGTTTCCGCCGGGGGGCAGGGCGGCAAAACCAAACTCGGCAATCGCCTGATCCAGCGCCATTGTTTCAGTCCGGTTGTCGCCCAGACGGCGCACTGAAACAGTCCGCTCTGCGACCTCTTTCATGCCGATCGCCAGGATCACGGGAACTTTGCCCAGCGAATGTTCGCGGACCTTGTAGTTGATCTTTTCGTTGCGCACATCCGCCTCGGCCCGCACGCCGGCCTTGATCAGGGCGTTGGTGACTTCATGCACAAACGGATCGGCATCCGAAACGATGGAGGCCACCACAACCTGACGCGGGGCCAGCCAGAACGGCAGTTTGCCGGCATAGTTTTCCAGCAAGATGCCGATGAAGCGTTCAAACGACCCCAGCACGGCGCGGTGCAGCATATAGGGCATGTGCTTGGCGCCGTCCTCGCCAACATATTCGGCGCCCAGACGGTTCGGCAATTGGGCATCGACCTGGAAGGTGCCGCATTGCCATTGACGGCCAATCGCGTCGGTCAGCTTGAAATCCAGCTTTGGCCCGTAGAACGCCCCCTCGCCGGGGTTGATCTGATAGGGCAGGCCCAGGCCTTCGATGGCGTTTTGCAGGGCGCCTTCGACCTTGTCCCATTGCTCATCGGTGCCGATGCGGACATCGGGGCGGGTCGACAGTTTGATCTCGAAGCTGTCAAAGCCCAGGTCTTTGTAAACAGAGGAGAGAAGCGCGATGAAGCCTGCGCATTCGCTTTCAATCTGATCTTCGGTGCAGAAGATATGGGCGTCATCCTGGGTAAACCCGCGCACCCGCATGAGGCCGTGCATCGAGCCTGAGGATTCATAGCGGTGGCAGGACCCGAATTCGGCCAGGCGGAGCGGCAGGTCGCGGTAGGATTTGAGGCCCTGGTTGAAGATCTGCACGTGGCAGGGGCAGTTCATTGGCTTCAGCGCGTTGATGCGCTTTTCTTTCGCACCCTCTTCATCCACCTCGACGATGAACATGTTCTCGCGGTAGGCCTCCCAATGGCCCGACCGTTCCCACAGGACGCGGTCCACCACCTGCGGCGTCTTGATTTCCTTATAGCCTGCCGACCGCAGGCGGCCGCGCATGTAATCCTCGAGCGTGCGGTAGATCATCCAGCCGTTGGGGTGCCAGAATACCATGCCCGGCGCTTCGTCTTGCAGGTGGAACAGCTCCATCTCGCGGCCCAGTTTGCGGTGGTCGCGCTTGGCGGCCTCTTCCAGCATGGTTTGGTGGGCTTTCAGGTCGTCGCGGTTCTTGAAGGCCAGGCCATAGATGCGTTGCAGCATGGGGCGGGTGGCGTCGCCCAGCCAGTAGGCGCCGGCGACATGGGTCAGTTTGAAGGCGTCGGCGGGGACTTGTCCGGTATGGGCCAGATGGGGACCACGGCACAGGTCTTGCCAGGGGCCGTGCCAATACATCCGCAGATCCTCGCCCTCGGGGATGCGGGCGATCAGCTCGAGCTTGAAGGGCTCGCCGCGCTCCTCATAATAGGCGATGGCGCGGGCGCGGTCCCAGGTTTCGGTGCGGACGGGGTCGCGGGCGTTGATGATCTGACGCATCCGCGCCTCGATCTGGGCGAGGTCATCGGGGGTGAAGGGGTCTGCGCGGTCGAAATCGTAAAACCAGCCGTAATCGCGGACCGGGCCGATGGTGACCTTGACGTCCGGCCAGATGTCCTGCACGGCGCGGGCCATGATGTGGGCGCAGTCGTGGCGGATCAGTTCCAGGGCCTGCGCGTCATCGGCCATCGTGTGGATGGCGATGCTGGCATTGGCGGGGATCGGCCATTGCAGGTCATAATGCTGGCCGTTCAGGGTGGCCGAGATCGCCTTTTTGGCCAGGCTGGGGGAGATGGAGGCGGCCACTTCAAGCGCGGTCACGCCTGCGGAAAAGTCGCGTTTGTTGCCGTCGGGAAAGGTCAGGGAGATTTGGGACATCTGGTCCACCTCATCTGTTTGGCGCCTACGAAACGCCCGGTTGCGGGTTATGTGCGGGGGTTTTGAACCGGGGACACGGGAATGTCAACGGGGGTGGGGCAGAGTGTCCACGCGTGGACACTTTTGAAAAGCGTATTATATCATAGGCTTGGCGATTTTTGTTAACCGGGTGGAAAGGTTTTCATCCGGGTTTAGGCCTGCTATCAAGAGGCGGCAACACGAGGGTGAACCATGGACGCGAGCCAGTTGACGACGGCAGAGGGGCGGCGGATCGCCTATCACCAGACGCCGGGTGCTGCGCCGGGGGTGGTGTTTCTGGGCGGCTTTCGGTCGGATATGACGGGCACCAAGGCGCAGTTCCTGCAAGACTGGGCATCGGCGCGGGGCAGGGCGTTCCTGCGGTTTGATTATTCGGGGCACGGCCAATCGGGCG
>CAMBWO010000238.1 GCA_945871285.1 Pseudorhodobacter antarcticus | reverse complement strand
GCGGCCGAAGATGGCCAGACCCGCGAGGCGGATGTGGCGGCGGCCCTGCGGCTGGACCGCAAGGCCGGGCCGGTCGAAGCGCGGGTGCTGCCGGGGCCGACGGGGGAGTCGAACCGGCTGACGGCGGTGCCGCGAGCGCCGGTGCTGTGTTTGGGCCCCTCCGCCCCGGTGGCCCTGCATCAGGCCGAGGCGGTGCGGGCGCTGGGTGGCCACGCGGTCGAGGCGGCGGGCTTGGATGTCGCCGCCTTGGGGCGGTTGAGCGGGTTTTCGGGCGCGATCTGGTGGGGGGACCTGCCAGGTGGCCGCGCAAGGGCGCAGGCCCTGGCCGGACGCACGGGGCCGATCCTGCCGCTGATCGGCGGGATGCCGGACGCCGCCCATGTGCTGATCGAGCGGCATGTCTGCATCGACACCACGGCCTCGGGCGGGAACGCGCAGCTGTTGGCCGAGGTATCGGGTTGATTTTCGCGCGATGGGTTGACAGTGTCGCCCCATGTTCCCGATCCGCGACCATAACCCCTCTGGTGCCACGCCCCATGTGACCTGGGCGCTGATTGCCGTGAATGTGGTCGTGTTCTTGTGGACGCGCACCCTGCCGTCGGAAATTACCCAGAACTACTTCAACTTCGAATGGGGCATGATCCCGGCGCGGCTGTCGATGGGGCAGGGCTGGGAGACTGTCTTCACCGCCATGTTCCTGCATGGCGGCTGGGTCCATCTGGGCAGCAACATGCTGTTTTTGTGGATCTTTGGCGACAACATGGAAGCCGCGATGGGGCGCATGCGGTTCCTTGGGTTCTATCTGGCGTCCGGGCTGATTGCGGCGGCGGCCGAATATGGGATGGGGCCGTTGTCACGTTCCCCGGTGATCGGGGCGTCGGGGGCGATTGCCGGGATCCTGGGCGGCTATCTTGTGCTGTTCCCCAAGGCGCGGGTCGATGTGATTTTCATCTTTATCATCTTCTTCAAGATATTCCCCCTGCCCGCCTGGTCGGTGCTGGGGTTCTGGATCGTGCTGCAAATCTATTCCGGCACCACCGGCCAGAATGATGGCGTGGCCTATTGGGAGCATATCGGCGGGTTTGCCGGGGGGATGCTGCTGACCGTCCCATTGTGGCGCAGGCGCAGGGCCGCACCTTTGCTGACGGCAGAGCCGGGGCTTGCCCGGTCCACGATCCCGAAAGTGGGCCGCCGCGATTAACACGGGTTTCCTTCAATCTGAGTCAGATTGAAGGAAACTCAAGACAGGCAAGCCCTTGTTGCAATAGGCTTTAGGTGTTGCGAATGGCCTTGGAGAACGGACCGAACAGCCCATCGTTGCCGCAGATGACCGAGCCCGAGGCCAGGATGTCGCCACCTTCGCGGATGGGTTCCACGGTGCCGCCCGCCTCGCGGACCAGCACCAGACCGGCGGCGATGTCCCACGGCTTCAACTCGCGTTCCCAATAGCCATCGTAGCGGCCCGCGGCGACATAGGCGAGATCAAGGGCCGCAGCCCCCCAGCGACGGACCCCGGCACACAGCGGCATCAGGCGGGCCAGGTCGCCCATGGTGGCGGGCAGGGTGCTTTTGGCGCCAAAGGGGATGCCGGTGGCAAAGACGCCTTCCAGCATGGTGCGACGGCCCGAAACGCGCAGGCGGCGGTCGTTCATCCAGGCCCCGGCGCCCTTTTCGGCCCAGTACATTTCGTCCTTGGCGGCGTCAAAGATCACCCCGGCGACGATTTCGCCCTTGTGTTCCAGCGCGATCGACACCGCCCAATGCGGCAGGCCGTGCAGAAAATTGGTGGTGCCGTCCAGCGGGTCCACGATCCAGCGGCGAGTCGGGTCGGTGCCGATTTCCGCCGTGCTTTCCTCGCCGACCCAGCCATAGGTCGGACGTGCCCCCATCAGATCGGCCTTGATCAGCCGTTCCGCCTCGATATCGGCTTTCGACACGAAATCGCCGGGACCCTTGGAGGAAACCTGAAGGTTTTCGACCTCGCGGAAGTCCTTTACGAGGGACCGGCCCGCCTTGCGGGCTGCCTTGATCATCAGGTTCAGGTTGGCACTGCCTTGCATGGCTCACTCCGCTTCGGTTCAGGTCGGGGGTACTACACGGGGTGGGGTGCGAAGGAAAGGGCGCATCAGCGGGGGTGGTCGGGGCGATTGGTGCTATTTTGGAAAAAGATTGGCAAGATTATGGCAAATTCACAAACGACCGAGGTGCGGCTAGGCTGCACGGGACAAAGGAGAAGCCCTTGCCCGACCCAGAACGCGGGATCGCCGCGTGCCGCCGTGATTTTGGCGAGATGGCCCTGACATGGCGGGCCCTTGCTGCGCGGTCAGCACCCCGTGCGCGGATCGACGCCGAGGCGCAGGTGTTCAACCAGATGGTCGTGGCGTTGCAGGCAAGGTTTGGTGAGGGGCCGCGGGGTAGGGTCGCTCTGGAGGTGCGGTTGTTGGCGCAAGGTGTGCGGGCCGGGGGCTGGTTTCCCGAGGCGGGGCCGGGGTGGCGGGCGGCGCAATCGGTCACAGGCTATCGCCCCGGCGACCGGATTGCGTTGAGTGAGGCGGTATTTGCCCGTCTGAGCGAGGCGTTTCTGGACTAGGTCGCCGGGATGGTTGAGGTCTGACCGGGTGGAGAGCGCCGGGGGGTTTCACACCCCCCGGACCCCCGGTGGAGTATTTGTGCCGAAATGAAGGGGTTATTGGCCCAGTTCGCCGGCGAAGAAGGCTTCGGGGTCGTCGACCTCGATCAGGCGCTTGCGGTCGATCAGCCAGAAGCGCGAGGCGACATTGCGCACAAAGCTGCGATCATGGCTGACCAGAAGGCAGGTCGCGCCCTGGGTCAGCAGTTCGCCTTCCAGCGCCTCTTGCCCCTCGATGTCCAGATGGTTGGTGGGCTCGTCCAGCAGGTAGAAGTTGGGATGCTGGAGGCGCAGGAGCAGCATGGCAAGCCGGGCCTTCTGGCCGCCGGACAGGGGGGCCAGTGGTTTGGTTTGGACATCCTGGCGGATGCCTGCCGCGGACAGCAGGCTGCGGGCCGGGCCGTCGCCGGTCTTGAACGCGGTGACAAGGTCCATGGGCGTGGCTTTGGGTGGCAGTTGCGCCAGGCCTTGGTCCGAATGGCCAAGGACAAGGGTGGGGGTGGATTTGATGTCGGCGGCGCCCCCGGTGATGGCGCGCAGGATGGCGGTGATCATCTGGGTCTTGCCTGCGCCATTGCGGCCCAAAAGGACGACGCGGTCGCCCTTTTCGATCCAGAGTTGCCCGGTTTTGAACAGGGGCCGGGCATCCGGGGTGGCGATCTGGGCGTCGTTGATCGTCAGCAGCGCCTTGGCATGGGTGCCGGAATTGGCCAGGCGGATGGTGCCAGCCGAGGTGTCCTTATGCGCCGGGCGGGCGGCGGATTCGATCTTTTCGGCGCGGTCTTTCAGCTGTTTGGTTTTGGTGATCAGCAGATCAGAGCCGGAGTTGATGCCGATGTTCTTCAGCTTGGCGGCCTGACGGCGCAACTGGTCGGCCTTGGCAACCTCGTTTTCATAGCGGCGTTCCATGGCGCCGTCCGCCTCATCCAGGGCCGCACGGGCGCGGGTGAAGGGCAATGCGAAACTGCGCGAGGCGCGTTCGCGCAAAAACAGGCTGCGGGTGGTGACAGCGTCCAGGAAGGCGCGGTCGTGGCTGGCGGCGAGGACGGCGGTGTCACGCGGCAGCGCCGCCAGCCAGCGTTGCAACAGGCCGATGCGCGACAGGTCAAGGTGGTTGGTCGGTTCGTCCAGCAGCAGGATTTCGGGCTCGGCCATGGCCGCCCGGGCGAGCAGCGCGGTGCGCTGCCAGCCGCCACTGAGCGAGGCAAGCGGCGTGTCGCGATGCTCCTCGGGAACCGAGAGGTCATCCAGGATGATATCGACCCGCCAGCCCTCGCCGTCAGGGTCGGTCAGGGCGGCGGCGACGGCATTGCGCAACGAGAGCGGCAGGAGGGCGGCCGGGGCGTCCTGTTCGACAAGGCCGACGGTGACGCCGCGGGCGCGGGTGATGTCGCCGCCCGTCGGGTCCAACTGGCCTGCCAGGCAGCGCAGGAGGGAGGATTTTCCGCGCCCGTTGGCGGCGATCAGGCCGATGCGGTCGCCCGCCTCGACCGTGAAGGACAGGTCCTCGAACAGGGGGATGCCAAGGGTCAGGGACAGCGATTTAACGGCGAGAAGGGACATGATGACGCTCCGAAATGGGAAATCGACGCTTCGGGGCGGGTCGGGAAACCGGGAAGGAAACCGTTTGCCGCCCTGCTTGGGCAGCAGGGCATAGACAGGGCCAGGGCGGCGCGGTTTCGAATGGCGGGTTTTCATGCCGCCATTTTGCCACAGGGGCGGGCGGCGTCAAGACCTTTGCAGCTTGACGGGTTCGCTGCGGCACAGGCGCAGGAAATGCGCCATGAAGGGTTTTTGGACATCCTCCTCTCGCGTGGCCGCAAACAGCCGTTTGGTGATGGTGCCGTCGCCCAAGGGCCGGGTGACATAGTCGGCATTGGATTTCACGTCGCGGATCACCCAATCGGGCAGCACCGCGACGCCCCGGTTGGAGCCGACCAGCATCAGGATCACTGCGGTCAGTTCGACAGGCCGCTGGGCGCGGGGTTCCACCTTCGCCTCGGTCAGGAACTCGGTGAAGATGTCCAGCTTGTCGCGCCCGACCGGGTAGGTGATCAGAACCTGATCGCGGAAATCCTCGGGCTCGATCCGGGGTTTGCGGGCGAGGGGGTTTTGCGAGGAGGCCAGCAGGGTGGGGTGATAGTCGAACAGCGGGTTGAAGGCGACGCCGGGCAGCGGTTCGGGGTTGGAGGAGATGACAAGGTCAACCTCCTCACGCACAAGCGCCGGAAAGGCATCGAAGGCCAGGCCGGCGCGGATGTCCACGTCAACCTCGGGCCAGGCGTGGCGGAAGAGTTCCAGCACGGGAAACAGCCAGTCGAAACAGGCGTGGCACTGGATGGCGATGTGCAGGCGGCCGGTTTTGCCGGCCGAGAGGGCGCGAAACTCATCCTCCAGCGAGGCAACCTCGGGCAGGATGCGTTCGGCGACGCGCAGCATCCGCAGACCCGCTGCCGACAGGCGCATGGGTTTGGACCGGCGGGCGAACAGCTCCATCCCCACCTGATCCTCGATGCCCGCGACCTGATGCGACAAAGCGGATTGCGTCATGTTCAGCAGGTCCGCCGCCCGAGCAAGGCCGCCCGCCTGATGGATCGCACGCAAGGCGCGGAAGTGGCGAAGTTCGAGGTACATGCTGTCAGCCTCATGTAGATGATGAAAACAATGAATTGGATTCATGATTGCGGCTGTGGGATACAGGGTCAAGCCCAAAGGAGCCCCACAATGACCCGTCCGCGCATTTCATTCGAGTTCTTCCCGCCGCAAAGCCTCGATGCCTCGTTCCGGCTGTGGGAGGCGGTGCAGGTTCTGGCGCCGTTGGACCCCAGTTTCGTGTCGGTGACCTACGGGGCCGGGGGAGCGACGCGGCAATTGACGCAGGAGGCGGTGGGGACGATTGGCCGGAATTACGGGTTGAACGTGGCGGGGCATCTGACCTGTGTGGGCGCAAGTCGGGCCGAGACGATGGCGGTGGCAGAGGGCTATGCCGCGGCAGGGGTCAGCGAGATTGTCGCGTTGCGGGGGGATCCGCCGAAGGGGGCGGCAGGGTTCGAGGCGCATCCGGACGGGTTTGCGGATTCGGTCGAGCTGGTGCAGGCCCTGGCGGACACGGGCAAGTTCAAGATCCGCGTGGCGGCCTATGCCGAGAGGCACCCGGAGGCAGGGGATCCCCTGGCCGACATTCGCTGGTTGAAGCGGAAGGTGGAGGCGGGGGCGTCGAGTGCGATCACGCAGTTCTTTTTCGAGGCGGAAACCTTCCTGCGGTTCCGCGATCTGTGCGTCCGCGAGGGGATTACCGTGCCGATCATTCCGGGCATCCTGCCGATCCAGAGTTGGGAGGGGACCAAGCGGTTCGCGGCGCGCTGTGGGGCCAGCATTCCGGCGCGGCTGGACGAAAGCTATCACTATGCGATCCGGGATGGGCGGGAGGATTTGCTGAGCCTGACCCAGTGCACCACCCTGTGTGACCGGCTGATCAGCGAGGGGGTGGAGGATCTGCATTTTTACACCCTGAACCGGCCTGCCCTGACGCGGGAGGTGGTGCGGGTTTTGGGTTTGGGGGCGCCGGTGGCGCTGGGAAAAGTCGCCTGACACAGTCTCCCTGGCAAGGCGGCCAGCCTCGGCGCCGGGTTCTTTCAGCCCGGCGCCGGCTTTTTCGGGTGTGTCCACGCGTGGACAGATTGGAATAGCGATTAATTACAGAGGGTTGCGATCTTCTGTTAACCGGATGGAAAGGGAATTGGCTTGGTTCTTTCGTCAGGGGTGCGGGCCTGTCGGGGAGGTGCGTGAGATCACGCACCCTACGTTGCGCGGCCATGCTCACTTGCCCTTTAGACCTTGCGCCTTCATTTGAACGCGAGGGTGCGCCCATACCGGCCGCAGGCGAAGTCAGTGCAACATCTCTTGCGACGTCCGAAGGTTGTTCTCGTTAAGGGTGAACATCTTGGCAATCTCTGCCGCTGGCTCGCCAAGCGCAATACACAGGGCAAGTTGTGCCGCGACGGTAAAGTCGGCGCAGCTTTGGATTGGCGGGATGAACCCTGCCCTACCCATAGGCTGCGGGTTGGGCTAGGCTGGCGCGAAACCGGACGAGGACCCTGCCGATGAGCAAGCCCATATTCATTCTGAACGGACCCAATCTGAACCTGCTGGGCCAGCGGCAGCCCGAGATTTATGGACGGGAGACGTTGGCGGATGTGGTGGCGGCTTGTGAGGGGCTGGCGCGGGACCTGGGGGTGGGGGTGCGGTGTTTGCAGTCCAACCACGAGGGGCAATTGGTGGACTGGGTGCAGGAGGCGCGGGGGGGGGCGGCGGGCATCATCATCAATGCCGGGGCCTATACCCACACCTCGGTCGCCATTCTGGATGCGCTGAATGCGTTCGAAGGGCCGGTGATCGAGGTTCACATCAGCAACATCCACAAGCGGGAGGCGTTTCGGCATCATTCGTTCATCTCGGGGCGGGCGGATGGGGTGATCGTGGGGTGTGGGACGGAGGGGTATCTGTTCGCGTTGCGCCGGGTGGTCAGCCTGAGGGCGGGGTGAGGGGTGGGAGCCTCCGGCGGGGATATTTTTGCCAATATGAAAGACGGGTTTCGCTGGCATCCTGCGGCGCGGGTTTTTGATGGGCGCGGGCGGGAGTTTGGTTTGCCCGGGGCGGGGCCTGCGGTGATTGACGA
>CAMBWO010000237.1 GCA_945871285.1 Pseudorhodobacter antarcticus | reverse complement strand
TGGGCTTGGGTGGCGGGGGCGGCCAGCAGGAATTCGATGGAAACCGAGCCGGAGCCGGTGCCGATGTCCCACAGGACCTCACCCGCACGGGGGGCAAGGGCGGACAGGGTCAGGGCGCGGGCGGGGCGTTTGGTGATCTGGCCGTCATGGTCGAACAGGGTGTCGTCAAGGCCAGAGCTGCGCGGCAGGCCGAGCGCGCCAAGGGCGATCAGGCCAACGGCGACGGGGGCGGAAATATTTTCCATGGAGGGGGTTTGCGCGTCGAAGCTGATGCAGTTTTCCTGTGGGCCACCCAGCGCCTGCATCACCTGTAGCCGCGAGTCGCCAAAACCCAGGCTGGTCAAATAGGCGGCCAGTTCACCGACGGCGGCCCCATCGCGCATCAAGCAAATCAGGCGTTGACCGCGGGTCAGCAGGGGGCGCAGGCGGGTCAGGGGGGCGGCGTGCAGGCCAAGGCAGATCACCTCCTCGATCCGCCAGCCAAGGCGGGCGGCGGCAAGGGAGAAGGTCGAGGGGGCGGGAAAGACCTGCCATTCGGCGGGGGTTAGGTCGGCGGACAGTGTGCCACCGACGCCATGCCAGAACGGATCGCCCGAGGCGAGGGCGACGACGTTCTGGCCCCGGTGCGCCAGCAGGGGCGCTGTGCTGAAGGGCAAGGGCCATTCGCGGCCCTGAACCCCCAGCAGATCCAGATGGCGACGGGCGCCAAAGATGATATCGGCCTGGGTCAGCGCATCACGGCTTGCGGTGGTCAGGCCAGCCGGTCCATCCTCGCCCACACCGATGATCGCAAGCCAGGGCTTAACCATGACACGCATCCTTTTGTTGGGCGGCACGACCGAGGCCAGCCTGATGGCGCGGGCCTTGGCCGAGGCGGGTCTGGATGCGGTGTTTTCCTATGCCGGGCGCACGGCGGACCCGGTGGCGCAGCCCTTGCCGCAGCGGGTGGGTGGATTTGGCGGGGTGGAGGGGTTGGTGGGCTATCTGCGGGCCGAGGGGATCAGCCATGTGATCGACGCCACGCACCCCTTTGCGGCGGGGATGAGTGCCAATGCGGTGGCGGCTTGCGCCGAGACCGGGTGCGCGTTGATCGCGCTGCAACGTCAGCCTTGGGTGGCGGGGGTGCAGGATCGCTGGACCGTGGTGCCCGACATCGCCACGGCGGCCGGGGCCTTGCCGGTGCAGACGACGCGGGTGTTTCTGGCCATCGGGCGGCAGAATCTGGATCTGTTCGGGGGTGCGCCGCAGCACCACTATCTGCTGCGCCTGGTCGATGCGCCGCAGGGTCCGCTGCCCCTGCCCCAGACGGAAATTCTGTTGGCCCGTGGGCCTTTCGCGGTGGAAGATGATGTGGCGTTGATGCAGCAGCACGGCGTGCAGGTGGTGGTCGCCAAGAACGCCGGCGGCACGGGGGCGCGGGCCAAGATTGACGCGGCGGCGCGGTTGGGGCTGCCCGTGGTGATGATCGACCGGCCCGCCCTGCCGGACCGCCGGGTCAGCGAAACGGTGCAGGGGGTGATGGCCTGGCTGGGTCATCCCGCGCTCCGCGGGGTGTAGACGTGGGGCCCGATGCGGCGGGTGGCGGAATTGCCAACGATGACCACGGTGCGCATATCGGCCATTTCGGGCTGCGCCTGTTCCAGGGTCACGGTCAGCAGGTGCTGGTCGGGGGTCGATACGGCGCGGGCAAAGCTGATCAGGCGTGTGGGTTCGCAGTCCTGCCGCAGGGTGTGCAGGACTTGGGTGAAGGTGTCGGGACGGCTGGCCGAGCGGGGGTTGTAAAAGGCCATCGCGAAATCGGCCTGGGCGGCCAGTCGCAGGCGGCGCTCAATCAGGGCCCAGGGTTTGAGGTTATCGGACAGGTTTATGGCGCAGAAATCATGGCCCAAGGGCGCGCCCAGGGCGGCGGCGGCGGCGAGCATGGCGGTGATGCCGGGCAGGACGCGGATGTCGAGGGTGGCGAACTGGGGGTGCGCCTCAACCGCCTCGAACACCGCCGAGGCCATGGCGAAGACCCCGGGATCACCTGAGGAAACGACGACAACCCGTTGACCGGACTGGGCCATTTGCAGGGCGTGCAGGGCGCGGTTCAGTTCGACCCGGTTGTCGGAGGGGTGGAGGGTCAGGCCTGGGCGCGGCGTGATGCGGGCGACGTAGGGGATGTAGCCGACGATATCGGTTGCCTCAGACAGGGCCAGTGTCACCTCGGGCGTCACCATGGCCGGGTTGCCGGGGCCGAGGCCTGCGATGATGAGGGAGCCGCTCATCCCTCGCCCCCCGGACGGCGGCCATTGCCGTGGACCATGACGATCGAGAAATAGCCGCATTCGGCGTGGGGGTAGTCGGCCAGCAGCCCGACGCGCTGGGTGGGCATGGTGCCGGATTCGACGATCCAGGCCTGATCCAGACGCCCTGCCGCCGTCAAAGCCGCCTTGATTCGCGGCAGGTTGCGGCCGGTTTTCATGACCACCACGGCATCGGCGTTGCGCATGTGGTGGGTCAGATCGGCTTCGGGCAAGGTGCCCATCAGGACGGTCAGCACATCATCGCCCCAGGTTATGGGCTGGCCTGTGGCCGTCCAGCAGCCGGACATGCCGGTGATGCCGGGCACAACCTCAACCTCAACAAGACCGGACAAGCGGCTGTAAAGATGCATGAAAGAGCCATAAAAGAACGGGTCGCCCTCGCACAGGACAATCACGTCGTCGGCCTGGCTGAGGTCCAGCAGGCGGGCGGCCCAGTGGTCGTAAAAGTCGGACAGGGCCGCGTCATATTCGGGGCTGGAGAACAGCAGTTCGGTCGTGACGGGGTATTCCATCGGATATTCGGCGACGTCTGCGGCCAGCAGCCCCTCAACGATGCGGCGGGCCTGACCGGGGCGGCCTGCTTTCCGAAAATGGGCGATCTGGCGGGCAGAGCGGATCAGGCGGTGCGAGCGGACGCTCATCAGATCGGGGTCGCCGGGGCCAAGGCCGGTGCAGATGACTTTGCCCATGCTATTCCTTTCGGGCCGCAAGGGCGTTGACCGCCGCCACGGTGATGGCCGACCCGCCAAGCCGGCCCTGCACGATGACCGAGGGCACTGGCAGATCGGCCATCAGGGCGTCTTTGGACTCGGCCGCACCGACAAAGCCGACCGGGCAGCCGATGATGGCGGCGGGGCGTGGGCAGGTGGGGTCCATCAGCATATTCAGCAGGTGAAACAGGGCGGTAGGGGCATTTCCTATCGCCACGACTGACCCTGCTAGATGGGGGCGCCACAGTTCCAGTGCGGCGGCAGAGCGGGTGGTTTGCATCTGGCGGGCAAGGTCGGCCACGGGGGCGTCGTGCAGGGTGCAGATGACCTGATTGTTCGCAGGCAGACGGGTGCGGGTGATGCCCTCGCTGACCATGCGGGCGTCGCAGAGGATGGGGGCGCCCGCCTCCAGTGCCGCGCGGGCGGCGATGGCAAAGCCGGGGGAAAAGCGGATATGGCTGGCCAAGTCCACCATGCCGGCGGCGTGGATCATGCGGACGGCGACGATCTCCTCCTCGGGCGTGAAGGGGGACAGGTCAGCCTCGGCGCGGATCATGGCGAAGGATTGCAGGTAGATCGCCGCGCCGTTGGTTTCATATTTATGGGGCATTACAGGGCCTTGAACAGGGGTCTTGCAGCATCGAACGCGCCGCTGGGGGTGTCATGGGCGCGACCGTTGGGGATGAGGTCAAAGCCTGTGGCGGTGGCAACAAGGCAGATATCCGCAGGCTTGGGGTGGGCGCAACCCTTGGCGCAGCCTGACACATGCAGATGGTGGCCGGGGGGGACCTGGGTGGCCAGGGTCCGGGCCAGGTCGCGGGTGGGTTGCAGGGCCTGGGGGCAACCCGGCGCGCCGGTGCAGGCGGTGACGCGCAGGCGGGGGTCATCGGGTGCGGTGATCAGGGCGGGGTGGGCAGGTGTGGCCCCCTCGACCAGAAGCATCCGCCAGGGGGTGATGCGCAGGGGGGTGGTGGCGAGGGTGGCCAAAAGGGTGGCATGGATCTGGCCGAATTCCAGGGCGACAAGGGTGCCGAGGGGGTGCGGGCCGGGGCGTTGGGTTGTCGGATCAACGGGCGGTGCTGAAATGAAGTCCGCGGGCAGCGTGGCCTTGAGGCCACCCATGCGACCCCGGCCATTTTGCACGCCGCCGGAGGCGAGGAACCAGTCGAGCAGGCGGGTGACCAGCCCCGCCACATCGCCCACCGCGCCACGGTCGCAACCGTCGGGACGCACCAGCCAGCCGGCGCCGGAGGGTGAGATGCGGATGTCGGCGGCAACACCATCCAGAATGGCGGCGGGGCCGACGGCGAAGCCGAATTTGCTGGGCAGGTTGGCATAGGTCGGGGATTGCAGGATTTCGGTCAGGGTGGCGACGACATCGGCGGTGCCGTCGCCTTCGGTCCAGAAGGGGGTGACGACGATGTTGCGGTGCGCCTCGGTTGCCTCGTCGGGGTCGATCAGGCCGAGGTCGTCCAGATCGGCCAGGAGGGCGGCATGGGTGTCGGGGCGGATGCCGCGCAACTGGATGTTGGCGCGGGCGCTGAGGTCGATCAGGCCGTTGCCGTGGCGCAGGGCGGCGTCAGCGATGCCCTGCGCTTGGGCGGCGGTCAGGCGGGCCAAGCGGGGGCGGATGCGGACGACGAGGCCGTCACCGGACATCATCGGGCGCAGCGCACCGGGGCACCAGCCTTGGACGGTGAAGGTCATGATGCGGCCTGCAGGGTGGCGGCAATCGAGTTGCGGCGGGTGATCCAGAGGCCCGCCTCATGTAGGCGGCGGAAGGTGTCTTGCATGGCGGCGAGGGCGGCGGGGTTTTCGCGGGCGAGGAAATCGCGCAAGTCGTCGCGGCCAAGGGTGGCATCGTGGTAAAGGTCGAACAGGTGCGGCGGCACGGCCTGGGCGAGGTGGGCGAAGGCGGCCATATGGTCCAGCGTCGCCGCAATCTCGGCCCCGCCGCGAAAGCCGTGGCGCATCATGCCATCGGCCCACAGCGGGTTTGCGGCGCGGGCGCGGACGATGCGGGCGATCTCCTCGGTCAGGGACCGCGCGCGGGGCGCATCGGGGTTGGTGGCGTCGAGGTGGTAGAGGGTGGGCTGCGCGCCGCCAAGGCGGGCGACGGCGGCGGCAAAGCCAGCCTCGTGTGCGGCATAGTCGGAGGCGATCAGGACATCGGTTTCGGCCATGTCCTGGGCGTGGACAAAGGCAGTGGCGGCGAGAACCCGCGCCTCAAGGGCGGCCCGATCCGGCGAGGATTGGCCATCAGTGCCGATGGCCCAGGAGGAGGCGGTGAGCCAGGCTTCACCAGCCCGCGCACGGGCCTCGGGGGTGAAGGTGTCAAGGTCGCTGCCCATGCCAAGGCCGTAGGTGCCGGGTTCGGGGCCAAAGACGCGGGCGGAGCGGGCGGTGTAGGGGTTGTCTTCGGGCGCCTCATCCCGCTCGGCCAGGGCTTGGGTGCCAGCCTGAAACAGTTGGGCGAGGCCCGGAAAGATGTCACGGAACAGGCCAGAGACGCGCAGGGTCAGGTCGATGCGGGGGCGGTCGAGCAGGGCCAGGGGCAGGATGTCGAACCCGGCCACGCGGTCGCTGCCCGCGTCCCAGCGCGGGGCGAGGCCGGCGAGGTGCAGCGCCATGGCGAAATCCTCGCCCGCGGTGCGCATGGTGGACGAGCCCCACAGGTCGACCACCAGACCACTTGGGTAGTCGCCGTGGTCTTGCAGGTGGCGGCGGATCAGTTCTTCGGCCAGTTTCACGCCTTGGGCATGGGCATTGCGCGAGGGCACGGCGCGGGGGTCGACGGAATAGAGGTTGCGGCCCGTGGGCAGCACGTCGCTGCCGCCGCGATAGGGCGAGCCTGCGGGACCGGGGGGGACGCGGGCGCCGGACAGGGCGGTCAGCAGGCCCTGCGCCTCGCCCTCGGCGGTGCCAAAGATGTGCAGGCCGTCGCCGTAGCGGCTTTCCTTGATGTCGCAGACGAAGCGGTCGATCGCGGTGATCGCCTCGAACGCGGTGGCGCTGGGGGCGAGGTCGCGGTCGAGGCCGAGGGCCGCGGCCTCATCCCGGATCTGGCGGATCAGGCGGGCGCGGCGGGCGGGGTCAAGGCCGTCGGCGGTGGAGTATTCGTCGAGCAGGTATTCCAGTTGGGCGAAGCCTGCGGGCAATTGTGCGGTGGCCAAGGGGGGTGGCAGGTGGCCCAGGGTGACGGCCCCGATGCGGCGTTTGGCCTGCGCCGCCTCGCCGGGGTCGTTGACGATGAAGGGGTAGATGACGGGAGTGGGGCCGGTCAGCGCCTCGGGCCAGCAGGCGGAGGAGAGGGCGACGGATTTGCCGGGCAGCCATTCGAGCGTGCCATGGGCGCCCATGTGGATGAGGGCGTGGGTTTGGCGGGCGTGGAGCCAGAGGTAGAAGGCGACGAAGGCATGGCGCGGGGTGGCGGAGAGGTCGTGGTATTCGGCGTCGCGCTGGTCGGCGCGGCCGCGTTCGGGTTGCAGGGCGATCAGGGCGTTGCCCTGGGCCACGGCGGCGAAGTGGAAGGCGGCGTTCTGGCAGGCGGGGTCGGTGTCGGGTTGGCCCCAGGCTGCGATGAGGTCGTCTTGCAGGGATTGTGGCAGGGTGGCGAGGGCGGCGCGGTAATCGGCCAGGGGCCAGGTGAGGGTTTGGGTCGGGAGGGCTTCGGCAAGGGTGCCATGGGGGGTGCAGGTGTAGCCGGCATCGGACAGGGCTTCGAGCAGGCTTTCGGTCGAAGCGATGGCATCGAGGCCCACCGCATGGGCCATCTGATAGGCGCGGCCGGGATAGGTGGACAGGACCACGGCCAGGCGGCGGTCGGCGGTGGGGGTGGTGGCAAGGGTGGTCCAGCCCTGCACGCGGGCGACGATGGCGGCGATGCGGTCAGCATCGGCGCGGTGGGCAAAGCGCGAGAACTGCAGGTCGGGGTCGCGCTTGCCCGGCGACTTGAAGCTGGCGACACCGGCGAAGAGGCGGCCGTCCACTTCGGGCATCACGACATGCATGGCAAGGTCGGCGGGCGACAGGCCACGGGCAGACCCGGCCCAATCGCGGCGGCGGGCGGTGGAGAGGGCGACCTGAAACACCGGGCATCCTGCGGCGTCGAGGGGTGAAGTGCCATCCGCGCCGCGGGCCGAAAAGGCGGTGGCGTTGATGACGGCCTGATGGGGGTCGGCGCGCAGGGCGGCGGTGATGAAGTCAACCGCGCGGGCCGATTTCAAGGTGGGGGCGAACAGGCCATAGGCAGCGAAGCCGGCCTGTTGCAGGGCCAGGATCAGGGCATCGACCGTGTTCGTGTCAGCCGAGGT